>NC_013422.1:1606500-1949500 GCF_000024765.1 Halothiobacillus neapolitanus c2 | reverse complement strand
AGACGCACGGCCGCTTCGACCAGCGCATCGAGTGGATGCGTGAGTCGGCGTAGAATCCAGGCTACGCCAGCGATCACGATAACCCCCAGCAGCAAAAGCCATCCCATGGTCTGAAACGGCCAGCGCATGGGCGGCGGCAGTGCATGGCGCAGCGTCAAAACACTGCCGTCATCGAGTCGAGCCTGAATCAACAGCGCATGTTCCCAGTGATTGCGCGCCGGTGGCTGCATCTGCCAATGACGGTCGAGCTTCCAGGGTGCCTGCTGAAGCAGGATGGGCGCTGCTTCGGGTTCAAGCGTTCGCTCGGCGCGCCGATCCGGGTCGTCGCCGTTAATGGCCAGAACCTGGATCGGTATCGGCTGTTCCAACGCGCCATGCAGGCGTTGTGCAAACTGCCGGGTCATCGTGTTTTCCACGAGCACCCTCGCTCCGTTATACGGTTGGCCGATGGCTTGTTGCTCGGGTTGACGCCAAGGTTGGCGAAACATCAAGTGGGTCAGCGGTGTATTCATCCAGCGGGCAAGACGGCGCCGTTCATCTGTTGCGGTATCGTTCTGAATCTGAATGATCTGGGCGATCCGTAGTATGGCGTAGTCGCCCAGCAGACGCTCACCCAGACGGGCGCGATCAGCCACCAGTAAGCTCAAGCTCAGGACGAGCGCCGCAACAATGCCCAGAGTCAGCATGAGCAATACCTGACCGAACAGGCTGCGGGGCCAGATACGCCATGCCACGGTTTGCATCTTGCTCACCCCGGTTGCCCGCCTTGTGGGTGGGTGAGGAGCATATAGCCCTCGTTGCGAATGGTTTTAATGAGTGTCGGTTCGCGGGCGTCATCACCCAGGCGGCGGCGGAGGCGACTCATCATGACATCGATCGTTCGGTCGAGCGGATCGGCTTCTCTGCCCGCAAGTGCGTCCATGAGTTGGTCGCGAGACAGCACCGTGTTCGGATGTTCTGCCAGTGTTTTGAGTAGTCGAAATTCACCCGTGGACAACGGAATGACGACCTGATCTGCACTCATTAAATGTCGGGCTGCCAGATCAAGCGTCCAGCCGCTGAAGTGCAGATGGCGAGGTGGCTGTGCCTGATTCTGCTGTTCCGATCGTCGGAAAATGCTGCGAATCCGCGCCAGCAGTTCGCGCGGGTGAAATGGCTTGGGCATGTAGTCATCGGCACCCATCTCAAGACCGATGATGCGATCCATTTCATCGCCACGCGCGGTCAGCATCAGGATGGGGGTGGTCTGGCGTGCCCGGATGGTTCTGCAGAGGGCGAGGCCATCCTCACCCGGCAACATCAGGTCAAGAATGATCAGGTCGACCGTCGAATTCTCGAGTCGCGTCCATAACTCGCTCCCTTCTGCCGCCTCGATCACGTGATAGCCTTGATCGGTCAGATATGCCCGCAATAGGCTTCGCAGATCGGCATCGTCATCTACTACAAGGATTGTTTTCATGAATTTGATTCGTCCATTAATGAATGAGCGCTATCTTAGCCCAGCCCTGCGGCCGAAAAGCGATGTAATTCCCTGACATTACAAAACCCCTACATTCCGTTTACACGTGGGGCCGGGCTTGAAATAGCCGGTTTACAGTCGTTTGGTTCAATGATTCCCGTGAATCTTTGTTCCATTGACCCGAGGTAGAAGCCATGAGCCTTCAAACATCAAACGAGATTATTTCAACCCGTCGCCCGGCATTGCGCATGGCGGTCCTCGCCACGGCATTGATGACCCTTGCCGGCGGCTTTGCTGCGGTCAGCCAAGCTGAAAATTTGACCAATGCACCGGCCGGTTCTGCTGCACCAGCCGGTCAGCCTTACTGCAAGAATCCGGAACAAATGCGTGCGGATCGGGCTGCTTTCATGCAGAGAACGCTCGACACCATGGCCAATCGTCTGGAGATTACGGCCAGTCAGCAAGCTGTTTGGGATGAATATAAAAAAGTACGTATGGACATGATGCCAAAGCATTTCAAACGTCCCGGCCCTGATATGAATGCAGCCCAACTGGCACAATTCCGTGCGGAACGAGTCCAACTCATGGCGAAAAAAATGGCGCGTCTGAGCAAGGCGACATCCGAGCTGCGCGCGGCCCTTGCGCCGAATCAGCAGCAGGTGCTGGATGAAATGGCGCGTCAGCATCAGCACAAGCATTTTGGTGCTCATGGTCAAAAAACTGGTATGCAACATGGTTCCGGTGGGATGGCGGGCCGATCCAGCCCTAATTGATTGTGTCGATCCGGCATTGAACCCAAGTTAAGAATGACCCCGCCTCGGCGGGGTTGTTCAATTTTGCGTTTGACGAGTCCGCGCCAAGACCTTGGCCGAGGAACCTGTCGGGCTTTAGCAAAAGTCGGCCACAAATCCATCCAGAAGGCACCTATTTCACCGCTTTTTGGATAATAGAGCCCGCTGCTACTCTGCAAGATCTACCCTCGACTAGCTTGATTTTCGCTACGATTCCTAAAGTCGGGCAGGCTCAGGGATCAATAGATCGAGCTTCCAGCTTGGGCCACGCCAAACAAAGTAGCCTGCCGAAGCAGACAAGAAGATGCGTTAAATTGTGCAGAGCCTGCTGCCTGCTGCTCGTCAAGCATCCGTTCGGGTGCAGCAAGCGTATGTTCGAAGCGGTAAAGTTGCCTCATTTAACTTACGGCACGTGATCGATAGGGCGGAAACCATAGTATGGATACAACACAGATTTCGGCACAAGACACGGCAGTAAACGGACTCGCATCGCGCGGCATGCTGGCCGTGCTCGTGGCGCAGTTTCTTTCGGCGATGGCCGATAACCTTCTGTTCGTGGCGGCTATTGCGCTGCTTAAAACGGCGGCTCATGGCGAGGCGCTTCTGCCGCTGTTACAGGTTGTATTTGTTGCCGCGTTCATTGTCTTGGCGCCTTACGTGGGGCCGGTGGCCGATGCCTTTCCCAAGGGGCGAGTAATGCTCTACGCCAACCTGATCAAATTGCTGGGCGCGCTGATGATCCTGTTCGGCGCGAACTCGCTATTGGGATATGCCATCGCAGGCATCGGTGCGGCTATTTACTCGCCTGCCAAGTACGGCATTCTCACGCAACTTGTGCATCCCGAGCGCCTGGTCAAGGCAAATGGATTGTTAGAAGGTTCGACAATCGCCGCCATTTTGTTGGGTGTGTTGGCTGGCGGTTGGCTTACGGATCAGTCTGTGGTGCTGGCCGTGGCTGTGTCGGCGGGTATGTATCTTCTGGCCGCGCTCGTGAATCTGGGCATTCCTAGGTTGCCCGTTATTCATCGCTTTGTTCGGCATGAACTGGCGCACTTGCCGAAGCAGTTTATTCACAACCTCGTCGTATTGTGGCGTATTGGCGATGTGCGCTTTGCCATCATCGGTACAAGCTTGTTCTGGGGCATGGGGGCATCCTTGCGGCTGTTGATTTTTGCCTGGGTTCCGGTTGCGCTGTCATTGCTTGACAATCAGGCGCCAGCCAACCTGATGGGATTGATGTCTATCGGTATTGTGGTGGGTGCCGGTTTGGCTGCCGTCAGCGTGCTTCTGGAACAGGCCAATCGGGCAATTCTGGGCGGTTTGGCGCTGGGGCCGTTGATCGTTTTGCTGGCACCTATGCACGCATTCGTTCCCGCGGCGGTCATCCTCATGTTGGTGGGCGTGGCGGGTGGCTACTTTGTGGTGCCGTTGAATGCGCTCCTGCAGGAACGGGGGCACGAGACCATCGGTGCGGGTCGTACGTTGGCCGTGCAGAATTTCTTCGAAAATCTGGCCATGTTGGGTATGGCCGGGGTGTATTTTCTGGCTATCGAAGCGGGAATGAACCCGGTGGCCGTAGCTTACGGGTTCGGAGCAGTGGTGACGTTGGGGATGGCCGCGCTGGCTGTCTGGCGACTTCGAGGCGGTCGTCCGAACTGATAGGGGCTCAGCTCAGCGGATTTATGCCGGCTGCGCGGAGCAATCGTAAGGTGGCAATCAAGGGCAGCCCGAGGATTGCCGTGGGGTCATCCGATTGCATTGAATCGAGCAACGCTGTGCCCAGCCCCTCCGATTTCATGCTACCCGCCGAGCCGAATGGTTGCTCCCGGTTGAGGTAGTGTTGAATCTCCGAATCAGAGAGGATTCGAAGTTGTGCGGTAACGGTTTCGCTGTGTTCCTGCAGGGCGCCGTGTGCGTCGATAACCGCGACCGATACGTGAAAATAAACGGCTTTGCCGGACATGAACCGTAATTGCTCGGTTGCGCGTGGCATATCGTGGGGTTTGCCCATGATGCGGCCATTGCAGGACACCAGTTGATCCGACCCGATGACGACCGAGCCGGGATGGCGTTCGGCAACCGCGCGTGCTTTTTCCCGTGCCAGTCGCAAGCAAGCTGCGTCGGCCGCTTCATGCTCATGGACGCGTTCGTCGATGTCGGGCTTGTCGATTTGGTAGGGTAACCCGAGGCGGTCAAGCAAGGCGCGACGGGTGACGGAGGAGGACGCGAGTACAAGAATGGGGTTGTTTTGCATATTCATTTTGCGTGCCAAGCAATAAATCGCTAATATTATACGATTCTGGTCTGGCGAATGCTGTGTGTGCGGGCCGCATTTTAGGCTCTCGTCCAGAATTAATTGCATTTATTCAATTAATTCTGGCCTTGCATGCAGGTAGGTATTTGGCATGAGTGTGGACAACGGATCATATCCTTTGGATGGCCAATCTGGCAGCGGGGCGAGCAGGCCGCTTCAATCCGCCGCAAGCTTGCCGAGATTGATGGTGCGCATGGCTTGCGATAGTGAGCGCGCTTTTTCTGCGTCTGTCCGTTTGGCCGAGTTGCCTCGGTTGGTGCCCTTTGTGCCACATGAAGCTCCGGAGACTTCGCTTGATTTCGATCTGCGGTTTTTTCGGGACGAAGGTCGTGCACTGCTGGCAACGCTGGACGTGCAGACAACGGTTCAGGTCGAGTGTGCCCGTTGCCTTCAACCCATGAGCTTGCCCCTGGTGGGGTCGTCCTTGTTGCAGTTTGTATACAATGACGATCAGGCAGAGCAGGTTGGAGATGCTCGTGAACCTGTTCTGGTCGATGCCGAGGGTGGGGTGGCCATTTCAAACTTGCTTGAAGAAGAAGTGTTGATGGCCCTCCCTACGGTGTCGATGCACGAGCATCAGTGCCAACCGGCTTGGCAAGAAGAAGTCGAGGACGACGGCGTTGAACCCTTGGTTGAGCGATCGGAGCGGCCTAATCCCTTTGCTGCATTAGCGGAACAATGGCGCACGCCGGGGTCGAAAGGTTCAGGCAAAAAGGGTGAAGATCAATAGTGTAAACGCGATCGTGTATTGATTATGGTCGCGGAATTTTAGTTTGGCGTTTTGGTAAAAGAAACGCGATTTTTAGTATCAGGAGTTGAGAAATGGCTGTTCAGCAAAATAAAAAGAGCCGTGCGCGTCGCGATTCACGTCGTACCCACGATGCCCTCGTCAAACCCACTTTGTCAGTGGATGCGACCAGTGGTGAAACTCATCGTCGTCATCAAGTGACTGCGGACGGGTTTTACCGTGGCAAGCGCGTGATTGCCGAAAAAGCAACTGCCGAAGCGTAATCGCTCTCCGGGTGGTCGTGCATGATGATCCCAACCTTGCGTGCCTGGGTGCGCAAGGTTTTTGTTATGCCTGTCATTCTGGCATGCTGTGCGTTCGATTGATCTGAAGTGTGTTCATTCGTTTTGGATCAGTCCTGAATTTTTATTTAAAATCAAGCATCTGTTAAGGCTGTATATTTTTCATGAAGGCTAAAATTGCGATCGATGTGATGGGTGGCGATCATGGCCCCGTCGTGACGCTGGCGGCAGCGGCGCAATTCCTTAGGGTGCATCCCAGCGTGACGCTGCTGCTGGTAGGCGATGAAACCCTCGTGCGTTCGCAAATGAGCGCGCATGGTCTGGTTGAAGGCGAACACATTCAGGTCGTGCATGCGCCTGAAGTTGTCGAGATGGCCGAATCGCCCGCGGTAGCACTGCGTACTAAGAAGAAATCATCCATGCGCGTTGCGGTCGACTGCGTGCGTGACGGCTCGGCGCAGGCAGCTGTGAGTGCGGGAAATACCGGTGCGCTGATGGCTACGGCCAAATTCGTCCTCAAGACCCTGCCCGGTATTGAGCGTCCGGCCATCTGCACGGCTCTACCGAGTCGCAAGGGGCATACCCATGTGCTTGATCTGGGTGCGAATGTTGAATGCAACGCCGACCATCTGTTCCAGTTTGCCGTGATGGGTTCGGTGCTGGTGGAAGCGTATGACGATAATCCCGCGCCCAGAGTCGGTCTGCTCAACGTCGGTGCCGAGTCCATCAAGGGTAACGATACCGTCAAGGCAGCCTCGGCACTGTTGGAAAACGGGCCGATCAACTATATCGGTTTTGTCGAAGGCGACGACATCTACAAAGGGGATGTGGATGTCGTTGTATGCGATGGTTTTGTCGGTAATGTCGCGCTCAAGACCAGCGAGGGGCTGGCCAAGATGATCACTCAGTTCCTGCGCGAAGAATTCGGGCGTGGTTTACTGTCCAAGTTGGCGGCCGTCCTTGCGCTGCCTGTGCTCAAACGTCTGAAAAACAGACTGGACCCAGGCCGATATAATGGCGCCAGTTTTTTGGGGCTGCAGGGTATCGTGATCAAAAGCCATGGCGGCGCCGACGTTTCGGCCTTCGCCAGTGCGCTCGGCGTGGCGCTGCGCGAGATCGAAAAAGACGTACCGCGCCGCATCGACCAGCGGTTGGGCCAGCTATTGAATGAAAAGGAAACAGCATGATTCATGCACGTATCACCGGTACAGGGAGTTACCTTCCTGAGCGGATCCTGACGAATCAGGATCTGGAAAAGATGGTTGAAACTTCGGACACCTGGATTCGGGAGCGGACGGGCATCGAGCAACGTCATATCGCCGAGAAAGGACAGCTCACGTCCGACTTGGCCGAGCCGGCGGCGCGCCGTGCTCTGGAAGCGGCTGGCAAAATCCCGTCTGATGTTGACCTGCTGATCGTGGCGACAACAACACCTGATCGCGTATTCCCTTCAACGGCCTGTCTACTGCAGCAGAAACTGGGCATTCACGGCTCGCCTGCTTTTGATATTCAGGCAGTCTGCACGGGCTTTGTGTATGCGTTGAGTGTGGCAGAGAAATTCATCAAGACCGGTGCTGCCCGTTGCGCACTGGTCATCGGAGCGGAAACCCTGTCGCGCATCGTTAACTGGCAGGATCGAGGGACCTGCGTGCTGTTTGCTGATGGTGCCGGTGCGGTCGTGCTCGAAGCCAGCGAAGAGCCCGGAATTATCAGCACCCATATCCATGCCGATGGGGCGTACGAATCGTTGCTGACTACGGTAAAACCCGGGCCCGATGTCGATCTGGATAAACTGGCCGACGGTACGGCGTTCATTGAAATGCGCGGTAACGAAGTGTTCAAAATGGCGGTAAATACGCTCGGTCGCATCGTCGATGAAACCTTGGATGCCGCCGGGATGTCCTATGCCGACATCGACTGGCTGGTACCCCATCAGGCCAACATCCGCATCATTCAGGCAACGGCACGCAAGCTCGATTTGCCGATGGAACGCGTGGTGGTCACCGTTAACAAACACGGCAATACTTCTGCGGCTTCGGTTCCTCTGGCACTGGATACCGCCGTTCGCGATGGACGCATCAAGCGTGGCGATACGATTCTGCTCGAAGCGTTTGGTGGCGGCTTTACCTGGGGTTCGGCACTCATCAAGTTCTGAGTGCGTTCAAGGATTCAACCATGGCACTGGAAATCGAACGCAAGTTTTTGCTGAAAAATGATGGCTGGCGGGCGGCGGTGACTTCCAGTCGCCGATTGAGTCAAGGTTATTTGACCACCCTGACCGAAGGCGCCAAGGCGTCGGTGCGGGTGCGAATGGGTGGCGATCGAGCCTATCTGAATATCAAGAGCATGACCTTGGGCGTGACACGCGACGAGTTCGAGTATTCGATTCCTAATGAAGATGCCGAGCATATGTTGACCCATTTGTGTTCGGGTGCCGTGATCGAGAAAATTCGCCATCATGTGCATTTTGCCGGTCTGCTCTGGGAAATCGATGAGTTTCTCGGTGCCAATGAGGGACTTGTGGTGGCTGAGGTGGAACTTGAATCTGAGGATCAGGTTTTCGAGAAGCCCGAGTGGGTTGGGGGCGAAGTGACCGATGATCGGAGTTACTATAACGTGTCGCTGGTTCGGCATCCGTTTACACAATGGCGATGACACCTGAGTGATGACTTAAGGATGATGACGCCGAGGTGTTCGGGAGTGACTAAATCCATGTTTTATCTGCCGCAATTACTGTCAGGACGAGCCATATGATTCGCGTGATGCTCGTCGATGATCACACCATGGTGCGCAAGGCATTGGCTCATCTGATTGGAAGCGAGCAGGGCATTGGTGTGACATCTGAGGCGGATAGCGGTGAAGCGGCGTTGGCTTTGCTGAAAACCGAAACTGTCGATGTCGTGCTTTGTGATATCCACATGCCCGGCATGGGCGGCCTGGAAGCCATCCGGCGTATTCAGGCCCGCTATCCCGAGATCGGTTTGATCGCAGTAACAGCGGAAGCCGATGCGGCCTTAGCGCGCTCGGTTCTGGAGGCTGGCGTACATGGTTATGTAACGAAAGACGCACCGCCGCAGGAACTGATCACCGCCATTGAAAACGCCCGTCATAAAATCCGCTTCATTTCATCGCGCATCGCGCAGGAAATCGCCCTGCAATCCATGCGTAAAACCGCCGATCCTTTCGAAACGCTCTCCGGGCGCGAGCAACAAGTGCTGATGATGATCCTGGAAGGCAAATCCAACCAGTTCATATCCGACGCACTCTGCGTGAGCCCCAAAACGGTCAGTACCTACAAAGTGCGCTTGCAGGAGAAACTCGGGGTCAATAACGATATCGAGTTGTTGCGATTGGCCGTGAAATCCGGGCGGGTCGTGATCAACGAATGACTGACCAGTCCGTTGACCATCACGATTCGGAGATATCACCGGTTTTCGATGCGGCACGTTTTCTCAAATCGGTGACCGAACGCCCCGGCATCTACCGGATGTACGGTGAGGATGATGTGATTCTCTATATCGGCAAGGCACGGAATCTCAAGGCGCGCCTGTCGAGTTACTTTCGTGGTCAGCAGGCCATCAAAACACAGGCTTTGGTGCGCCAGATCGTCCGGATCGAGATCACCGCCACCCAGACCGAAGCCGAAGCATTGCTGCTGGAAAGCAATCTCATCAAGGCTCATCGCCCCCGATACAACATTCTGCTGCGCGACGATAAAAGCTACCCCTGGATCTACGTTTCAACCGATCAGGATTATCCGCGGCTCGCTTATCATCGCGGTGCCCGCAAGCGCAAAGGGTGCTATTTCGGGCCGTACAGTGCGCCCAGTGCGGTGCGCGAAACCCTGAACCTGCTCGAAAAGGTCTTCAAGGTGCGTCAGTGCGAAGACAGCGTGTTCCGCAATCGCAGCCGCCCTTGCCTGCAATATCAGATCGGACGATGCACCGCGCCGTGCGTTGGTTTCATCAGCCCGGAAGCTTATCGGCAGGACGTTGACGACACGATGGCCTTCCTAAGCGGGCGCAGCCAGATATTGACCGAACAATTGGCAGAACGCATGGCGCAGGCCGCCGCCGCACTCGACTTCGAACAGGCGGCGCAGTTGCGTGACCAGATCAGCCAGCTTCGCGTGGTAGCCCAACAGCAATCGATCACGGGCGTGAATGGTGATGCCGACGTGATTGCCCTGATCATGGTGATGAACCTGACGGTCGTGGCGGTATCGACCATTCGCGATGGTCGCCACCTTGGTACGCGCAGCTATTTCCCCCAAGTCCCGGCAGATACGGAACCGGCAGAAACCATGGCGGGTTTCATCAGCCAGTATTACGCCGAACGCGAAGCGCCCGTGCGCGTTTTATGCTCACCCCTGCCGCAGGATGTCGCGTTTTTGTCCGATGGCCTGTCCAATGCCGTGGGTGCACAAACTGGGCGTCGCGTCACCTTTACGACGCCGCAGCGAGGCAAGGCCCGCGAGTGGCTGGAGCAAACAGCAGAAAATGCGCGATTGGCCGCTCAAGAGCGCCTGGCCAGCCGGATTGGCCTTGAGACACGATTCGCCGCCTTGCGCGCTGTGACGGGGTTAAGCCAGATTCAACGCATTGAATGCTTTGATATTTCTCACACTCAAGGCGAATTAACCGTGGCGTCTTGTGTGGTTTTTGGGGTGGAAGGCGCGCAGAAAGATCAGTATCGTCGGTACTCGATCGAGGGCATCACGCCCGGCGATGATTATGCCGCCATGCATCAGGCGCTAACGCGCCGGTTCGCCCGCGCCCAGCGCGAGGGTGGGATTCTGCCGGATGTGCTCTTGATCGACGGAGGTGCCGGGCAAGTGGCGCAAGCTCAGGCAGTCCTCTCGGCACTGGCGATCGATTCGGTCTATCTTCTGGGTGTGGCCAAAGGGGTGGCGCGTCGAGCAGGCGAGGAACGACTGATCCGACCCAAGACATCGACCGGTCAGGGTGGTGAGGAAACACGGCTCGACCCGCATGATCCGGCACTGCACCTGATCCAGCAGGTACGCGACGAAGCGCATCGATTCGCCATTACCGGTCATCGGGCTCGGCGTCAGAAAGCCCGAACCCAATCGGATCTGGAAAAAATCCCCGGCGTCGGTGCCAAGCGACGACAAGCTCTGCTCACGCATTTTGGCGGCATGCGGGGCTTACGTCATGCCAGCGTCGCGGAATTGGCGAAAGTGCCGGGTATTTCGATGTCCCTGGCGGAAGGTATTCAGGCTTGGCTGCATGAGGGGGCGGATGTCCCGATCGAAGACCGATCAGGTCCTTCACAACAAGACCAAACAACTCAAGACCTGATATCACAAGATCAGGTATCACAAGAACAAACAGGATAGGAGACGACATGCGATTGATTTTGGGCACGCGACGGTGGGGGCTATTGGGCCTGATGTTGATGTTTTTTTTCAGCGTGTTCCCGTCTGTCCATGCATCAACGCTTCAGGCCATCGAGTCCGCCACGCAGACCGAATCGCAGCCTTCCTCCGCCGCGCCGGATTATGCCGCGCTTGCTGCCCTGCTGGCAGATCCGCAATCCCGAGCGGTTCTGATCAAAGAATTGCAGCGACTGGCAGCGCAATCCCCGAATCAATCCACGGCAAAGGCCAAGGATGCCCAGCAATCCAGTGCCGAGCCCACGCTGGCCAATGAGATGGCCTTGGATACCCTGGGTGTCTTTCACGCGCTGGGTGATGCCGGCAAGACGGCCTGGGTGCAAATCAATCGATTGCTGCTCGCCGATCCCAGCGCCTGGGATTGGTCTGCCGTTAGCAACCATGCTTGGCGTCTGGCGTTGCTGATTCTGTTCAGCTACGGTGTGTGGCTATCGTTCGGGCGGTTGATCCGGCCGGTATTATTACGACTGGATCAATGGACTTCCGCCGCACGAGCCAGGCTGCATTTGCTTCGGCTTTCTGTGTCGCTGACGGCCACAGCTCTGCTGGGTGTGCTGGTCCTGGGCCTGATTTATGTGTGCGGAAATCTGCTCTCCGTCTGGTTGGCGGGCGATCTGGCCTCCGCGCTGCTACGACAGACGCTGTTTCTGAATGCATTCATCCTGATTGAGTTCATTCGACTCGTTATTGCGCTGATACTGACTCCTTCTTTTGACGGGTTGAGCCTGTTTCCCATCAAGGCCGAGCAGGCGCGATTCTGGATGCGCCGCAGTTCGCGCCTTATTCTTCTGCTCGGGTATGGTCTGATGTGGCTGGTGCCCGTGATCAGAGAAAACTGGGGAGGCGATGCTGCGCAGATCATGACTTGGTCGCTGGCAGTCATTGCGCTCGTTTACGCCTTGCAGACTGTGTTCAGTCAGCGTCATGTTTTACGCGATTGCCTGACCTCGCTGGCCGCAAGGCAGTCCAGCGGCATGCTTGCTTGGCTGTTCACGGCGTTGTCCCACACCTGGCATTTATTGGCCGCCCTCTATATCGGTATGGTTTTTCTGGTCGGTTTGACGCGACCCGTTGATGCGCTGCCATTTGTCGCCCGTGGAACCGGCTATACCGTTTTGATCATTACCGCCGCGATGCTGCTTGCCGCGATCATGGTGCAACTGCTCGGCGGGGAAATTCACCTCAAGGAACAGCATCGACAACGGGTGCCGTTGCTGGAGCGTCGGCTAAATATCTATCTGCCCTGGCTGTTGCGGACGATCCGATTGGTTATCTTGGTGACGTCCATCGCCTTGATCCTCGCTGTGTGGCAAGTCACCAATGTGTTCAACTGGTTGGGCACCACCGCCGGTCAGCAGTTGCTAAGCACGGCCTTTGATGTGGCGTTCATCGTCATCGGTACCGTGATCGTCTGGTTGGTGCTGTCCAGTCTGATCGAGATGAAACTCAATGGCGTCAGCAGTCATATGCCCTCGGCGCGCATGCAGACCTTGCTCACCTTATTTCGCAATATCATCGCCATTGCGTTGCTGGCGATGGCCGTGATGATGGTGCTCTCCGAGATTGGTGTGAACATCGGCCCCCTGCTCGCCGGTGCCGGTGTCTTGGGCCTTGCCATCGGTTTTGGTGCCCAGAAGCTGGTGCAGGATGTCATCACCGGCGTGTTCATCCAGCTCGAAAATGCCATCAATACGGGCGATACGATTACCGTTGGCGGCATTACCGGAACCGCCGAGCGCTTGACGATCCGCTCGGTCGGTTTGCGCGATCTCAACGGCACCTACCACATCGTGCCGTTTTCTGCGGTCGAGGTGGTCTCCAACTACATGCGAGGCTACGCCTATCACAAAGCGGAATATGGCATTGCTTATCGCGAGAGCATCGATGAGGCGATCACGTACCTTGAGGCCGCATTTGAAGAACTGAAGTCCGATCCGGCGATGCGTGGCAAAATTCTTGAGCCGATACACATTCCGGGCGTCACGGAGCTGGGCGCGAGCTCCGTGAACATCCGTGTCATGATCAAAACGACGCCGGGTGATCAGTGGGCCGTGGGACGCGCTTACAATCGCCTCGTCAAAATGCATTTTGATGCGGCGGGTATCGAAATTCCCTTCCCGCATACCACCATTTATTTCGGTGAAGATAAATCGGGCAAATCGCCGCCGGTCTATGTTCAGAATTTGGGCGGCACGCCGGATTCCGCTGGCTGAATTCGGTCGTTATTTTGGTTCGATCACATCAATTAGCTGCTCAACGCTTTCTTCTTTGCAGGGCATGACCCAGCAGGATCAAGGGGAGCAGCCCCCCGATCGCCGTGTGTGCGGTTGCAATCCAGGTGAGACTGTCTTCGTGGCTGACGTAGAGCAGGAGCGGGGCCGTGACTGTGAGTATCCCTACGGCCATCAGCAACCCGGTGCCGGAGATATGACGCTCTTGCCTCAACCATCCCGCGCGCGCGTGCACAGTCCAAACCGCACCGATCAACGCCAGCACCAGAAAGCCACTGACCACATGGCTGGCCGTAAGCACAATGCGGGTCAGGCCGGAGGGTTTCCAGGGAAAGTCCCACCATTCCCATTGAAAAACCAGCAGCAACGGCACCAGAGCCAGTCCGGTTGCCAAAACCAAGGCCAAGCCAGCCATCAGTAAGGGCGCGAACGAGGCCGGATAACCTTGTTGTTTGAACTTGGCGAGCATATCTCAGATATCGTCCAAAAGGATGGGTGGGGGTGGGGCAGTCGGATCGAGCAGCTGCCCGCCGAGCTGCCTGATAACTTCGGGCGCCTCGTCGTTTGCGGTTGCAGCGGCGACTTTGGTCAACGCATCCGCCAGCCAGGCATATCGGGCGATCACCGTCCATTGCCCGTAGCGAACGGGCTCGCTTCCCGCGATCAGTTGAGCGGGGAAGTCTTGTGCGTTTCGACCCGCTGCCGAGGTGGCGCAGGCACCGTTCGTCAGTTGACCCAAGGCGATGCAACCGGCATTCGAGTCCAGTCGAATCACCCGGGGCGTGCCGAAGCAGCGCCAGTCGCCGCCTGCATTGACAACGGCATCGGATACGCCACAGGCTTTCAAGCGGGCAATGGCGCGATCAACGGCCCAGCCCTTGGCAATGCCATCGAGCGTGATCAGCACGGGGCGAAGGCGTTGCAGGCGCGTGCCCTCAAGCCGGATGTCGTCGGCGTGCCCCGAGGCAATAAATGCCGTCGCCGGATCGGGGAGTCGTCCGCGCGTAACCAGTTCCCCGCCCACGGTGGGATTGAATCGATGCGCGCTGGTTTGCGCCAATCGCAACGCCAGACGCAGCACGCGGGCAGTCCATGGATGAATCTCGATCGCACCGTGACTGCGGTTGACTCGACCGATATCACTCTCAGGCTGATGAAAACTCATCAACCGTTCCACGCGCGCGATGTCGGCGAATGCTCGATCAATGGCCGCGATGAGCTGATCCGGTGGTCGGCCCGCCGCCGAAATCTCGACAAAGGTACCCAGAGCCGGGCGCATGCGCTGAATCGGTTGTGTACCGCTCGGACTCATTTTGGCTGTGCGCCCCGTTCAGACGCGGTCAGCGCCACCTGTTGCAACGCCAACAGGCGCTTGACCCCATTGGTGACATTGCGGCAGGAAAGCGTCGCACCACTGATATTGCGAATATCCTCGCCCAGTTTGAAGCCACTTTGCGTGGTCCGTCCCAGGAACTGACCGCGCCAGTCAGCCTGCCGCACCTGATCGCCGTAGGTTTCGAGGTATTCCATGATCTCGATGCCCAATACACGGCCTTCCGGGGAGAGCGCGACGGCGTAACGGATGAATTCGTGTTTACCGATCACACGATCTTCAATGTACCAGCCCTGAAATACGCCATCCTTTTCTGCACGCCAGACCGGTTGCTCCTTCCAGCGCTGGCGCACATCGCTGAGCGCCTCGATTTGAGACCGTTGATCACCGCTGAGTTTGACCGGTGTGGCCAAAACACTTGTTGCTGAGGGGAACAAGGCCTTTTGTGCCTGTTCGGTTGTGAAGTATTGATTGGCTTGAACCGCTGGCACCATGAACGGCGCCAGCGCGATGATGGGGGCATAGCGCATGGCACACCTCAGAAGTTGTAACCCACTTTCAGGCGGAGTTCGTTGCGTTCGTGGTCGGCCAGGTGCAAATCGGTCCGGTTCTGCGCACCGGACTCTTCGCTGGAACCGGCAAACTGATGCGCCCATGTGAGGGTGGCCCACCAGGTCTTCCCGCCGTAATGAATGCTGGGTCCGGCGAAGAAGTCCCAGTGATCGAACTCCCAACCGCCACTGCCCGGTTCCGCTGGATCGGCTGCGGCATTGAGCATTTCCATATCAACCCAACCCTCTGCACCGATGTACCAGTTGGGTATAAAACGATAGGAGATACCGGAGCGCAGTCGAGGCGCGATGGCACTCTCAACGGCGCCCGATTCATTATCCTTGGCTGTTTCGGCTTCGAATTCGATATTGGTCAGCCACTGAAACTGACCATCGAGATAAGGTTTTTGAAAAATTACCTTGGTTTCAAGTTCCCAGCCACGAATAGCCGCACCGGTGATGCTGTCGACTGTGTCGTACGTGAGCTCACCGTATAAGGCCACACCAAGATCATCTTTGTAAGGCGACAAAATATTCTTTTTAAGTTCCACGGAGAAGCCGCTGAATTTGGTTTGGCTTAACGAACCATCTATTTCTCCAGGCACCGGGCTGCCACTGTATTTGTGCCGATATCCATTCAGATAAATTGAACCGGACAGGGTGTCCGTGAGGCCGCGCTCGTACTCCAGCCGGAAATAGTCGGCGGTGTAGCTGCCTTGACGTTTGCCTTTGTGAATCGTGTTCCACAGATACAGCTCATTGCCTCCCTTTGGCGTTGTCTCTGCCCCGATGGTGTAGCCCAGAAGGTTCTCATCGGCCTCGGCTCGATCAATGAATGGTGGTGCGAAAGCACCCGTCAGGCCGAGCGCAACCACACCAGCCAGTGAAGAACGTTTTGCCGCAAAACTCATATCAATTTCCTCAATCAGTAATCAAAAGCAAACGAGAACCGTTCGCATTATGATTAAGTTTAGTTTCAAGTCAAGTGTCGATTCGTATCAATTTGGACGAGAATTTTGAGCGGTTGGCTTGAACATCGGCAGTTCGTATTGGGCACCTCGAAATACTCGTGATTCGTCGTTCTCGCGAAAGCGGGAAACCAGATAAATCAGGGCGCTGGATTCCCGCCTACGCGGGAATGACTGGTTTTTCGAGCTTCCCTATTCCTGGCTATCAGGCCAGCATTGAACTTGAGCAGAACGTGCGCCGCAAAATCTCGGAGCACTGAATTCAATAAACTCATGGAATTGGTTCGTGGATAAGAAACAACAAGATAACTGTTGGTTGCGTTTCATCGCGGGGCGGCGTTCGCACGCGATCTGCCCGAAAGGCAACCTTCAGTTTCTCGCCCTTCATTGTGCTGATGGTTCAGGGTATGCTACTCATCCGATATTATTTGGCTGTACGCCAAGTTAGCATTAGTTGTTTAGCTAGCCGCCCGGATTTCAATCGTTGCCATGCTCAGACTGTCATAAAAACTTCATCTATTTGTCATCAAGTGTCATTTTTTGGTCGACATAATCCAACCGCTCGTGTTTTAGAGCGCGACTGAATGCTTTTAATCAACCTGTTCGGGGGATATTCCTGATGAAATTCAACAAGAAACTGATTGCCGGTGCGATTCTCGCTGCAACTGCTTCATTCACTCTTTCTGCTCAAGCCGAAGGCGTGGACAAGATCACTGGTGCGGGTTCATCATTCGCCTACCCAATCATTTCAAAATGGGCTTCTGAGTACAAAACTGAGAAGGGCGTAGAGGTGAACTACCAGTCGGTTGGTTCCGGTGCTGGTATCAAACAGATTATTGCCAAGACGGTTGATTTTGGTGCGTCTGATGACCCCATGACCGTTGCCGATTTGGAAAAGAATGGTCTCACCCAGTGGCCATTGATCATGGGCGGCATCGTTCCTGTTGCTAACATCCCCGGCATCAAACCAGGTGAATTGGTTGTGTCTGGTCCGGTCTTTGCCGACATCATGATGGGCAAAATCACCAAGTGGAACGATCCGGCTCTTGAGAAACTGAATCCAGGCAAGAAATTGCCGAACTTGCAGATTACCGTTGTTCACCGTTCTGATGCCTCCGGCACCACCGCCATTTTCACTAACTACCTGAGCAAAGTCAGCCCAGAGTGGAAAGAGAAAGTCGGTGAAGGCAAAACAGTCAACTGGCTGTCCAAAGGCAACCTGGGCGGTAAAGGCAACGAAGGTGTTGCTTCTTACACCGACCGTATCAAAGGTGCAATCGGTTATGTCGAGTATGCCTACGCGCTGCAAAACAAGCTGCCCTACATGGATATGATCAACAGTGCCGGCAAGCGTGTTGCTCCGACCATGGAAAACTTCGGTGCCGCTGCCGCGAATGCCGACTGGAGCGCAGCGCCTGCCTTCCGTGTTGTGCTGACTGATCAGCCAGGTGACGCCAGCTGGCCAATCACTGGTTCAACCTTTGCGATTGTGCATACCAATCCTGAGAACCCAGGTAACGTGAAAGCGGTTCTTGATTTCTTCAAGTGGAGCATGGCACATGGTCAAAAAGCAGCTGAAGAACTGCATTACATTCCGATTCCTGCCAGCGTTGCCAAGCTGATCGAAGCTTCTTGGTCAGAGAACATTAAACTCAAATAATCAATAGATTGCTTTGAGGGGGTGGGCTGTAGCTCACCCTTTTTATTCAAAAGGCTTACCTTTGTTTTCATTCTGGTGTTTGATAACAAACGTAAACCATCACAAAAGACAGGTTGGGCTTCATGTCAACAACTGAAAAAGACCTCAATACGCATTTGCATACACAAAGTGCAGGTGTGATCTGGGACAAGGTGTTCAAGGGTACGGCCTTTGCTTTTGCGGCGTTGGTTCTGATTGTCATGTTGGCGATCATGGTCATGTTGTTTAAAGAGGCTTGGCCTACCTTTGCCCATTTCGGATTCAGTTTCTTTTATACCTCCGAGTGGGATGTCGTTAACGACAAATACGGTGCCTTGGTCCCGATTGTCGGTACGCTGGTGACCTCGCTGATCGCCGTTTTGATCGGTGTGCCGGTCAGTTTCGGAATTGCTATCTTCATCAGCCTGATGGCCCCGAGTTGGCTTAAGCGGCCCGTTGGCATTGCCATTGAGTTGTTGGCGGCGGTGCCGTCAATCATCTACGGGATGTGGGGGCTGTTTTATTTTGCCCCGTGGTTTTCCAATACCATCCAACCCTTTATGACCGACACTCTTGGCGGCGTGCCCCTTATCGGTCAGTTTTTTCAGGGGCCACCCATCGGTGTGAGTATCTTCACAGCCGGTTTTGTCCTGGCCATCATGATCATCCCCTTCATTGCGTCGATCATGCGTGACATGTTCGATGTCGTGCCTACGGCTTTAAAGGAATCTGCCTATGCCATGGGTTCCACGACCTGGGAAGTAGTCTGGAAAGTCATCCTGCCCTACACAAAAGCGGGGGTGATCGGTGGCGTCATGTTAGGGCTCGGCCGCGCCATGGGCGAGACCATGGCCGTCGCGTTCGTGGTGGGTAACTCGCTTGAGTTGAATACCGGCCTGTTTTACCCCGGTGCAACCATCGCGTCGACAATGGCTAACGAGTTCAACGAAGCCAGTGGCTTGCACATGTCATCCCTGATTGCACTGGGCTTCATGCTGTTTGTGATTACATTCCTGGTGCTTTCGCTGGCAAAATGGTTCCTGCTTCGACTTGAAAAGTCTCAGCAGGGTGATGAAACCTAAGAGTAACGTATCGTCATGATTTCCAAATTCAAAAAAAGAAAACTGATCAACTACTTCAATCTGACGGCCTCGATTTTGGTTACGGCTTTCGGGTTGGTCATGCTGGCTTGGATTCTGACCGTTCTATTCGGCAAGGGTTTTCAGTACATCAATTGGGCCGTGTTCACACAAATGACGCCACCACCCGGTGCCTCGGGCGGCTTGATTAATGCCATTGTCGGCACCCTGTTGATCACCTTTTTTGCCGTGCTCATTGGGACACCCATTGGATTGATGGCTGGTACCTATCTGGCGGAATTTGGTGGTAAAGGGCGTTTTTCCAGTGTGGTGCGCTTCATCAACGACGTGTTGCTGTCTGCGCCTTCCATCGTGGTCGGTGTGTTTGTCTATGCCATTCTTGTCAAACCGCAAGGGCACTTTTCTGGGTGGGCCGGGGCCGTTGCTTTGTCCATACTCGTGATCCCGGTCGTGCTGCGTACCACAGAAGACATGCTCAAACTGGTCCCGGTGCAGATGCGTGAGGCGGCTGCTGCCCTGGGTGCCCCGCGTTATAAGGTCACCATTGATATCGTGTACAAGGCGGCCCTGAGCGGTATGTTCACCGGCCTGTTGCTGGCGACCGCGCGCATCATGGGTGAAACAGCCCCCTTGCTGTTTACCGGCCTGAATAACCAGTTCTGGTCGTTGGATATGAATCAACCTATGGCGAATATGCCGGTTGTCATCTACCAATATGCACTCAGCCCCTACGAAGATTGGCAAAATCTGGCTTGGGCTGCCGCACTACTGATTACGATCAGCGTACTGGTTATGAACATCATCGCCCGTTACTCCCTAAAACAACCCAGTTCGCGATAACATTCGTCTAAATTTTTCAAAGAGATCATTTCATGACAACTCAAACCATGACCGATCAGACTCAGCCGGAAAATTCCAGCGTGAGCTTTAAAATGGCCAATGCGTTAAAGCAGACGGAAGAACGGACGAAGTTGCTCGAAAAAAAGGACAGCGTCCGCCTTGTGGATTCCCCGAGGCTTGATATCCGGGATCTTTCATTCTTTTATGGCAAGTTCAAAGCGCTGCATAACATCAACATGCAGATCCCGGATAAGCAGGTAACGGCATTCATTGGTCCGTCAGGTTGTGGTAAATCAACTCTGCTACGCATCTTCAACCGGATTTTCGATCTCTATCCCGGCCAGCGCACAGAAGGCCAGATTCTGCTCGACAGCAGCGACATCCTCAGTCCAAAAGTGGATGTGAATATGTTGCGCGCAAAGATCGGCATGGTCTTCCAGAAACCAACCCCATTCCCGATGTCCATTTACGACAACGTGGCGTTCGGCGTTCGGCTCTATGAGAATTTGTCCAAATCGGAACTGGACGAGCGGATTGAGTGGGCGCTTCAACGTGCCGCCCTGTGGACAGAAGTTAAAGATAAACTCAATCAGTCTGGCGCGGCGCTCTCGGGTGGTCAGCAGCAGCGCTTGTGTATTGCCCGTGGCATTGCTGTGAAACCGGAAGTACTGCTTCTGGATGAACCGACATCCGCTCTGGACCCTATATCCACCACTAAAATCGAAGAATTGGTACATGAGCTGAAGTCCGACTTCACCATCGCGATCGTCACGCATAACATGCAACAAGCGGCGCGTGTCTCTGATTACACCGCATTCATGTACCTAGGCAAGCTGGTCGAATACGATCACACAGACATCATCTTCACTAACCCAGGAAGAAAAGAAACCGAGGATTACATCACTGGCCGGTTTGGTTGATCATTCTTCTCAAATAAAAAGCCCGCATCTTTGCGGGTTTTTTTCTGATTTTGAAAACGGAATATTGCTACTTTGTGTTGACAGTTCAACTCTCCGTCATTGACGCGTGCAACTAGAATGCTAGTATCATAATTGTCTGATACAACGAAATGGCGATGGAGTTCGCCGTAACCGCCCCCACTTCTGGTGGCTGATGACTCCTGAAGGCGCCGCGACTGCGGTCTTTTAGGTATTTGGCGGGGAATATCAAGGATGCAGAGCTACCTCGTTTGGCAGCAAATCGCTCAAGTGGCCATGATTGTGCTGCTTTCCCCTCTGTTGCACGGCTTTATCACCACGGTGGAAGAAAAGGTCAAGCGCGGGCAGGGGCCGAGCATCTTTCAACCGTATCGTGATCTCTTCAAATGGTTCCGCAAGGAACTGATTATCCCTGAAACCGCTTCCTGGATTTTTTGGCTGGCTCCGGTCGTGGCGTTTACCGCCATGTTGACTGTGCCCTTGCTGATTCCCGTACTCACAAATTATCCGCTGCCGCTCTCCGACATGGGTGATATTTTGGGTGGCGGTCTGATTCTCACGCTCGGCGGCTTTGCTATTTTGCTGGCAGGGTTGGATAGCGGCCATCCCTACGGGGGGCTGGGTTCCAGCCGCGAATCAATGCTGACTATTCTGGCCGAGCCGACGCTGATCATGGTGTTGGTGGGTATTTCCCTGCTCGCTCAATCCATGCTGCCGTTTGAGGTCAATCATCTGCTGGTACACGATCCAGCGGTGTATTGGAGCCCATCGCATCTGTTTTTGGTGGCGGCATTTTTCATCTTGCTAACGGTCGAAACCGAGCGACTGCCCATTCATTCCTCCATCCATTATGAAATCTACATGATCGGCGAGGCGCGCATTCTCGAATATTCCGGCCCGCTGCTGGCGCTCATCAAATGGTCGTCTTGGATGAAGCAGGCCATTTTGTACACCATTTTTCTGAATGTTTTGACTCTGCCTTGGGGGCTTTCCGAGTTGGGCACCACGCTCGGCATCGCTGGGGCCGTCATCGCGCTGCTGGCCAAATGGGCGCTACTGGGGCTGTTGATGGTCGGCGTGGAAACAATGCAGGCACGGCTGCGGTTTTATCGTTATCAGGAGCCCTTGGCCTTGTCTTTTTTGATGGCGGTGTTGGCCGTTGTCGCCCACCAGATGTGAGGAGCGGATTGCGATGCTGATTTTTCATTTAGACCCGCTGGCCAGTTCGATTTTCAGTTTTCTGGTTATTGTCGCCTTGATTCTGGCATTTGTGATGTTGGGCTCGCACTGGATTCGTAATCATGTGTATGCGTTCGCTGCCGAATCCTGGGTGATCGCGGCGTTGTCGGCGGCCATCGGGTTTTACGGGCATTATCCAGAATTGTTCATTATCGCCGCCTTGACTGCCCTGTTGCGTGGCACGGTTTTGCCTATTTTACTACTGCGCATTATTCGGGATTTGAAACTCAATCGGGAATTCACGCCCTTGCTGCAGCCTTCAAGCAGCTTGCTTGTCGGTGGGCTTTTGGTGGTGTTTTCCTACGCCTTGGCGCACAAGATCGGCCTGCGGCTGGATTTGGTGAACAGCATTGCCGTGCTGGCGCTCACCACTATGTTCGGCATGAAGCTGATCGGGTTTTTGATGCTGGTGTTACGCACGGAGGCGGTCAGTTCCATCCTCGGTTTACTGGTGATCGAAAACGGAATTTTCCTTGGCTCGCAGATTCTGGTGCCGGGGATGCCGCTTTTGCTGGAAATGGTGATCCTGTTTGACTTGTTGATCATCGTTTCCACCTTCGGCTTGCTGATTCGTTATCTGCACCGTGAAATCGGCACGACCAGCAGCCGCGATCTCACGCGCTTGGTGGGTTGATGATGATTTTTAATGCCTTGTTTGCAATTTGGGCTGTCGTCGGTTTTGCGGTGATTTTCTGTTGGCTGGTGCCCAGCGCGCGCTGGGCAGAACGCGTCAATTTAGCCGCTGCCGTGATCAGCTTCTTGCTGGTGATTTATCTGCTGTGGGCCACGCCCGTCAAAGGGGTTACCTCGGTAAATAATTATCTGCTGCTCGATGGCTTTGGCGTGTGGGTGCTGTTTTGCCTGGCCATCGTCTACCTGCTCGCTTCGGTGTACGCCATCGGGTATATGCGCTGGATGCACGATGAGGCCAAACGACTGCATCGGTTCTACAGCCTGTTTGCTGCCTTTGCCTTGACGATGTTTCTCGCGCCGGTGCAAAACAATCCCGGTTTGTATTGGATTGCGATTGATCTGACCACGATTGTCAGTGCCTTTTTGGTGGGTTTTCAGCGTGCGCCGCAGAGCATCGAGGCGGCCTGGAAATATATCGTGATCGTCTCGGCAGGCTTGGGGCTGGCTTTGCTCGGCACCGTGTTGTTTTATTGGGGCGGTACGTTCGTGCTCGGCCCCGTGTACGCGATGACCTGGGCTAATTTTGCCGCCATCACGCCCAAAACCGACAGCGTGCTGCTGATGTTGTCTTTTTTGCTGGTGCTGGTGGGTTATGGCACCAAGGTGGGGTTGGCGCCCATGCACACCTGGCTGCCCGATGCGCATAGCGAAGGCCCCGCGCCCGTGTCGGCTATGCTTTCGGGGGCGTTGCTCAACTGCGCCATGCTGGGCATCGTGCGTTATCTTCATGCCCTGGTGGGCACTGATGTGGCCGAAACCGCGCATACCGCGCTGGTCGTGTTCGGTGCCGTTTCCTTGTTGGTGGCCGCCTTGTTCATCACGCGGCAAACCATCATCAAGCGGCTGGCCGCCTATTCGAGCGTCGAGCACATGGCCGTGATTGCCTTGGGCTTTGGCTTCGGCGGCCCGCTCGGCATCATCGGCGCGTTGTATCACATGCTCAATCACTCGCTGGCCAAGTCGTTGGTGTTTTTCGGCGCGGGCAACATGATGCATGCCTACGGCAGCAAGCGCATCGATGCCGTGCGGCGCGTACTCGATTATTACCCGAAAAGCGGTGCGCTGTGGCTGGCCGGTGCGGTGGCGATTACCGGCGCGCCGCCGTTTGGCCTGTTTTTATCGGAACTGAGCGTACTGCGTGGCGGCATGGCCGGGCAAAATGCTTGGGCGGTATGGGTAATGGCCGTGCTGCTGATCGTGATTTTCATCGGCTTTCTGAATCATTTTCGCGCGATGTATTTTGCTGATCGCCCACCCGAGCACCGCCCGCACCTGCAGTTGAGTGCATGGCATGTCGCGCCCATGGCCGTGGCCTTGCTGGGCGTCTTGGCCTTGGGCTTATGGTGGTTGCCCATGATTTGGCAGCATTTGGATGCCATCGCGCAGCACTTGGGAGGGCCGCTTCATGCCGCATCCTGAATCGTCCACTGAACGGCCCATTGAACTACTTTTCGAAACGCAAACCTTAAGGCCCGATAAATTGCTTGAGGCCGCGCAAAGCCTGCTCGATGACCTTGGCGACACACCCAGTGCCCACGGACGAATACAATGCGCCTACGCCCTGCGGGATGCCGAGGGCAAGTTTTCGGTGCGTTACATCATCAGCCAAGGCGCCAATCAACCTTGGGGGATCTGGTCGGTCGATGCCTCATCGGGAACATTGCCCAGTTTGGCTAATGTGCTCCCCTTGCTCGGCTGGTATGAGCGCGAAATCCAGGATTTATACGGCATCACATTCACGGATCATCCCGAGCCGTATCCGTTGATCCTGCACGAAGGGTTTATTCCGGCCAAACCGCCGTTGCAAACGGGTTTTGATCCGAAGGCAGAGCCCATTCGCGGTCAGGCGGAGCCATTCGCCGAAGCGAATATGGTCGGTGACGATATTCAGCGTTTACCCTTCGGGCCAATCCGGGCGGATGTGGTGGAATCGGCCCAATTCGTTTTTCATTACATCGGTGAGGGCATCCTGCATTATCACCCGCGTTTGTTCTACAAACACCGCGCGATGGAAGCGCGTTTTGAAGGTGTGCCGATCAGTGCAGCCTGTGTGCTGGCCGAGCGCGTTTCGGGCGTGGATTCGGTCGCCCATGTGCTGGCCTTCTCGCAGGCGATGGAGGCGGCTTTAGGCTGGCAGGCACCGCTGCGGGCGCAAGCTTGGCGTGTGGTTTTAGCCGAATTGGAGCGGCTGTACAACCATTTGCAATTTTTCGGCCATCTGGCGAAAACCACCACACTTAAAGTCGCCGAAGCCGAAGGCATCTGGCTAGAAGAGCAGGTCAAGCAGATCAATGGACGTTTGACGGGCAGCCGATTCTTGCGCGGCGTGATCGTGCCCGGCGGATTGCGGCGCGATCTTGATGCCACCGCATTGATCGCTGATCTGAATGCGCTGCAACCGCAGATTGAGGACTATCTCGATACCCTCGCCAATACACGCAGTTATCTTGACCGCTTGCTCACCACCGGCGTATTACCGCGTCAGGTGGCCTTCGATCAGGGCGCAACGGGGCCGATCGAACGCGCCAGCGATCTCGACCGCGATTTGCGTCGCGACCACGGCTACGCGCTGTATCCCGAGCTTCAATTTGCCGTGCCCACCGCGACCGAAGGCGATGCCGATGCACGTGCCCGCGTCCGCGATCAAGAGATTCGTCAATCTTTACATCTTATCCGCCAAGCGCTGAACAAACTCGAACCCGGCCCGATTTGCCGCACCGAATCGACCATCGATCCGCCCATGGAAGGCATGGGTTTGGGCTGGGCCGAAGCCGTGCGTGGCGGTTTGATTTATGCCGTGCATTGGGATGCAAAAACCGAGCGGTTGACCCGCGTGAAAATCAAAGAACCCTCGTTTTCCAACTGGCGCGTGTTTCCGTTCACGGTGAACGATAGCAACATGATGGATTACGCAATCAACGAAGCGAGTTTCGGCCTCAGCGTGGCTGGGGCGGATCGCTAAGGAGGCAATGACCATGCCCTTGTGGACTTGGTTTGGTTTGAAAAAAGGCCGTGCAACCACCGGTTGGCCCGAATCCGCCGGTTCGGATGGCCAAGAGGGCGTGCTCGGCTTGCCCAAATTAAATGCTGATCAGTGCAGCGAAGGCGCCCAAGGCTGCACGAAGTGCGTGACCAGTTGCCCGTCTGAGGCGATTACCTTGAATGTTACCGAGGATCAAGAGCCACACATCGATTTGGATTATGCCCGCTGCGTCGGTTGTCAACTGTGTACCGAAACTTGCCCGAGCGGTGCATTCAGCCCGTCTAACGATTGGGCGTTCGCGGTGCGTGATCGCGCCGATTTGTCGCGCTTGGCTCGGCCTGCGACGCCTGATAAAAAACTCGAAGAAAAATGGCAAAAATCATTGGCCGGTTTTGGCCGTAGTTTGCATATCCGTCATGTGGATGCCGGTTCCTGCAATGGCTGCGAGAGTGAGATTTCGGCCTTGCTGAACCCGTTTTACAATCTGCATCGTTTGGGGGTTTTCTTCACACCATCGCCGCGTTTTGCCGACTTGTTGCTCGTCACCGGCCCGGTTACCGAAGTGATGCGTGAGCCGTTGCTGCGCACCTTTGAAGCCATGCCCGAACCGCGTTGGGTAATGGCGCTCGGCACCTGCGCGACGGGTGGCGGCACGAACGGCGGCGGTTACGCCTGCCATCAGGGTCTGGACGGCATTTTGCCAGTAGATATCTGGCTGCCGGGTTGCCCGCCGAATCCAGCGGCAATTATCGAAGCGCTGTTGGTTTTGCTTGATCGCCGACCTCAGCAAGTTCATGGAGGCCGCCATGACGCCTGATTCCCTCTCGGGTTTTGCCTTTGCCTTAACCGCGCTATTGTGGCTGGCCGCAATGCTGGGTGATGTGTTCGGCGCAAAACGCGTGGCGCGCTGGGCGATCTCGCTGGGTACCTTGGTCGCTATTTTTGCTGTGCTTGAGGGTTTGATTGGCCAGTCACCAACATCGGTGTCGCTCACCTTCGGTGACTGGCCGTGGCAATTTCATCCCGATGCCGCCGGTTTGTGGTTGCTGTTGCCTGCACTGCTGCCCGCTTTTTTTGCGACGGCCACGGGGCGAACACAACACCCACGCGGCTGGGTGGCCGGAGTGGCGTTGTCCCTACTGGGTGCGTTGGGCATTTTGGGCGTGCAGGATGGCGCGAACTTGCTCATCGCCTGGGAAGCGCTCAGTCTTGGCGGGGCAATTATGTTGCTGGCCGAGCGCCAAACCGAGTCATCCGGTAACGACAACTTGTTTATGTTGGCCTTGCTTGAAGTCGGTTCGGTCGCTTTGTTGCTGGCCGTTATTCTGCTCGGCAAGCAGCTTGAGTTTTCAAGCTACGCGGCGCAATGGCAAGGTTTGGGCACCGGGTTGGGATTTGGGGTTGCCGTGCTCTGGCTGATTGGCTTTGGTGCCAAGTTAGGTTTACTGCCCTTTTACGAGTGGTATCCCAACGCCTACGGGCAGGGCAGTGGGGCGACGGGCGCGATTATGTCGGGCGCGATTTTGAACATGGCTTACTTTGCGCTCGGGCGGGCGCTGCTCGATTGGCTGGGCACACCGCCTTGGCTGGGTTCGTTCGGCATCGTTGTGCTGTTGCTCGGCGCCTTTACGGCTATTTTTGCCATTTTGTATGCGTTTCAACAAAACGATTGGCGACGCTTGCTGGCGTTTTCATCGGCCGAGAACGCCGCCGTAGCGGTCACGGCACTGGGCGCCGCGTTGATTTTTCGTGCCGGTGGCCAAGCCGAATTGGCCGAATTGGCCTGGTTGGTTGGGCTCTTGCATTTGATGGGGCACAGTCTGGCCAAAGGCAGCTTGTTTTTCGCCGCAGATGCGGTGGCCCGTGCCACCGGCAGCTATCACATTCGGCAAAGTGGCGTTTTGCGGCGCGCGCCTTTCACGCTGGGCATCGGGGTGGTTTTTGCTGGGATGAGTCTGGCCGCCTTGCCACCGACAGCGGGTTTTGTCAGCGAATGGTATTTGTTCCAGAGCCTGTTTCATGATTTCACCCTGCATGGCGACGGCCCCCGCATTGCGCTTGCGCTGGCAGGCGCGGGCATGGCGCTGACAGCGGCCATTGCCCTAGCGACGATGGTTAAAGTGCTGGGCGTGGGGTTGTTGAGCAAAGCCGATGCGCGCAGTGGCGATGCGGCGCAACTCACACTCTCGTTGGGTGCCCGCATCGCTCTGCTGGTGACAGGCTTGGCCGTGCCCGCCTTGGCGATCAGCTTGGTGTTTTGGTTGCCGCAACTCAACTACGCGATCTGGCAAACTTTTGAGCCGCCAGCCGATGCCGCCTCACTGATGGTACGCGGTTGGCTGCTGGTGCCGTTATCGGCGGATTTTGCGTTTATCTCGCCGCTGAAGCTGATGATCGTGATGCCGCTTTTGGCCTTGATCCCGCTCGCGCTGATCTGGTTGCGCCCGCGCATCAAGGTTCGGCGCGCCCCGATCTGGTGTGGTGGCGAACCGGTCCAATCGCATTCGGGGGCCACCACAGCGCTGGCGTTTTCCAATGCCATGCGGGTGTTTTACCGCTTCGTTTATCGCCCAACCAATGCGATCAATCGGCGTTTTGACGCGGATAGCAAACCTTATTTTCTCAAGACACTGGAATTCGATTATGCCCAAGCGCCTTTTTTTGGGCCCTGGCTGTTTCAACCGGCCGTTCGGCTCGTTCAGGCCCTGACACGGCGTATTTTGTTTTTACAAAACGGATTGATGAACGCTTATCTCGCTTATATCGGCATTCTGCTGCTGCTTATTTTTGCCTTTGCATTGTTCTGGACGCCTAAATGATGCGGGTAAATCGGGTGCCAGCGGTTTCAAATCCCAAGTTTGAATTCAGGGTGTTGTTCTTCCCATATTAGAATGGCTTGTTGGAACGGCTTGTTAGAATGGGGCGGCTCGAATCTGAGCGGCAACTCCACTATAATGTTCGGTTCTATTGATAACCCCACAGGTGGAGGCAACATGACTGAATACGTTTTGATTCTTGTCAGCACCGTGTTGGTTAATAATTTCGTATTGGTCAAGTTTTTGGGGCTGTGCCCGTTTTTTGGCGTATCCAAGAAAATCGAAACCGCCATCGGCATGTCGCTTGCTACCACGTTTGTGCTGACGCTCTCGGCGATTGCCAGTTACCTTACCGAAACTTTCATTCTGGAACCCTTGGGGCTCACCTATCTGCGTACGATCATGTTCATCGTGGTGATCGCGGTGGTGGTGAATTTCACCGAGATGGTGGTGCGTAAAACCAGCCCATTGCTGCATAACGTGCTCGGAATCTATCTGCCCCTGATTACCACCAACTGCGCTGTGCTCGGCGTGGCGTTGCTCAACGTGCAGCAGGCGCATAATTTTGTGGAATCGGCGCTGTATGGCTTTGGCGCCTCGATTGGTTTTTCCATGGTATTGATTCTGTTCTCGGCCCTGCGTGAGCGCATCAATGTGGCCGATGTGCCCATGGCGTTTGAAGGTGTACCGATCGCCTTGATCACCGCCGGTTTAATGGCATTGGGGTTCATGGGCTTTGCCGGCATGGTGAAAGTCTGATGTTGACGGCCATCCTTGTGGCCGCGGGCTTAGCATTGGCCTTCGGTATTGTGCTGGGCGTGGCAGCCCAGTGGTTTCATGTGGAAGGCAACCCGCTGGCGGAGAAAATCGATGCCATTTTGCCGCAAACCCAGTGCGGCCAATGCGGATTTACCGGCTGCAAGCCCTACGCCGAGGCCATTGCCAAAGGGGAGGCGGATATTAATCAATGTCCGCCCGGTGGCGAGACGACCATCAAAAATCTGGCCGATCTGTTGGGTGTGGAGCCCAAGCCGCTCAATGCCGAAAATGGCGAAGCCAAAGCCGTCCCGCTCCTTGCGGTGATTGACGAGTCGGTCTGTATTGGTTGCACCAAATGCATTCAGGCCTGCCCTGTTGATGCGATTTTGGGCGCGGCCAAGCAAATGCACACGGTTATTGCCGCCGAGTGCACGGGTTGTGAATTGTGTGTCGCACCGTGTCCGGTCGATTGTATCGACATGGTGCCGCTGGATGCTGGTTTGGCTGGCTTTCGCTTCCCCGAGCCAAAACCATTGATCACCCAGCCCACCAAATCGGCGGAATACGCGCATGTCTGAGATGGGACAGCGTCCGGTTCCCGCGCCGTTTACCTTCCATGGCGGCATTCATCCGCCTGAGAACAAGGCGCTGACCCGTGATCGCCCCATCAGGGTCATGCTTTTGCAGTCGCGTTATGTGCTGCCTTTGCATATGCACATCGGCGCAGCGGCGCGGGCGGTGGTTAAGGTCGGGGATCGTGTCGGGAAGGGACAGGTGCTGGCTCAGGCTACCGACTTCGTATCGGCGTCTGTTCACGCGCCGACATCCGGAACCATCGTGGATATTTCCCCGCAGCCCATCGCGCACCCTGGTGGATTATCCGCACCCTCCATCATCTTGGAGGCCGATGGTGACGATATCTGGGCCGAGCGCATGACGCCTTGGGTCGATTATCAGGATATCTCGCCCGCTCAATTGCGTGGGCGACTGCGTGAGGCGGGTATCGTCGGACTGGGCGGTGCGGTCTTTCCGACCGCCTCAAAAATGGCAACAGGACAAGCAGCGGTGCGTACCCTGATCCTGAACGGGGCGGAGTGCGAGCCGTACATCACCTGCGATGATCGGCTCATGCGCGAGCAACCCGCTGAAATTTTGCGTGGTGCCGCCATTGCCATGCACATGATCGGCGCGGAACGCTGCCTGATCGGTATCGAAGATAACAAACCCGAAGCCTTGGCTGCTTTGCAGTCGGCCAGCCGCTCTGATCCGCGATTTGAGGTGTATTCAGTGCCCACGCGTTACCCAGCGGGCGGCGAAAAGCAACTTATCAAGGTGTTGACCAATATCGAAGTGCCGCGCGGCCATCGGGCCATCGAATACGGCTTGCTTTGTTTGAACGTTGCGACCGTGGTTGGGATTCATCGTGCCGTCACGCTGGGTGAGCCGATGCTCGATCGCATCGTGACGGTCACAGGAGAGGGCATAGCGCAGCCCGAAAACCTGCAAGTACGCATCGGCACGCTGATGAGTGATGTGGTGGCCGAAGCGGGCGGTTATCGATCCGAGGTCGACCGGCTGATCATGGGAGGCCCGATGATGGGCTTTGCATTGCATGGAGATGAGGTGCCCGTGGTCAAGGCCACCAACTGTTTGTTGGCCTTGCGGCCACAAGATCGACCCGCCGAACCCGCGCCGCAGCCTTGCATCCGTTGCAGTCTCTGCGCTGAAGCCTGTCCCGCCGACTTGTTGCCGCAGCAGTTATATTGGTACGCCCGCGCCAAGCAGTTTGATCGCGTGGTTGAATACCATCTCTTTGATTGCATCGAATGTGGCGTGTGCAGTGCGGTTTGCCCATCTCACCTGCCGCTGGTCGATTATTATCGCTATGCGAAAACCGAAGTCTGGGCGCGGGAGCGGGAGAAATCCAAGGCGAGTCAGGCGCGTGAGCGTTTCGAGTTCCGCAACGAGCGACTGGAACGAATCAAGGCGGAGCGTGAAGCCGCTCTGAACAAGAAACGTCAGGCGTTAGCAGCCAAAACCGCAGCCGCTACCGACGATGCCAGCGCAGCGCCAACTGCCTCGGATGCGTTTGGTACGCACAAGCCCGCCCCGCACGGCGCCGAGGCACCCGCCAGTAAGGATGCCGCTGTCGAAGCCGCACGGGCGCGGGCCAAAGCGCGACGCGAAGCCTTGGACGCTGATCGGGCCGCAGCGAATGAACAACCTCAGGTTCGGTCACAACAAGAATCGATTTCCGAGAGCGATCCACCATGAAATTTTCTCCACAAACCGCGCCGTTGCCCGAGGTGTCCAATAGCGTCCGCCGCGTCATGCTGACCGTGTTGCTGGCGATGTTGCCGGGTACCGCTGTCGCGATTGCCCTGTTGGGATGGGGAGTGTTGATCAACATTCTGCTTGCTGTGATCGCTGGTTTGGTGGCGGAAGCGGCGATGTTGACCCTGCGTGCTCGCCCGGTTCGCCCAGCCATCGGTGATGGATCGGTCATCGTGCTGGCTTGGATTTTGGCGCTGTGCCTCCCCAACCTGGGGCCGTGGTGGTTGCCGGTATTCGGCACCGTTTTTGCCGTGGTCGTCGCCAAGCAATTGTATGGCGGCCTGGGGTTCAACCTGTTCAATCCGGCGATGGTCGGGTACGTCGTTTTGCTGATTTCGTTTCCAGAACCCATGACGCGCTGGGGGCCGGCTATCGACAGCTCGGGCTCGGCGCTCAACTTTATGCAGTCGCTTGCCTGGTCCTTTTCTGGGGTGTTGCCCAATGGGGTGGGGTACGATGGTCTTAGCGTCGCTACGCCGCTTGATCACGCGCGGGAACAGCTTAGCACCGGTGCCACCATCCACAACGTGACGCAAAGCCTGTTCAGTGGGACTTCGTTGGCTCAGTCGTGGAATCTGTGGCTGAGTCTGGCGTTCCTTGCCGGTGGCGCTTTTCTTTTATGGCGCGGCGTCATTCGCTGGCATATTCCGGTGGCGATGATCACCGGTGTTCTTGTGATGTCCGGATTCCTGTGGTTGCTGGATTCGGCGCGCCACGCCAGCCCACTGTTTCATCTCATCACGGGGGCGACCGTGTTCGGTGCATTCTTCGTGGCAACCGATCCGGTGACGGCTTCGACGACACCACGCGGCCGCCTGATTTTCGGCTTCGGTATCGGCGTGTTGACCGTGCTGATTCGCAGCTTCGGCAGTTATCCGGATGGCGTTGCCTTTGCCGTTTTGCTGATGAACCTGTGCGTACCGCTGATCGACTATTACAGCCAGCCCAAGGTTTTCGGCCATAAGAAGTCGGCGCCCATAAAATGAGGCCGATGGTATGAAACGCCTGCTCTCATTGGATAAAAGCCGGATCGTCATTACGGCATTGTTGCTGGGTGGTTTTTCTGTCGTGGGTGTTGGTGTGGTGTCGATGACGCAGGAAGCCACACGTGAACGCATTGCCCAAGGCGAATTGGCGGTGCTGCGCGGGCAGGTCTCGGCGGTTCTGCTTCCCGGTAGTTTCAATAATAATCCTGCGAATGCCGCCTTTTTGATGCCTGACCCCGAAGCGTTGAACTTGCCGCCACTGAAACCGGAACCCAATGACGCGGCTACACGGCTGTCGGAATCGATTCGTGCCGGCATTGTGGGTTTTAGGGCAATCAAGGATGGCACTGTAACTGCCGTCGTTCTGCCGGTCATTACGCATTATGGCTATAGCGGTGATATCAAACTCATTGTCGGCGTCGATCGCGAAGGCAAGGTCACCGGTGTGCGCGTGACCAAGCAAAACGAAACACCAGGCCTCGGTGACAAGATCGAAGCGAACAAGACAAATTGGATATTTGGCTTCGATGGTAAAAGCCTCGCCAATCCGGGCGAAAAGGGCTGGGCCGTGAAGAAGGACGGCGGCGTGTTCGATCAGTTCAGCGGTGCGACCATCACGCCCCGTGCCGTCGTCGGTGCCATTCATCAGGTGTTGGAGTATGTGCGTTTGCATCATGCCGAATTGTTTGATGCAGCCCACTCATCCAGAAATGAACGTGATGACGAGTCAAAAGACAAACCAGAAGCGGCACACATACCAGCAGAGGTGAACCATGAGTGATATTTCCTATCGAGATCTTGCGGTACAAGGGCTCTGGAAAAACAATCCGGGGTTGGTCCAGATTCTCGGCATGTGTCCGATGATGGCGATCTCCAATACCGTGGTCAATTCATTGGGATTGGCGATGGCGACCATCTTGACGATGGTGGTTTCCAACGGCTTGGCTTCGGTGATTCGTCATTGGGTGCGGCCCGAAGTGCGTTTGCCGGTGTTCGTGATGGTTGTCGCTTCGGTCGTGACCGTGATCGAACTCTGGATGAATGCCTACCTGAATACGCTCTACCACGTACTGGGCATCTTCCTGCCGCTCATCGTGACCAACTGCATCGTTATCGCGCGTGTAGAGGGCTTTGCGGCTCGTAATCCGGTTCTGCCGTCCCTGTATGACGGGCTGATGATGGGGCTGGGTTTCGGTCTCGTGCTCGTGGCACTGGGGGTCATTCGCGAATTGCTGGGTTTCGGCACATTGTTGGCGAATGCACAGCAACTCTTCGGTCCGATGGCGGCCAATTGGACGATTCATGTTTTGCCGGAACAAGCCCATTTCCTGTTGGCGATTTTGCCGCCGGGCGCGTTCATGGCGCTTGCTATCCTGATTGCCATCAAACAGGCGATAGAACAGTGCAGAGCCGCGCGTTTAGCTCAGCCTGTTGCGCTGGAGCTGCCCAAGGCGGCAACGGCTTCATAGAAGAGAGCGGGTACACATGCACTCGTCATCATAAGGCCAGTGTCGAGTAGTTGTGCTATCAAGCCGGATCAGGGCCAGAGATCAGTGCCAGATCAGCCGCAGCTGCTGGTGCTCTTGTTGTGGCAGATGGGTGTTACGTCCGGATGCTCGACGGCATCGGCAATCACGCTGACAAAGTGACCGAGTTCGTCCGGTGTCAGCACGGTCAGAATGCGGTTCATTATATTCGGATCAACCCGAGCAAGACTCGAGCCCCCATTTTCCAACTGAACCCAGATACCCGCAGAAACGATATCGCCATCATCTTCCAATGCGCGGGCGGCGGCCTCATTCCGGGATGTCTCGTCCTCATACCATGCCTCGATCTGATCCAGCAGGTTATCGTCGATATCGTCCGGAATGGCCACATTCGTTACGGATTCATTAATCGGATCGACACGCGAAGTGGCTGTAATGCCGAGGGTTTTCAGATGGTTGATGAAATTTTCGCCGCGATCTGAGGTCAGAAAGGTAAATTCGTACATTGTTGATTCCTCGTATGGGGTTTGCTGACGATGCAAACGTCAGGTTGAACATGCTTTATCAACCCGTATTGGCTTCGTGCTGAATGACAATGCTCCTTGAGCACCATCTTGTTTTTATTTGGGCTGGGCTATCTTAAATGATAGCCTTGGTATGAGTTTTTTGCACTGCTCGGTGACTCAATAGCGGTACTCGAAAAACCCCTTCCACGGGGATTTTTACAGGCGCTTAGTGTAGGCGGTTCGCACTAAAAACTTCCTATTTCAATCGTTTGCGGGGTCGGGTGCCTCTCATAAATCGCTCGCTCAATAAGGTGTTGACGATGGCTGCAACATTTTTTTGTCCACAGTGTTTTACCAAAGTGGCTGAGTCCACTGAAATCTGCCCGCATTGCCACACGAACATCAAGCAGTATCTTCATCACGTGCCCTATGTGACGCGTCTGATTCACGCCTTGGGCCATCCTGAGTCGGAGGCGCGTATGTCGGCCACGATTGCCCTAGCAGGATTGGCCGCGCCGGAAGCAGTTAAGCCGCTGCTTGATCTGATTGCCCAATGGCCAAGTGATGTGGTTCAGGGTACTCAAGCGATTGATGCGCTCATGCAAATCAATACCAAGGAAGCCAGGCAGGGAATCGATACCATTTCAAAAACCCACCCTTCAGCGGTTATCCGACATGTCGCAGAACGGGCTTTATCAAGGCTCCTGGAAGGATAACTTTGCGAAGTTGAATACATAAGTGTTTCACTTGGTTGAAATGACACAAATTCTCGATAAGGTGTGTCTATTGCCCTATTGCATGGGCTTGGTTGTTCACAAGGAAACATGAGTCATGCACGTTGAATTCCAAATTGTCCTGCTGTCTGTTTTGGCCATGATCGGCATCGTCGGTATGCCCGCGTATGTGTTCTGGTGGTTCTGGAAGAAATCGGGCGACGCGCTCAAAGAGAAGAAGCAGCACTAAGTCCGCTACTTGTAGCCCCCGCTATTGCGGGGGCGTTATGAAGACGCTGAGCTTTAAAGCAGTTCCAGCGCCTGATTGAGGTGGCTGACAGCGGTGATCTTCAGCCCGTCGATAGGGCGGGCGGGCATGTTCGCTTTGGGCACGATGGCGTGGGTAAAGCCGTGCTTTGCGGCTTCGGCAAGGCGCTCGGGCCCGCCGCTGACGGGGCGGATTTCACCGGCGAGTCCCACTTCACCAAAAACAATCAATCCTTCCGGTAGCGGCCGGGCCCGGAAGCTCGACAGAATCGCCAGCAGGCTGGGCAGATCGGCTGCCGTTTCCGCGACGCGCACGCCGCCAACCACATTCAGAAACACATCCTGATCATACAAAGCGATTTGGCCGTGCCGGTGCAGCACGGCCAGCAGCATGGCTAACCGGTTCTGGTCGAGGCCGACGGTCAAGCGCTTTGGGTTGCCGCCGGGGTGTTCGGCAACGAGCGCCTGAACTTCGACCAGCAAGGGGCGGGTACCTTCACGCGTGACAGTAATGACGCTGCCGGGAACCGGTTGTTCATGGCGCGACAAAAAAATGGCGGATGGGTTAGTGACGGGTTTCAGGCCGCGGTCGGTCATGGCGAATACGCCGATTTCATTGGCGGCGCCAAAACGATTCTTGACCGCACGAATCACCCGAAAACGCGCACCGGGATCACCCTCGAAATAAAGTACGGTATCGACCATGTGTTCGAGCACGCGCGGCCCGGCCAGGGCGCCTTCCTTGGTGACATGACCGACAATGAAGATGGTCACTTCGTGGCGTTTGGCAAAGCGGACAAGCTGCGCCGTGCCTTCGCGTAATTGAGATACCGAGCCCGGTGCGGCGGTGAGCCCTTCGGTGTGCAGGGTCTGGATGGAATCGACCACCAGCAATCGCGGTAATTGGCGGGCGCAGTGCGCCAGAATGGCCTCGACCGATGTTTCACTCATCAAGGTGAGCTGGCCTTGTTTGCCGGAAAGATCGGCTTCTAAGCGCTGGGCGCGCAACGCGACCTGTTGCAGCGATTCCTCGCCGGTCACGTAGAGGCAGGGCATATGCGCCTGCAGTGTGAGCAGGGTTTGCAGCAAAAGGGTTGATTTGCCAATACCCGGATCGCCGCCAATGAGAATCACCGAGCCTTCGACTAAGCCGCCACCTAACACGCGATCGAGTTCATCCAGCCCGGTTGTTTCTCTCGGCGTTTCGCTGATGCGCACTTCGGAAATCAGGGTGGTTTGCGGGTTGCTTCCTGCATAGCCGCTGACACCGGGTGAACTGGCAGACGATGCGTTACTGGGCAGGCGGATTTCGGTGAGGCTGTTCCATGCCCCGCATTCGCTGCAACGGCCTGCCCACTTGGGGAAATCGGCGCCGCACTCCTGACAGACGAAGGCGGATTTTTCCTTGGCGCGCGCCATCAGTGATCGCTGGAGGGTTCGTTCTGAATCGTCAGTCGTGCGGTAGCGACCGCGCGATTATGTACGGATTCGACGATGATTCGGATGCCATCGAGATCGACCAAAGCCCCCACGGTGGGCAGGGCTTCGAGCTGTTCGATGATCAGGCCATTGAGCGTGCTGGCTTCTTGTGTGGGCAGTTCGATGGCCAGCTCTCGGTTGATTTCACGGATGGGCATGGTCCCTTTGAGCAGGTAACTGCCGTCGGCTTCGGATTGAACCACGTCGTTGTCGGTGACCGGTGACGTGGTGAAGTCGCCAACGATTTCCTCGAGGATGTCTTCGAGGGTGACAAGTCCCTGAACATCGCCGTATTCGTCGACCACCAGTGCCGAGCGGCGCTTTTCCTTTTGAAAGTTCAGCAGCTGGGTGGTTAGCGCTGTTCCCTCGGGCACATAGTAGGGTTCGCGCAGCAGGCGTTTGAGCCGGCTGAGGGTGAGCGAACCGTCCATCAGTGGCCCGAACAAACGGCGCACCGTAATGACGCCAATAGTGTTTTCGACGGACCCTTTATAGACCGGCACCCGGCTATAGGACAGGTGTTTGATTTGCTCAAGTACCTCTTCCCAAGGCGCGCTGATGTCGATGCCGACGATATCCGCGCGTGGGATCATGATGTCTTCGACCTGTCCCTGCTCCAGGTTGAGCACCGACAGCAACAATTCCTGATGTTGATCGGGCAGATGTTGACTGGACTCGCGCACGATGGTCTGCAACTCGGCGGCTGACAGGCCCTGGACTTGTCTGGTCTTGGTGTTGAACCCGAGCAGGTGAAGCAGTCCATTGGCCATGAGGTTGATCAACCGGATCAAGGGCAGTGTTGGCTTCATCAAGAAGTTGTAAATGTAGGCGGCGGGCCAGGCGAAGCGCTCGGGTGCAACGGCCGCCGCGGTTTTCGGTGCGACCTCACCGAAAATCAGCAGGGCGAAGGTCATCACCCCGGTGGCAATGGCCAGGCCGCTGTCGCCAAACAGGCGAAGACCGACCACGGTAGCGATCGAGGAAGCCAGAATATTGACGAAGTTGTTGCCCAGAAGAATCAGCCCGAGCATTCGATCGGGCTTTTCAAGCAGTTTTTGCGCACGCACCGCACCACCGTGCCCACGCTTGGCCAGGTGGCGCATTCGGTAGCGGTTCAGAGAGATGAGCGCAGTTTCTGAACTGGAGAAAAACGCCGATAGCAAAATGAGAATAACGAGTGCCGATATCAGCACGCCAAGATGTATGTCGTTCAATGAAGGATCTGTGTGTGGCCAAACAGAGGATTAGTGTACGCAAAAAATGCGTCGGGCGGGAAATTGATCGTCTTCTGGGTGTAATTGAGTTGGCACGGTTATCGCTAAGTATTCCTCATCGAGTAAGCGGGAGGGTAACCGTGATGAGTGATTCAATTTTCGGAATCCATGGTCAGGCATTGGTGTTCCAATCGCAGCGCATGGGGATTTTAGCCTCGAATATTGCCAATGCAGATACGCCGAATTTCAAGGCGCGGGATCTGTCGTTCCACGATGCTTTGCAGGCTGCGGCCGGTCAGGGATCGGCGGGGCAGCCGTTGGCGCTGGCGCACAATCAGCCTGGGCAGTTGTCCGGTACGGCAGAAAACGGTGGAGCGCAAGAATTGTACCGTATCCCCGACCAGCCCGCGTTGGATGGGAATACGGTCGATATGGATCGTGAGCGGGTACGGTTTACTGAAAACGCGGTGTCTTATCAAACAACGCTGAGTTTTCTCAATAGCCGGATCAAGGGCATCAATTCTGCCCTGACCGGTCAGTAGTGAGGCATTAATCATGAGTTTATTTTCGATTTTCAATGTATCCAGTTCGGCCATGTCGGCGCAGTCGTTGCGGCTGAATGCCACGGCCTCGAATATGGCTAACGCGGATGCGGTGGCCACCAAACCCGAAGATGCCTACAAGGCCCGCGAGCCGGTATTCCAGCAAGTCATGGAGCAAAACGGTGGGGTGGGTGTGCGCGTGTCGGGCATCACCCAGAGCACCGCGCCGAATCCTGCTTTGTATGAACCCGGAAATCCACTGGCCAATAAAGATGGCTATGTGTATTCGTCGAACGTAAATCCGGTTGAAGAGATGGTTAATATGTTGTCGGCCTCACGCTCCTATCAAACCAACGTGCAGATGATGGACACCGCCAAGAATTTGGCGCTAAGAACCTTGCAACTCGGCCAATAGGAGTCCTGAACTATGACAACCAGTACGACAGCAACCAACCCATACGCCAGTTTGGGATTGGCCGTTTCCTCTGCGACGGGCAGTGGCGCCAACAGCACCAGCGGTACGTCGGGCAATGGTGCAGAATCCCTCGATATGAACAGTTTCATGAAGCTGCTGACAACACAGCTTCAAAATCAGGATCCGACAAATCCCACCGACAACAGCCAGATGATTGCGCAACTTGCGCAGTTCAGCTCGCTGCAAGGGATTAGTCAGCTCAATACGACGGTCAACGGTTTTCAATCGACGTTGCAGTCGAGCCAGATCATGCAGGCAGCGGCCCTGGTCGGTAAGGCGGCCATCGTCAAAGGCGATACCGCTCATATGTACAACTCGACTGCTGCCGACGGCACGACGAAGGCGTCCGGGATTCTGGGAGCGGTGGATATTCCCACAGGGGCCACGAGTGTATCGGTATCGATCACCAATGCCAGCGGACAGGTCGTGGATACGCAAAGCGTACCTGTTTCAGGGAGTGCGCGACCGACGTTTTCCTGGGATGGGACCATGCCCGATGGCAGTGTTGCTCCGGCAGGGGCCTACACCGTGACGGCGAACGCGTCGGTGAACGGTCAGGGGCAGGCGGCGCAAACTTACGTGGGCGCGGTCATCAGTAGCGTCGGCGTGACGAGCAGCGGCCCGCAACTGAATCTGGATGGTGGCCTGCCACCCGCAAAGTTATCCGATGTCGTTGAAATTATCAGTTGATGCTGGGATTGATCCGGCAGTAATGTTTGTACTCATGTTAAGGAGAAACTCCCATGTCATTTAATACCTCGATTACGGGGCTGAACGCAGCCCAGAAAGATCTGGATGTGACCAGTAACAATATCGCCAACGCCAATTCGACCGGGTTTAAGAGCTCGCGTGCGCAGTTTGGCGATATTTACGCCGTGAGCGCTTATGGCAACAGCAAAACCGCCACAGGGCAGGGCGTTTTAACCGAGGCCGTCCAACAGCAGTTCACGCAGGGTAGCTTGCAGTTCACGAACAACTCTTTGGATCTGGCGATTTCCGGGCAGGGCTTCTTTACCTTCCAGCCGACGTTGGACAGTCTGCAATCGGTGTATTCCCGCGCCGGTGCGCTGGGCGCAAATAAAGACGGCTTCATCGTGAATACCAACGGCCAGTACCTCAAAGCATTACCGGTGAGTGCCAACGGCACATTGCAATCCACTTCGCTGGCCAGTGCCAAGCCGATCCAGTTGCCGGTGGCCGCAGGTGCGCCCAAGGCCACCACTCTGGTGACACAGTCGTTCAACCTGCCTGCCAGCGCGACCGTACCCACGGTGACGCCATTCGATACGACGCAGGCGACGCCTGATCCTGCTTCATATACGCAGGCGAATTCGCAGCAAGTTTATGATTCTTTGGGTAATACCCATACGTTGACGAGTTATTACGTCAAGACCGCCAATCCCAATGAATGGAATGTGTACTATCAAGTAGATACACAAACACCTATTCAGGGGCCATCGACGCTGACCTTTGATGCCAACGGGCAACTGCCGACCACGCCCGCGCCATTTGCGGTGACGGCCACGGCCGCCAGCTTGGGCACCGGCGCGGCGCCCTTGAATATCAATGTCCAGACTCAAGGCGATTCCACTCAATACAATGCGCCGTTCAACATGGCTGCGCAGTCGCAGGACGGGAATACCACCGGGCAATTGACGGGTGTATCGGTTGGTAGCAATGGCCTGATTCAGGCGAGCTATTCCAATGGTCAGAATATTCCGCTGGGGATGGTGGCGCTCGCCAATTTCAGTAATCCGCAGGGCCTGAAACAGGTTGGCAATAATTCATGGGCGGAATCGGTCGATTCGGGCGCGCCCACAGCCGGTCAACCGGGTACCGGCACCTTCGGTCTGATTCAGGGCGGCGCACTGGAGCAGTCGAATGTCGATCTGACTCAGCAACTGGTGAATCTGATTACGGCTCAGCGTAACTTCCAGGCCAATGCGCAAGCGATTCAGACAGACAAAACAGCGACTGATTCTGTGATCAACATTCGGTAAACCTGGCCGGTAAATCTGGCTGGTAGATTGGACAAAGCGTGATCTAAAAGACGGACAGTGTGCCGTCTTTTTTTTGCCCTAAGTAAATGCTGATTTATTCCATCCTTGGAATAAATCAGCTCGCTCATCGCGGTACACGCCCGCGATGGCTCTCACGAATCAAAGACGTACGTCTTTGTTCGTGTTGGGCCATCCTGCCCCAAACGGGAAGCACTGAATAAATCAGCGCTTCCCTAAATCAAGTGTGAACGGGATGTCAGGATGGCGTCATAAAATTGGCTATTGCGTCTCTGTGGTGACAAGCCATGGCGCTATACCGCATCAGGCTAAGGTTTGGAGCTGATTTTCAATAATTGGCACGTCCTGTGCTTTGAAACAACTGTATTCATTATTCAGTGAGGAGCCGGTTATGGATCGTCTCGCCTACATTGCCATGAGTGGCGCCAAGCAAACGCTGCTGGCCCAATCGACCAATGCCAACAATCTGGCCAACGTGAGCACCCAGGGGTTTAAGGCCGATCTGGATGCTTTTCAATCCATGCCGGTTTATGGCCCCGGTTATGCAAGCCGGGTGTATGCCCAGGATGAGCGCAGCGGCACCGATTTTGCCCAGGGCCCACTGATGACAACGGGGCGTAGCTTGGATGTTGCGCTCAAGGGGCAGGGGTTCATGGCTGTTCAGGCGCCCGATGGTTCGACGGCTTATACCCGCCGCGGCGATCTGCATATCTCACCGAATGGACAACTGCAAACCGGTACCGGCGCTCCCGTGCTGGGCAACCAAGGGCCGATTGCCATTCCGCCGGCAAGCAAGATCGATATTCTGGGCGATGGCACGATCTCGATCATCCCGCTTGGCGGCGATGTCAATGCACCGGCGCAGATCGATCGGATTCGTCTGGTCAATCCGCCATTGGCCGATCTGCAAAAACGCGGGGATGGTTTGTTCGCGCTCAAACCGAACACGCCTGTCCCACAACCGGACGCAGCCGTGCAGGTTGCCAGCGGCGTGTTGGAAGGCAGCAATGTGAATCCGGTCGACTCGATGGTGAAGATGATCGAGTACGGCCGCCTGTTCGAAATGCAGACCAAGATGATCAAAACGGCCGATGCCAATAGTTCGGCGGCCGATCAATTATTGAAATTCAGTTGAGGATTAAATCATGACGACACCTGCTTTATGGATTGCCAAAACCGGCCTTGATGCCCAGCAGACCCGCATGTCCGTGATTTCGAACAACCTGGCGAACGTCAACACCACGGGTTTCAAACAGGATCGGGCGGTATTCGAAGATCTGATTTATCAGAACTACCGTCAGGTTGGCGCGGCCAACACGCAACAGAACGAAGTACCCACCGGTTTGAATATCGGTACGGGTGTCAAGGTGGTGGCGACGGAAAAGAATCATACCCAAGGCAACTTGGTAACCACCAATAACGCACTGGACTTGGCGATCAATGGCCGTGGGTTTTTCCAGGTGCTGCAACCGGATGGTTCCGTGGCTTATACCCGTGATGGGAGCTTTAGTCTCGACAGCAATGGTCAAGTCGTCACGGCGAACGGTTACCCCTTGCAACCGGCGATTACCGTGCCGCAGGGCGCGCAATCAATCACGGTGGGTAAAGATGGCACGGTCAGCGTGCAACTGGCGGGGCAGGCCCAGCCGAGTCAGGTCGGTACGATCGATCTGGCCGATTTTGTGAATCCCGCCGGTTTGCAGCCCATAGGCGATAACCTGTTTTTGGAATCCGGCTCCAGCGGCGCGCCACAAACCAGCACGCCCGGTTTGAACGGCGTGGGCAATATGCAGCAAGGCATGCTCGAAAGCTCCAATGTGAACGTGGTCGAAGAGCTGGTCAGCATGATTGAAACGCAACGTGCCTACGAAATGAATTCCAAGGCCATTTCCGCGACATCCAGCATGTTGCAGACCTTGAATCAGAACACCTGAGCTTGATTAGGAAGGGTTGGGGTATGAACCGATATCGAATTTTAGGTTTGGGTGTGATCGGCCTGAGTATCGTCGCCAGCTTGAGTGGCTGCGCAAGCCAACCGCCGATGAAGCCCGATCCGTCTTTTGCGGTCGTCATGCCGCCGGAGGCGTCTACCAACAATCCCATGCAGAATAACGGCTCGATCTACCAGTCCGGTCAGATGGATAACATGTTTGTCGACTCCCGACCCTATCGAGTGGGCGACATTTTGACGGTGGTGCTGCAAGAGAGCATGAACGGCAGCAAGAGCGCCACGACCGGCACTAGCAAGGCCGATTCAGTCGCGATCACACCACCGGCCATCGGTGGGTTGTCTGCCAACCTCATGAATCGCTTTGGCGCCTCGATTTCCACGGCCAACCAATTCAAAGGCGATGGCACAAGTGCACAAACCAACAGCTTGAGAGGGCAGATTTCCGTGACGGTCGCGCGGGTCTATGCAAACGGCAGCTTGTTCGTGCAAGGCCAGAAATACATCGGAATCAACCAGGGTACGGAATACGTGCGCTTATCCGGATTGGTTCGCCCGCAGGATATTGCGACGGATAACACCGTGCTCTCTACCCGGATTGCCGATGCGCATATTTCCTACGGCGGAACGGGCACCGTGAATGACGCCAACAACATGGGCTGGCTGGCACGATTCTTCAACAGCCCAATTTTTCCTTTCTAATTCGAGTGAGGCCAATCATGCGCCATTTCATGCTGATTATGCTGGTGGGTTTGCTGCTGCCGGTGACGGTAGCCCAGGCTGTGACGCAAGAACCTGCGCAGCGCATCAAGGATTTGGCCACCTTTGCCGGCGTGCGCAACAATCAGATCATCGGTTACGGTCTGGTCGTGGGATTGCCGGGTACAGGGGATCAAACCACGCAGGTGCCATTCACCTTGCAGAGTATTCAGAACATGCTGGCGCGTCAGGGGTTGTCGCCCGCTGCGGGCAACGTACAGCTCAAAAATGTGGCCGCGGTGATGGTTACGTCGAGCTTGCCGCCGTTTGCCAAGCCGGGTCAACAAATTGACGTGACGGTTTCTTCCATCGGCAATGCGAAAAGCCTGCGTGGCGGCGAACTCCTGATGACGCCTCTTAAGGGCGTTGATGGAAAAATTTATGCCGTTGCACAAGGCAGCTTGCTCGTGGGTGGCTTGGATGTGAGTGGCAAGGATGGTTCCCGTGTGACCGTCAATATTCCGACGGCTGGCCGTATTCCGAACGGCGCGCTGGTCGAGCGTTCGGTTGCCAGCACGATGGGCGGCGCGAATTCGGTTTATCTGGATCTCAATACCCCCGATTTCACGACGGCAAAGAATATGGAAAAAGCCATCAACCAAATGCTGGGCGGGGGTGTGGCTGAAGCGGTGGATGGCGGTACGATCCGCGTGCGTGCGCCACAAGATGCCAACGCCCGCGTAGGATTCATGTCGGTACTTGAAGGCATAGAAGTCTCGCCCGGTGAAGGGGCGGCAAAAGTAGTCGTCAATGCGCGTACCGGTACGGTGGTGATCGGTCAGAATGTGCGGATCGAGGCCGCTGCCGTGTCCCATGGTGATCTGACCGTGACGGTCAAAGAAAACGCCCAGGTGTCGCAACCGGCACCATTCTCAAGAGGGCAAACCGTGGTCACGCCGAATTCCCAGGTGAGCGCCAAAGAAGATAAGAAGCGTGCCTTCCTGTTCAATCCGGGCGTGACGCTGAACGATATCGTCAAGGCCGTGAACGCGGTGGGCGCATCGCCGTCCGATCTGGTTGCCATTCTCGAAGCGCTGAAAAGCGCGGGTGCGTTAAAGGCGCAACTGATCGTGATCTGATGATAAGGCAAGGTATGCACAAATGCAGACCTTGCCGTGCAGGGTATGGATGCCCTGCCGCTCAATGACGCAAGTCATTGAATTGCGGAGCACAAGACGGGCATGCACCGGCTTGTGCGCGCTTGCACGAAGCCATGGATGGATTCGTGCAAAGATTTCTAAGGGAGGGCGTGTTATGAGCATCATCAATCAAAGTACCGATGTCAGCAGCTACGCCGACTTTCAAGGCTTGGCGCGACTGAAAGCGACGGCTCAGAACGATCCGCGCGAGGCCCTGAAAACCGTCGCGCATCAGTTTGAAACCCAATTCATCGGCATGTTGATGAAATCCATGCGTGATGCCACGCCGCAGGATGGCTTGCTCGACAGCCAGCAGAGCAAAACATTCCAGAGCATGATGGATCAGGAAGTCGCACAGAAAATTGCCGCGCATGGCGGGATCGGTCTGGCGGGCATGATCGAGCGGCAGCTCAGTCAGGACACGCCGGGTACGGCTCAGAACAAAGCGCTCAATGAAGCCAAACCTCATGCCTTTGCGTTGCATCCGGTCAATCCCGCAACGGAACAGACCATCGATTCGACCCCGCGCGCGTTCAAACTGCCGGAACGCAACCCGATGCTCAAGGCCTTCGCACTGGGGAAGCAGGCGCAAAACACTTCTGAGGCGAAAGCGTCCGATGCAGCGCCATCTGTTTCTGCGCTGGCGAACCAAGCCACATCGGTAAGCCCTCAAAATAAGCCCAAGTATTGGGATTCTCCCGAGGCGTTCGTCAACGCGATTTTGCCGCATGCCCAGGCGGCTGCGAAAAAACTCGGCATCCCTGCCAAGGTACTGGTGGCGCAATCGGCGCTGGAAACCGGCTGGGGTAAACATTTACCCGTGAATGCGAACGGGCAGGCCAACTACAACTTCTTCGGCATCAAGGCCGATTCTTCATGGCAAGGTGCGAAGCAATCCGTCAACACGCTGGAATTTGAAGGTGGCGCGATGGTGCAACGCAAGGCGTCGTTCCGGGCCTATGATTCGGTGAGCGCTTCGTTCAATGATTTTGTGCAGTTCCTGCAGGAAAACCCTCGGTATAGCCAGGCATTGAAAGACAAGAACGACCCGGAGCGTTTTGCGCACGCGCTACAGAAGGCAGGCTATGCCACTGATCCACAATATGCCGACAAACTCATTGCGATCATGCGATCCGGGCGAATCCCTGATTCGTCGGATGGCTTGGGCGCGTCCTGAGCCTCATGTGGACATCGAAAAACCCTATCCTTGGGATTTTTCGCGTACGTTCGTTGCGGGTTTCCCGCAACGAACGTACGCGGCACCACATCCATGTGGTGCACAGGCACCTCGAAAGGTTTTCGATGCGCCCTTTTATTGATTTTTTCGTGCAAAAGGCTCAAGTTTCCAAAAGCTTGGTCGATAACGACCGCATACCCTAAAAGAGGTTTTGGCCATGCCAGACTTGATGAGCAATTCCGTTACCGGCCTGTTGGCCATGCAGCAGGCACTCGCCACGACGGGTAATAATATCGCCAACGCCAATACGCCGGGTTACTCGCGTGAACGGGTCAATCTGGCTTCCATGCAGGCCCAGTATCAAAACGGAAGCTATATCGGTTCAGGCGTGCAGGTGGCTTCGGTTACTCGCGTGTACGATCAGTTCATTACCAGTCAACTCAATGCCGCGACAACAACCAACAGTAGCCTGACCTTCCAGAATGATTTCACCACTCAGGTGACCCAGTTGCTGGGGGATACCTCGTCGGGCATCGCGCAGCAAACCCAGGCGTTCTTCAATGCGACACAGGCAATCGCCGCTAACCCGACGGACGCCACGGCGCGTTCGACCTTCCTCGGATCGGCACAAGCGCTGACCGACAGTTTCAATCGAATCGACAGCCAGTTGCAAAGTCTCGATAACCAGATCGGCCAGCAAGCCACGGATATTGGTCGGCAAATCAACACCTACGCCAAGCAGGTGGCTTCACTCAACGGTGAAATCAGTAAAGCGCAGGCAACCAACCCCAATGCCCTGCCCAATGATCTGCTCGATCAACGGGATCAGTTGATTACCCAAATCTCCTCGCTGATCGACGTGAAGGCCAATCCGGACAATCAAGGCAATATCAACCTCACGTTAGCCAGTGGCGAATCGCTGGTTTTGAACTCAACGGCGACCAACCTCAGCGTGGGAAACCTGCCTTCCGGCCTGAACATCACCTTGGGTAATACCGACATTACCTCACGTGTTAAAGGCGGCACCTTGGGCGGAATGCTTGAGGCTCAAAGCCAATTGATTACCCCTTTGCGTAACCAATTGGGCAGGGCCGCGCTGGTTTTAGCCGATCAGGTCAACCAGAATCAAACCACCGGTGTAGATTTGAACGGGAACACAGGAACGAATTTGTTCACGGACGTATCCGCATTCGCGCCGCAGACGACGGCGCAACCAACAAATAAAGGGACCGGTTCTGCGACTGGGGCCTACTCCGATCCTACCTTGCTGACGGGGCAAACTTACCTTGCGCGTTACGACGGTACCAACTGGCAGGTGAGCACCGTGCCCGGCAATGGCGCCGCACCGCTGACAGTCGCTTCGGGCGGTACGCTCAGCTTGCCTGGTCTGGATGTGACGTTTGCGGGCGCACCGCAATCAGGCGATGTGCTTAATATCCTGCCGACGGTGGGCGCAGCCGGGAAGATTGGCGTGGTCCAGCAAAGCCCTTCTGGGATTGCAGCAGCAGAAGCAGGCCAGCCTGCCTACTCGCGTGACAATACCCAAATCCAGAAGCTATTCGATTTGAGCTCGGCTACCGTCGTCGGGCAAACGGCGGCTGGAGCGAACAATGGTTCCAGTTTGTCCGAGAGCGTGAGTTCGGCGGTTAGCCAAGCTGGCGCTTTTGCAGGGCAGGTTCAACTTGCAGCCAAAGCGGCCAGTGCCACCCTGACGAATCTAACGGCCCAGCAGCAGTCGGTTTCCGGGGTTAATCTCGATGAAGAAGCGGCGAACCTGCTGAAATATCAACAACAATATCAGGCGCTGTCACAGTCGATCAGCTCGGCCAATACGATTTTCCAATCGCTGCTCTCTGCCTTTCGTTAAGAGGATTCGGATATGCGTGTTTCTACTTCCATGGTGTTTGCACAGGGCCTGAGCAATCTGCAACAGCAGCAGTCCGCGATGTTGCAGTCTCAGCAAGAAATCGCAACGGGTGTGAAACTGACCAACCCGGCGCAAGATCCGGTCGCCTTTTCGACGGCTAGCGATCTGTCTGTGCTCAATAGCAAGCAGAATCAGTACAGTACGAATATCGACAATGCGACCGGTAAGATTCAGGTGCAGGAATCGACCTTGGGTTCAATTACCACGATGCTGCAAAGCGTGCGTGATGTTGCCATCCAAGCGAACAACGCTGCGCAAAATGGCATGTCACTGTCCGCACTGACGGATCAACTGGATCAACTGCAAAAGGCTTTGGCTGGTCAAATGAATGCCACGGACGAGCGCGGGGAGTATCTGTTTTCCGGTACGGTCGCACGTGAAAAACCCTATGACGCCAGCGGTCAGCTTAATCCCGCCTTGGATTCCACCAGTCCGTCTTTTCAAAACGTCACAAGTGTCAAGTTGGCCATTTCCGATCAGCAGTCCGTGGCCATTAATCAGCCAGCCGGGCAGATTTTCCAACTCTCATCCAGTGCAACGACAGGCGGAAATGCCAGCATTCTGCAAGTCATTGATCAACTGAAAACGGCTATTACGACCCAGCCCGCAAATCTCCAGACTATTTATCAAAATGCGCAAAAAGATATTGATGCTGTGATGAACCAGGTGACGGACGCGCGCGGCAGCATGGGTAATGCGCTCAATACGCTGAGCACGGCTAAAAACGATAACGCCGCACAAAATGTGCTTACCCAACAAACGCTTTCCGGTTTGCGCGATACCGATGTCGCCAGCGCCATTACCAAATTGAATCAAAGCTACCTCAATTTACAGGCGACCCAGCAGAGCATGGTGAAAATCCAAAGTCTGTCCCTGTTTAACTATATTCGTTGATTTCTCAAACGGTCCTCCTGATTTTGGTTTTTTTGAGGAACCTTTGATCAAATTGGACTGTCTGAGCGCGGCGGGGATGCACTGCGATGAACGATCACACAACTGATCGTTCAAGAATGAAATCAATAATGGGAAGCTCGAAAAACTTGTCTTTCCCGCGTAGGCGGGAATCCAGCGCCTTGATTTTTCTGGGTTCCCGCTTTCGCGGGAACGACGAATCACGGGTATTTTGAGGTGCTCTAATCTCGTTTTTTGATTTTCGCCCTTTTAAAACCCCCAGAATAGAACTGTTCAGCGCTTCCTTGAGTAAGTCGAAACGGTAGCCGTTTATCCAATGCGTGTACCCCTCCTTGACCTAGTTAGAGAGCTCTTGGTGGGACAATCTGAATTGACTTAGTATTACGGATACCCTCAATATCACAAGGCTATGGATTCAAACACACGGAGTTTCGCTTATGTCGCAATCACCCCAATCCGTCGTTATTGATCTGGAGCGGATCTTTGCAGCGATCAATGCAGAGAGAAAGGTGGCGGGGCTACCTCAGATTGAACACGCTGTCATGCGCGTTCGCGTGAATATTCGTCTGGCGATCAAGGGCCAGGATCGAATTGAAGGTAAATTGCCCGTCGTTCTTTCATCGGATGCCACGGATGAATTGTCTCGCGTACTCAATGAACTGTTCCAGACCAGCTTCAATGCGCAACAACTGCAAGAGCTGTCCAGTGATCAGGCGCCACCTGAATTTGTACCAGACACTTCGCCCTCACAAGTTCAGGAAAGTCATCCCGATCAATCTGAGGCGGCGGCAAAACCCATCGCTCCTGTTGAACCCGCTCGTGCGGAGACCGATGAATCGCTAAAGCAGATTTACCTGGTTGATTTGTACATTGCCATCAACCAAAGTCGCCGCCAGGCTCAATTGCCGCCGATCGAGCCAGCGGTAATCGCTGTTCGACTGGGTGTCCGCTTTAGTATCTTGAGACGTAGGAGGCTGGATTTCGGTCAAGCCTCTTTGGAAATGTCCCCACTTGACCTGGGTGCATTGCAAAGCATTCTGGTCGAGCAGTTTGATGTCCACCTTCCGGGCGGAACGCACGAACTGGTCGTTGCAGGCTTGCGGCGTCAGCGCGAACAACCCCGGAAACGCTCGTGGCTTGAGCGAGTATTTCGCAAGCGGGTTCATCGCATTGGGGTGCCCGCCCTCATTATGGCTGTCATGCGGCAACGAGCGAGCTTGGGTTACAAGCCGCTTTCACCGACTCTGATCTCCACTGGATGCCAGGAGACGCTGGGCAAGTTGGGGATTCAGTACCAGCCCGGTATGTCTGAGATATCACTCAACGACTTACAAATGGATCAGCTTGCTGAGTTTTTACGCAATGAATTCGGGCTTTATTTTGAAGATTTGGAAGCATTTCTTGATCCGGAAAAATAATGTCCGTTCACTGAGTAAGTACACCGAATTTTATAAAAGGAAAATTTCATGAGTATGAATATTCAGGCTGATCGTGGTTTGATTCGTGTGGGTGGTTTGAGCCATGTGTTCCATTGCAATCACTACAATGCCCATTTGCAAATGGCTGTCTTGTTGGGTGAGGGAATCGAAGATGGTTTCGACCCCCGGGAACTGCTTTCCCGCGGTGCTCGAATGGTCGTCGAATACTTGAGAGAAAAAGGGTATTCAGAGTCAGACCTGCTGGCAGAATATACCGCCTGTGGGTTTGGTGTGCTGAGGCAAGAAGACGCCTATCATTGGGTTGCTGAGCATTCTCACTACGGCGAGAAAACATATATCCACGGTCGTCCGGAACCCAGTTGCTTCTTCGATGCGGGCTTTATCAGCGGCATGACCGGGCGAGCGACACGAGAGGTAAATTGCCGTCACGCTGGCGGTGGCATGGATCGGTTCGAGCTTGGTGCGGCCGTCGAGCCACTGCCGCCATTCATCAAGAATCCGGAAGCGATGACGGATGCCCCGGCGCGGTTCGATTTTCCCGAATGCGCGCCCATGAGTACGGACGTGGATGAGCAGGCGATTATCGAGGCGGTCGGCGGCATGCCGCTGATCGGCAAGCCTGCGTCCGAGGGGGGCAATGGACTGATTCTCGCTTTCGGCGTGGCCTTGACGATTCACTATGCCGATTATTACAACTTCATCAGTTACGAAGTGTATCGGCGCATGGTGGCGATTGGTGTGCCATCGGATATGGCGCGCGAATCTTTTGTTTTGGCTGGCCATGTGTGCGCGTTCAATACCTTAGGCGGCATCATGGAAAGCGATGCCTGGGATCAGATGATCAAACCCATGTGTCAGGATGTGAGTGACTGGGTGCATGGCATCGTTGCGGTCGTCAATGCGTTGGGATGGGGCGTATGGCGCGTGGAGAAGATCGAGCCGGGCAAAGAGTTGGTCATCCGGATTTACAACTCCTATGAAGGCGTTGGTTTCCGTCGGCTTTATCCACCAGAGGCCGGTGAGAAGCAGTTATCTTTCCTTGCCATGGGGGCCGTTCGGGGGATTGCTCATCTGCTGTGGAAAATCGATATCCGCGAACGACCGGGGCTCAATGAGCAGCTGTACATGCAGACGTTCAATAATCCAAAAGGCTATTGGTCAGTAGAACAAACGCACGCCATTGCCGCAGGTGATGGATACGACCGTATTGTTACCCGCGCACCATGATTATTCGCCCGTCCAGTACGTCACGTCTGATTTCCTCCTCTGAGGTTGTTTTGATGGTGCTGTGGGTGCGACGGTGCCGATATTGATCAAGCCGATGAGTTCTTCTTCGGGTGCTAGGCCCAACCTAGACATCACCTGCCGATCATAGACTCGGCTGCCGGTGAGCCAGATGGTGCCATAGCCCAGATGGTTGGCGGCAAGCATCAACTGATGCGTCGCGATTGCTGCGGCAATGAATTGCTCGGTAGCTGGTACCTTTTGATGCGCATGATCCAATCGGGCAATGGCCGCGACCAGCATGGGCGCACGCAGGGCGCGCTCGCGTTCACGTTCCAGTAGATCAGGTTCTGTATGTGGCGCTCTTTGTAGCAATGCCTGCACAAAAAGCTCGCCAAGCGCGTACCGAGCCGATCCTGAAATGACCAGAAACCGCCAAGGTTTGAGGGCACCGTGATCCGGTGCGCTCTCTGCCGCGGCCATGAGTTGTTTCAATTCTTCATGAGATGGAGCCGGTTCGATTAGATATTTGGCGGGCGTGGATTGTCTCTGTATAAGAAACTCAATCAGATTCATGATTTTCCTGTTGTACTTTTGATGGTTTTATTGAGCGAAATTTCGGGGGGTAATGTGGTTTTTTTGAAATAAATGCTTGGAGCTGAACGCTTTTTGCTTGATAATTTGCGCCCACTTTGAAACATGCTGGATTTATGGCAAAAGAAGATTACATCGAAATGCAAGGTACCGTTGTGGATACCTTGCCCAATACCATGTTCCGCGTCGAGTTGGAAAATGGGCACATTGTTACGGCTCATATTTCAGGGCGTATGCGTAAAAACTACATCCGTATTCTCACGGGTGACAAGGTTACGGTTCAGTTGACGCCTTATGATCTGACCAAGGGTCGGATCTCGTTCCGCGCGCGTTAATTCCGAATTCGACTCCCGTTCGCGCTTATTGTTCCTTGCCCGCCCATCACTCGGGTGGCGGAAGGATTTGTGCGGTCTGAGTTTCTCTACTACATCATGTTCTCGACTCAAACGCCTTTACGTTTCTGTGAAGCCGTTTTAGCCCGGAGAATCTTCGGTTAGCGCTTCTTCTGCAGGCTGGATGGTCAGTGCGGGAACACCGGCCTCATCGAGTGAGAACCGCACGGTGCCGCCATGCTCGGCTAGTTCGCCAAACAGCAACTCTTCAGCTAACGGACGTTTGATTTTTTCCTGAATCAGGCGTGCCATCGGGCGTGCGCCCAAGATCTCGTCGTAACCCTCTCGCCCCAGCCACTGGCGAACTTCATCGTCGACAACCAAACGGACTTTTTTCTCTTCGAGCTGCTGCTCCAGTTCGAGCAGCAACTTGTCGACCACGTTGGCGATTTGACGCGGGGCCAATGCCTTGAACTGGACAATGGCGTCCAGACGGTTGCGGAACTCAGGAGTGAAGCCCCGTTTGATCGCGTCCATGCCGTCCGGGCTGTGGTCCTGAGTCACGAAGCCCATGCTGTTGCGTGCCAGCATTTCGGCGCCCATGTTGGAGGTCATGATGAGAATGACGTGTCGGAAGTCAACTTTGCGGCCGTTCGTGTCTGTCAACGCGCCGTTATCCATCACCTGAAGCAGGACATTGAATACGTCCGGATGCGCTTTTTCGATTTCATCAAGCAGCAAAACGGCATGGGGCGTTTTGTTGATGGCTTCGGTGAGCAGGCCGCCCTCGTCGAAACCGACATAGCCCGGCGGCGCACCGATCAAGCGCGATACGCTGTGCCGCTCCATGTATTCGGACATGTCGAAACGCACGAGCTTGATGCCGAGCAGGCGGGCAAGTTGCTTGCTGACTTCGGTCTTGCCGACGCCGGTCGGGCCGGCAAAGAGGTAAGAACCGATGGGCTTGTCTGCCGTACGCAACCCGGAGCGCGCCATACGGATGGATGTCGTGATCTGTTCGATGGCGTCTTCCTGACCGAACACCACCATATTGAGGTTGCGATCCAGATGGCGCAGGACTTCTCGATCCGATGTGGACACGCTGCGTTCCGGAATGCGGGCGATCTTGGCGACGACGCGCTCAATTTCCGCCGCCGTAATCAGATTGCTTTCTGGTGTCGGCTCAATCAGGCGGTGTTGCGCGCCCGCTTCATCAATGACATCAATCGCTTTGTCCGGCAAATGACGATCGGATATATGACGATTGGAAAGTCGGACGGCGGCCTCCAGGGCATCATCGGTATACGCAACGCCATGGTGTTTTTCATAGCCGCTGCGCAGCCCTTGCAGAATGGCAATGGCTTCATGCTCGCTGGGTTCGGGGACATCCAGTTTCTGGAAGCGGCGCGTAAGGGCGGCATCCTTCTCGAAGATCGCTCGATATTCCTGATGTGTCGTGGAGCCGATGCAGCGCAAGTCCCCATTGGCAAGCGCGGGCTTGATGAGGTTGGATGCATCCATAGAGCCGCCGGAGGCGGAACCGGCACCGATGAGGGTGTGAATCTCATCGATGAACAAGATGGCATTCGGCAGTGATTTGATCCTTTTCAGAACGACCTTGAGCCGCTTTTCAAAGTCACCCCGGTATTTCGTGCCAGCGACCAGAGAACCAAGGTCGAGCGAATACACCACGGCATCCTTGAGGGTTTCCGGTACTTCGCCTTCGATAATTTTGCGTGCGAGACCTTCGGCAAGGGCTGTTTTACCTACACCAGCCTCGCCGACGAGCAAGGGATTGTTTTTCCGACGACGACAAAGAATCTGTTGCACCCGTTCGATTTCCGGGCCGCGTCCGATCAGCGGATCGATTTTGCCGTCGCGGGCGAGTTGATTGAGATTGATGACAAAGTTTTCGAAGCTGTTTTCATCGGTGACTTCAGGCTTCTCGCGCTCCTTTTCAGACGGCGCTTCGCTTGCAGCCGGGGCCTCCTGAGTCAAGCCATGCGAGATAAAATTGATCACATCCAGGCGCGTCACGCCAGCCTTGTGCAGCAAGTGCACCGTATGGGAATCCTGTTCGGCGAACAGCGCGGCCAAGACATGTGCGCCGGATACTTCATTTCTTTGAGCGGACTGTACCTGCATGACGGCGCGTTGCAGTACGCGCTGGAAGCCAAGCGTGGGCTGTGTTTCACGGGCGTCATTCTCGGGAATGCGTGGTGTGGTGTGTCGAATATGGTTTTCCAGATCGACAGCCAGTTGCGAGATGTTGGCGTTGCAGCCCTCCAGCACGGCGCGCGCATCCGGATCTTCGAGCAGGGCATGCGTGAGTGCTTCGAGCGTGACAAACTCGTATCGTTGACGTCGAGATCGGTCAAATACGCGGCTAATGGTGGTTTCAAGGGCTTTGCTTAACACGGAGAACTCCTATCTGGTCCCATTTATTGGGCAGCCGGTTCCATCACGCACAACAGCGGATGGTCATTTTGGCGTGCAACCTGATTGACCTGCGCCACGCGGGTTTCTGCTATTTCCCGCGTAAATATGCCGCAGACGCCTCGACCTTTGTGATGAACCTCTAACATAACCCGTTCAGCCTGTTCGGTCGATAGGTAAAACAACTCAACCAGAATGCGAATGACGAAATCCATTGGCGTGAAGTCGTCATTGAGCAGAATTACCTGATACATCGGCGGCTCGGCGACAATAGCCTCCGGAATGGATTCGGTATCTGTCGTGGTGATTTGATCGACCATATCTCTGACTCTGTGGGCGTTTGGGCAAGAAACTAGGGTAAAAGCTTGGGACCAAGATTTGCCGCCCAGAGGCTCGTCAGCGACTGGCTGATTTGCGTGCTGGTTTTACCCAGAAGCTCCTCAAATGGGCTCTTGCTTGGCGTAAGGTCGACTTCATTTTTCAGGTGCAACTCATCTCGGACCACGCTACGCACCGTGCCCAGGCCGTCGATCAGTCCGTTCTTCTGTGCCTGTGCGCCGGTGTAGATCAGGCCGGAGAACAGGTCGGGGTCGTTAGCGAGTCGTTTGCCTCGGCCTTTTTTCACGGCATCAATGAACTGCTGGTGAACCTGATCAAGCAGGTTTTGCATGTATTGCACCTGTGCTGGATTCTCGGGAGAGAACGGGTCGAGCATCGCTTTATTGGCACCCGAAGTAATCAGCCGGCTTTCGATGCCGAGTTTCTGCATGGCGTCCACAAACCCGAAGCTATCCATCCGCACGCCGATCGAACCGACGAGAGAGGCCTGATTTGCAAAAATTTTGTCGGCTGCGGCGGCTATGTAATACCCACCGGAAGCGCATACATCCTCGACGACGGCATAAACCGGCTTGGCAGGGTATTCCTTGCGCAATCGCATGATGGCGTCAAAGATTTCGCCAGATTGAACGGGGCTGCCGCCCGGCGTGTTCATGCGCAGAACGATGCCCTTGATTTGGGTGTTCTTGAACGCCTTTTCAAGTACGGGGATGATTTCCTCCGCGGACGCTTCTTGCCCTGCGGCAATCACCCCGCTGATATCGATGATGCCTGCCGATGGCTGTTTGATAACAACACCATGGTCGTCATCGAGATCGCCGCTGAGGGAGATCCAAGCAATGATCCAGATTACCAACGCGAGGCTGATCAGCCGGAAAAATACCCGCCAACGGCGTGCGCTGCGTTGTTCTTTCAGGCCTTGGCGGGCAAGATCGAGTAACGCCTCGCGCGCCCAGGCATCGTCTCCCGCTGTCGTCTTTTCCGACGCGTTCGTGTGTTGTGCGGTTGCCGCACCGAGATTGGGTTCAATGCGCAGATCATCATTTGGCGGCTGGGTGGTGCTCATTCGTTCGTACTCACTTTATTCTGGCTCGCTTTTTGAGCGGTGGCGGACTGAAACAGCGGCAACAGGCTGGGTAGATCATGAATGACGGCGGCCGGTTTGGCGGCATGCAGACGCTCGATTTCGTGTGCGCCGTGGGTGATGGCGATGGGGACGCAGCCCGCATTGTGTGCCATCAGTAAGTCAAAGTCAGTATCACCGATCATCCAGGCCTGCGCCGGTTCCAGCCCGAATTCATCCAGCAATTCCATCAGCATCAAGGGTGATGGTTTGGATGCGGTTTGCTCGGCTGTTCGTGTACCCAGAAAATAGTGACCCAGGCCTGTTTCTTCAAGTGCTTCGCGCAAACCTCTGTTCGATTTTCCAGTGGCAATGGCCAGCCAGCAGCCCGATTCGCGCAGATCGTTCAGCAGGGTTGTCGCCCCGGCATAGGTTTCGAGGGTGTCGGTTCGGCTGAAATAGAACTGCTGATAGGTTTTTCCTAATGCCTGCGCCTGCTCAAGCGAAAGGTTTGGATAGAGCGCCCGGCACGCTTCGACTAACCCGAGCCCGATGATGCCTTGTATCGTTTCGGGCGCCAGCGGCGGCAGGTTACTGTGCGCGATGGCCATCTCGAAGCTGCGCACAATGTGGCCGGTGGACTGAACCAGCGTGCCGTCCCAGTCAAAAATGATCAGTTGGGGTGGTGTAAGGACAGGGTTCATTTCGGGTCGTGTTCCGGCAGCGTTAGATTGAGTTGTTGTGCCAGCGAACGCCATTTATCTGGGATCGGGGCCGTCAACTGCAGTGGTTGTTCTGTTTGCGGATGCGTCAGCATCAGGCGATACGCGTGCAGCAGTAGCGGCGGGCGTCGTCGGGCCGAGGCGCCAGTGGATGGAAAGAGCCGTTTGTCCCATTCGCGCTGACCGTATTTTTCATCGCCGACGATCGGGTGGTTCTCGTGCGCGGTGTGTACGCGAATCTGATGCGTGCGACCGGTTTCAAGTTGCGCGCGCAGCAGGGTGGCGTTTTTGTTGGCGGCCAGCACGGCGAAATGGGTCACGGCTTCCTTGCCTTGTGGGTTGACCTGCACCCGATGCGACTCACCTTCGCCCTGCCATTTTTCCAATGGCGCATCGACGCGTTTGAGTTTGTCTGGCCAATGACCATGCACGATGGCCAGATACTGCTTTTCGGCATGGCCTTCCGGCCGGAACTGGGTTTGCAGCGAATGCAGTGTGGCGCGGGTCTTGGCCAGAATCAACAGGCCGCTGGTGTCACGATCAATGCGATGGGCCAGTTCGAGTTTTTCGCCCAATCCCGTGTGTTGGCGCATGAGTTCAATCAGACCAAAAGGGATGTTCGAGCCGCCGTGGACGGCAAGGCCAGCAGGTTTGTTGACGGCCAGCAGGGCTTCGTCTTCGTACACGATCATGTCCGCAGCGCGTGCGAGCCAGTTCGCCGAGATCACGCCCGCCGATTCTTGTGAGGGGCTTTGCAGCTTGAGTGGTGGAATGCGGACCTCATCGCCCGTCGCAAGCCGAGTGGTCGGCTTGGCGCGTTGACTGTTCACGCGGACTTCTCCGGTGCGCAGAATGCGATAAATCAGGGAGCGCGGAACCTCGCCATGCGTCGCGCCCAATTCGCGCAGCAGAAAATTGTCGATGCGTTGACCTGCATAGTGCGCATCGACAGTGACGCGGCGCACGGATTGTTTCTTTTCGATAGGCTGACCGGAGGGCGCCTTAAGGTGTGTATTCATTCCTGCATTATGGCGTATTTCAATCGCATTTATTATGGGCATCACGTGATGGGTGTTGTGTTACACTCCACAAGCTTTGATTGGCTCGTGTCCGCTTTCGTCCAGTTTGATGGTGTGGAAATTTTCCATCGGAATGGCGTCGAGGCTAGGCTCGAGCAATCAAGCGCGCCACTTCAGATTTCCTGCTTGCCCTAACCCATGGGGGCGGGTGACTGAAGCGGGCAGACCGCCGGATCGGCGGTTCGTTCACGAAGCCCTTGATAATCTTTTGTTTTGAAATGGCTTCAAACAGTTTCCGTATTAATTACGACTATTCCTAAGGATTTATGCGCCTGTTCTGGCTGGTGACACTGGTTTTGCTCCATGAAGTTGTGCCGCGTCTTCGCGGTACAACGGCTTGCTCGGGCCTCGATTGGGTGGCGGTTTCGGTTTCAAACCGCCGTCATCGTTCGTCGCGCCCGGCTAATTTCATGCCAATCGACCTGCAGCCACAATCGCATCAATCTCCCCTCCCAGTGTTAACGTCCCCGCTCAAGGCCGATTGGCCGCAGCCCGCATGGCTGCGCGGGTGGCGTTTTATTCGAGAATCAATCCATGAAAAGAATGCTAATCAATGCCACCCAGGCCGAAGAGATTCGGGTGGCGCTCGTCGATGGACAGACGCTCTATGATATCGACATAGAAACGCCCGGCCACGAGCAGAAAAAATCCAACGTTTACAAAGCGTTAATTACACGCATTGAGCCGAGTCTCGAAGCGGTTTTCGTCAACTACGGCGCAGACCGCCATGGTTTTTTGCCCTTCAAGGAAATTGCACGCAGCTATTTTGATTCGGAGGCCGTCGATGACAAGGGTCGCCCGATCATCAAGTCGGCGCTGAAAGAAGGCCAGGAAATCATCGTTCAGGTCGAGAAGGAAGAGCGCGGCAATAAAGGTGCCGCCCTCACTACGTTCGTCAGCCTGGCGGGACGATACCTTGTTTTAATGCCCAACAACCCGCGGGCGGGCGGGGTTTCCCGTCGCATCGAGGGCGATGATCGCGCCGAGATCAAGGCGGCGCTGTCCGAGTTGGTCGTGCCCGAAGGCATGGGTCTGATCGTCCGCACGGCAGGTGTCGGACGTGAACCCGCCGAACTGCAATCGGATCTCGACTACCTGCAACAGGTATGGGACGCCATTGTCAAAAAATCGGAAGCCCGCAAGGCCCCGTTCCTGATTTATCAGGAAAGCGACCTGATTATCCGTGCGCTGCGCGATTACATGCGCAACGACATCGGCGAGGTGCTGATCGACGAGCCCAATATGCATCAGCAGGCGCTGGATTTCGTCAATCTGGTGTCGCCGGATTCCGTGGACAAGATTCGCCTCTACCAGGATCGTACCCCGTTATTCACGCGTTACCAGATCGAATCCCAGATCGAATCGGCCTACGAGCGGAATGTGACCCTGCCTTCCGGCGGCGAGCTGGTATTCGATGTGGCCGAGGCCCTGACGGCGGTCGACATCAATTCCGGCCGCAGCACCAAAGGGCAGGATATCGAAGATACGGCCTTCAACACGAACCTTGAAGCAGCCGATGAGATCGCTCGTCAACTGCGCCTACGGGACTTGGGCGGTCTGGTCGTCATCGATTTCATCGACATGGGGCAACCCAAACATCAACGGGAAGTAGAGAACCGCCTGCGCGATGCACTCAAGATGGATCGTGCCCGGGTGCAACTGGGACGAATTTCCCGTTTCGGCTTGCTCGAAATGTCGCGTCAGCGGTTGTCCGCCTCTCTGGAAGAATCGGCGCAGCATGTGTGCCCGCGCTGCATGGGGCAGGGGCATATCCGTTCGGTTGAATCCTTGGCGCTTTCGATCATGCGCTTGATGATCGATGAGTCCATGAAAGATCAGACCGGTCGGGTCGTCGCTCAGGTGCCCGTCGATGTGGGCACCTACCTGCTCAACGAAAAGCGCCTTCAGCTCCACGAGATTGAGCAGAATCATCAGGTTGAGGTGTTGGTGATTCCCAACATCAATCTGGAAACACCACACTTTAAAATCGAACGCGTTCGTCGCTCTGATCTTGCCGAGTCGCCGGCCAATTCACGTGCCCTTATTGAACCGCTCGCCGTGGCCGTACCTGACCTGGAGCGTGCGCCGCGCCGTCCGGCGGCGCCGGTTGAACCGATTCGCCCCGTGCCGCAGTCTGCGCCTCGGCCCAAGGTTGTCGCCAGCGTCCCCGATGTGGCTACTGAACCGGCGGCCAGCACGAGCGCAGCCAATATCGGTGCGTTGGGATTGCTCAAGCGCGTGATTGGTCAGATTTTCGGTGCCGGTGACAAGCGGGTTGAGGCGGAAGTGGCCGCTCCCCGTGATCCGGCTAGGAAGGCATCATCGAATCGACCGCCGCGTGCGAAGGACGAGAATCGGGCCACACCGAATCGATTACCTCGTGCCGCGACGCAAACGAGCGAGTCAGAAGCAAGACTAGAGGATAAGCGCCGTGATGAAGGCAAGGTAGAGGGCACGAAACCAGAAGGTTCGAGCAACCGTCGTCGTCGTTCACGCAGCAGAAAACCAGCGGAAGGCCAAAGAGATGCTCAGGTTAATACCGCCGCTTCGGCGAATCAGCCTGCTGAAGCACCGGCTGTCACCACGGATACTGCAGAGGGCAAGGGCTCAGCGAAAGCACCTGAAAAAACCACGGCCCGTCAACGCGAGCCCCGCTCATCCGAGCCGGCCGTTCGTCCGATTGCCGCACACGAGCAAAGTCTGATCGACCAGCAACTCAAGGCGCCGGTGGCATCACCTTCTGCCTTGCCTCTCAATGTTGCAGTCAAACGTGATCCGGCTGCTGCATTGGCACCAAACGCGGCATTGGGATTGCTCGCGGATGATGTGATCGTTCCCGCTCTTGTGGCTGCGGCCATAACGCCCAAGGCAGAAGCCCAGATTGCTGCACCTCAGCCCGAAGATACAGCGGCAAACGAAGTGAATGTGGCGCCTTCTGCTCCTATGGTCGAATCGCAGGCCGAAGCACCGACGGATACCACGATTGCGGCAGTCACCCCAGTCGTTGCAGAACCGGTATCCGCAGCGGAGCCTGTCATTCACACGAAGGAAGAAATGCCGTCAGTGGCCGCAACCGAGTCGCCGGTTGAAACGTCCACGCTCATCCCTGAAGCGATAGCTGAACAGATCGTTGCGCAGCCGGTAGAAGCAACGAACGATTCTCCATGGTCGCAAGCCAGTGCCATACTGGCTGCCAAGCAAGACGAGGTTGCTGCACCTGCCGCATCAGAGACCAAAGTCGCCGACGAACCGGTCTCTGAGAAAGCGCCGACAGACGTGCAGCCGAATGCGTCGGCAGTCGACGAAGTTGAACCTCCGGTCGCTCAGGCCGAGTCGATCCATGATTCTCCTGCTATGGCGTCCGAACATGCGCCTGTGGCGGAGGCGATCATTGAATCTGCGCCCGTCGAATCTGAGCCTGTGGAAGCGGTTACCGAAGCCGAGCAGCCGGAGGCGACGACAGCGGACGCTGTCACTGAAGCGACAACTCAGGTTGAAACAGCGCCTCAAGAAGACGTTCATCCAGAAGCGATTGCAACGACAGATTCTGCCGAAGAGACCGTTCGTAAGGAACCAAATGCATAAGATCGGTTTCGATTAGTCGGAAATGAAAAAAGCCCGGGTTTTCCGGGCTTTTTCTTTGGTTTCGTCCTGCGGTTCTGGCTGGTATTTGCCGGGCGGGATCACTCTGATCGGTAACGACGCCTCGTTGTGTGCCAGTGCTTAGTGCAGCAGCCCGAACATTTTACGACGCCAGATCTTCGTGAGGGCGTGATCGGAGCCAAGAAGCTCGAAGATATCGAGCAGGCCGCGACGACCGGCGTCATCCTTGAATTGACGATCACGTTGCATGATGGCGAAGAACTGGGCGAGTGCGCATTCATAGTCTTGCATCATGGCACAACGTGAAGCGAGCTGTTCGCGTGCGTCAAGATCATTGTCGTCGGCCTCTATGCGCGCTTTCAAATCCTCAACACTCGGGCCGTCTCCTGCATGTTGCGCCAAGTGAATTCGGGCTTTGAGTTCCTTGACGTCCTTGCGTGTGGCGACATCAATCGGCAGGGCATCGATGATTTGCATGGCCTGATCGTGGTCGCCCGTCTTGCTGATGATTTCGGCCAAATCGATCAGAACGTCTGCATTATTTGGTTCGATGGCATTGGCTTGCTTGAGCAGATCGATTGCCTCTTCGATGGCACCGGCATCGGCTTGTTCGCGCGCCTGATTTCTCAGGGCCCGCACCTCAGAAACGATGTGTTTTTCCAGGAATTCTCGAACCTGGCTTTCCGGCAACGCCCCCATGAATTGATCCACCGGCGCGCCATTGATGACCAACATCACGGTCGGCAGGCTGCGAATGCCGAAATGACCGGCCAATTGCGCTTCGACATCCGTGTTGACCTTGGCGAGCTGCAATTTGCCGCCATAGCTTTCGGTGATCTGTTCGAGCATGGGCTTGAGTGTCCGGCAGGGGCCGCACCATTCCGCCCAAAAATCCACAAGTACAGGCGTCTCGAAGGAGGCATCGATGACGCGGGTCTGAAATTCTGCGGCGGTAACGTCGAAAATATAAGGCAGATCGGACATGAGTATCCCCGTGGTTTAAATGTGAAAAATGAAAGAAGTGGGAAGTGTATGGCGGTGATGCTGCCTGATTTCAAGACGTGCCATCGGCAGAACCCTGTTCGTGCTGCTATGCTCCACCCCCTTTTTGCTTTTCGGCGCGGCCACACTCTGGGTCAACTTATGTCCTCCATCCCTGAATCTTTGGCGGTACGTACATCTCGTTCCGCCCGTCATCATCCCTATTTCTGGCCGTTGGTCGCCCTGCTGCTGCTCGGTTTGCTGTGGGGTTATAACTGGGTGGTGATGAAAGGCGGTTTGAGCGAGATTGCCGCGCTGTGGTTCGGCGCCCTGCGTACGATCATTCCCGCCGTGTTGCTGCTGCTCATGCTACCTGCAACGGGCCGATCGCTCAGACCGCCGCCCATGCATTACGTTATTCCATTGGGGCTCCTGCAAACTGCCGGCTTTGTCGGCTTCATGATGTGGGCGTTGCAAACCGGTGCGGCGGGCGAGACAGCCGTGATCGTATTCACCATGCCACTCTGGCTGATGCTGATGGCGCATGTCGTATTGCATGAACGCTTGACCGGGCGCCAATGGCTGGCGCTGGGCATCGCCGGTATCGGTTTGTTTTTCATGATTGCGCCGTGGCGGGGGCATCTGGCCGTTGGTGCGTCGTTATTTGCCGTGTTGTCCGGTTTGACCTGGGCGGGCGGCTCGATCTGGCAGAAGAAATTCGGCGCGCGCTATAAGCTTGATTTGCTCAACGTCACGGCCTGGCAGATGCTGTTCGGTGGCTTTGCCATCCTGCTGGCCGCGGTGATGCTGGAGCCCTGGCACGCCGAATGGACGCCGCATCTTTTGTGGGTTCTGTTCTACAACATCGTTCCGGCGGGCGCGCTGGGCTGGATTCTCTGGATTTACGCGCTGCACAATCTGCCTACCCGATTTGCCGGATTTGGCTCGTTGCTGATTCCCAGCGTCGGTGTGCTGGGCGCTTGGCTGCAATTGGGCGAGCGGCCCGGTACGTTCGAATTGATCGGCATCATCCTGATTCTTATCGCCTTGCTTCTGTCGCTCCTGACGCGCCGAAACTGACTGAATGGGCATCAACTGCCGCGTTGCGTGTACACTTTCCCGGCAGCGTGTCGATGACGGGCAAACCCCGAGTTGATCGCTGACCTTACCGTGATGCTGTTTGATCCTGTTTTGTCCCTTGTTTCCTGTTCTGAGTGTTGATTTTCCATGGCAGATTCTACGAATACTCAACAATACGACGCCCGTGCCATCGAGGTGCTTACCGGCCTTGAGCCCGTGCGCAAGCGGCCGGGCATGTACACCGATACCACGCGGCCTAATCACCTGGCGCAGGAAGTCATCGACAACAGCGTCGATGAGGCCGTCAGTGGCTTTGCTAGCCGGATCGATGTGGTGTTGCACGCCGATGGTTCGCTTTCCGTTACCGACGACGGGCGCGGGATGCCGGTCGATATCCACCCCGAACACGGTGTGACGGGTGTTGAACTCATTCTCACGCGCCTGCATGCGGGCGGAAAATTCTCCGACAAAACTTACCGCTTTTCCGGCGGTTTGCATGGCGTGGGCGTATCTGTCGTCAACGCCTTGTCCGAAAAACTCACCGTCGAGATTCGTCGGGACGGGAAAATCTGGCAGATGGCCTTTGCCGACGGCGCACCTGTTGGCGAACTCGCCGAGGCCGGTACGGTGCCGAAAAAGCAGACCGGCACGCGTTTGCACTTTTGGCCGAGGGCGAGCTATTTCGATCAGCCCAAGTTCTTGGTGAGTCGCTTGTTGCATGTCTTGCGCGCCAAGGCCGTGCTGTGCCCTGGGCTCACGGTCACGTTTATCGATGAGTCCAGCGACGAGCCGCAAAAAATCTGGCATTTTGAGAACGGTTTGTGCGATTACCTGCTCGGGGCGCTCGAAGGACGGGCGATTATTCCGGCTCAGGGGTTTGTCGGCCACATGAGTGCCGAACTGGCCGAGCGGCCGCAAATGGTCGATTGGGCGCTGGTCTGGCTGGAAGAGGGCGGCGAACCGCTGACCGAAAGCTATGTGAATCTGATCCCGACGCCACAGGGCGGCACACACGTTAACGGCCTTCGTCAGGGTTTGACCGAGGCGGTGCGCGAGTTCTGCGATTTCCGTAATCTGGTGCCGCGTGGCGTTAAATTAACGCCCGAGGATGTGTTTGATCGCGTCGCGTTCGTGTTGTCGGCCAAGTTATCCGAACCGCAGTTCGCCGGACAAATGAAAGAGCGCCTGTCTTCGCGTGAGTCGGCGAGTTTTATCGGCGGCGTGATCAAGGATTCCTTGTCGCTCTGGCTCAACCAGCATCCGGAGCAGGGCGAAATCATCGCGCGCATCGCCATCGATGCCGCACAGACGCGGCTCAAGAACGACAAGAAAGTCGCCCGCAAGCGGGTGACGGCCGGGCCCGCGCTGCCCGGCAAGCTTGCCGACTGTACCGCTTCGGATATTTCGCGCACCGAGTTGTTTCTTGTGGAAGGGGATTCGGCAGGCGGTTCGGCTAAACAAGCTCGGGAACGCGACTTTCAGGCCATCATGCCCCTGCGCGGCAAAATTCTGAATACCTGGGAAACCGGGGTCGATCAGGTATTGGCGAGCCAAGAGGTGCATGACATTGCCGTGGCGATTGGTCTTGAGCCGGGCAGTGATGACTTATCCAAGCTGCGGTACGGCAAGGTTTGTATCCTGGCCGATGCCGATTCCGACGGGCTGCACATTGCGACCTTGCTTTGCGCGCTCTTCCTGCGGCATTTCACGGCCCTTGTCCGGGCGGGGCATGTTTTTGTCGCCATGCCGCCGCTGTACCGCATCGATTTGGGCAAGGAAACATTCTACGCACTCGATGAAGCCGAGCGCGACGGCATTCTGGGGCGTTTTGCCGCCGAGCATCGACGCGGCAAGCCCCAAGTCACCCGCTTCAAGGGCCTGGGCGAAATGAATCCCAGCCAGCTACGTGAATCCACACTCGCCCCGCAAACCCGTCGCTTGGTGCAGTTGTCCATCACCGATGATGACCCTTATGCCTTGATGGATATGCTGCTCGCCAAAAAACGCGCAGCCGATCGCCGCGGCTGGCTGGAAGCCAAGGGTGATTTGGCCATCGTCGCGTGATCTGATGTTTGGCCGTGTGTTGTGGTTTTCACCGGTTGTCTTTTTGCTTGTGCTGTTTCTGAGCGTGTCTGCGGCGCAGGCGGCCAGCGGGAGACCTCAACTGCAACTGACCGGCGAGATCACCCAAGCCGAGAACAAAGCGCTGATTCTCCAGGTGGGGCTTTCTGTTCCGCCGATTCGCTTTACGTGTGATGCCTCGCCGGTATTGATGCGGCGCTATTTGCAATCGGCCACCCTGGCGGCGCGGGATGCGCTGCGAGCCATGGGCTATTTCAATGCACAGATTCAAACCCATTTGAAACAAGATCCTGATTGCGCCATACCGACGATGGACATTACCCCTGGCCCAAGGGTGCATATTGCTGCCGTTGATGTAGTCGTGACCACGTCGGCAGGGGACGATCTGACTCGACAGGCGTTTCTGCGTGACTACCTCAAAAAAGCGCGTCCGGCGAAGGATGCGCTTTTAAATCAGGGCGTTTATGTCGCCCTGCGTGACGGCATCATGGAGCGCGTGCGTGGGGCGGGGTATCTGGATGCCAAATGGCGAAGGCATGAGTTGTTGGTCGATCCGAAAACCAACACGGCGGACATTCAGCTTGATCTGGATGCGGGCAGCCGCTACCACATCGGCAAGATCACCATCGATCAGTCGATTATCAAGCCGCTGTTAGCGCAGAATCTGGTCGGTGCGAAAACCGGCGATACCTACACCACGCAAACGCTGGTGGACATGAACCAGAATCTGTCGAGCAGCCAATATTTCAGCGACGTGCGGGTGCGCCCGCAATGGGATCAGCGCACGGCGCATCAGGTGCCCATCACGATTCGCACCCTGCCGAATGAGCCGCGCAGTTATGAACTGCGTGTGGGCTATGGCACGGATACGGGCGCGCGCTTCGGCGGCAAAATCACCCAACGGTACGTGAACCGCTCCGGCCATTCGTGGAAAGCGGATTTGTCCTTGGCACAACGCAAACAAACGCTCGGTGCCACCTACACCATGCCGAAAATCTCAGACCCCCTGAATCAGCATTATGACCTTTATGAGGTGTTTGATCGGGAGCAGGACACCGGCATCACGACGCTATCGTCGACAACGGGCCTGCGCTGGGTGCGCAATTTCAATTCGTGGACGAGCTCCTTGTATAGCGAATACTTGGTCGACCGCAGTCAGTTCGGCACCAATCCCGCACAAACGACCGGTTTTTGGTTGTTTGGTGCGCGTTTGGGCCGCCAGGAGCTTAATGATCCGCTGTTCCCGACCAAAGGATTCGTGTTCAGTAGCGGTATCAGCACGGCGGCAAAACCGTTGCTCTCTAGTACCTCCCTGTTGCGCGCCCACGTGATGCTGGGCGGGCTTTATCCAGTGGGAAAATGGGTGTTCAAGGCGCGCACCGAAGTGGGTGGCGTGGTGACGCCCGATTTCAATTCTTTGCCAAAAAGCCTGCGTTTTTTCGCCGGTGGTGATCAATCCGTGCGCGGTTATGCTTATCAATCGTTGGGCCCAACCGATTCGACCGGTCAGGTGATCGGCGGGCAATACCTGTTTACGGCCAGTGCCGAGGTGATGCATCCCGTATACGGGCGCGATTGGTGGGGCGCGGCGTTTGTCGATACGGGCAACGCCTTTGATGCGTTAAACAACATTCATTTGAATACGGGTGCGGGCGTCGGCATCCGCTGGCGTTCGCCGGTGGGCATGGTGCGCGTGGATGTGGCTTATCCGTTTGATGGCGATCAACGCACACCCCGATTGCATTTGGGCATCGGGGCGGCCTTTTGATGCTGCGCTGGTGTTCACCCCTGTTACAGATATTCGCCTGGTTGATCGGCGGGTTGCTGGCATTGATGTTTGTAGCGTTTATCGGTTTAACGGCAACCACGCCCGGCGCACGTTGGCTTGCAGGGCAGGCCCAGCAACAGGTGGCCGGGCTTTCGATGGGCGCAGTCGAGGGTAATCTATGGCAAGGCTTGCGTATCGATCAGCTCGCTTTTCACGCTCAGGATGGTCTGTCTCTGGATATCGGCAAGGCCGATCTGGCGCTCGATTGGCGGCAATTCTGGCACTTTAACTTGCTCATAAAAAACCTCACCGCCAAAGATGTGGTTTTGCGACTGCCTGCGCCCAGTAAATCAACAGCGCCAGCCAAGCCGTTTGATCTGGCTGATTTGCCGTTGAAACTGCCGGTGGGTATTCAGGTGGCGCATCTGCAGCTCGATTACTTCACGTTAGTGCAGCAAAGCCAAGATGAGCCCAATCCGCAACCCAGCCTAATGCTCACGACCTTGCAAGCCGAGGGCCGTGCGGATGCAGAGATGATTTCATTAAAAATAAACAAGATTGTGGCGGGTATGCCCGCCCAGGCTGTCGCCGATGGGTACACCGATGAGGCCGCGCACAAAACAACCATTGAAGGGCAGGGCGCGCTGCGCGTAGCAGTGGCAACGCCACATCAAATTCAAGGCCATTTAGCGACGATTGTTTCAATGCCACAAGGGTGGGCGTTGGCGCAGATGGCACTGGGCGGCAATCTGGCTAATATTAAAACGCAGCTAAACGGTCGTTGAGAGGGATTTACGACGCCGACGGCTACGCTGCAAGCCGATGCGCTGATCAATCCGCAGCGCATGTCATTGGAAAAATTGCACATCGATACCCTCGATGGATCGCTCTGTGGGCGGGGCAGCGTGGATTTTGCCCCCCAGCTCACAGCCACTATTCACGGGCAGGCAAGGGGTTTGAATCCGGCAAGGCTTGCGCCCGCGGCGGCGGGGCAGGTGGGCTTTGATTACCAGTTTTCATTTGCCCAAAAAGACGACAAGGCAAGTAAGCCCACAACGCCTGAGATGCAATTTAAGCTCACTGAGCTTGGAGGGCATCTAGCCAAGCTGCCCTTCGATGGGCTAACGGTGGATGGTTCGATGGCGAATCAACAGGTCTCGCTGGATATCAGCAACGGGACATTGGCGGGCGGTGCGCTCAAGGCAAAGGGCGAACTGGGCTTGACCGGCGCACGGCCCGTGGCGCTCTCGCTGGATTTGGATCGAGGAGCCCTGCGCGATATGTTGGCATCAACTGGCGTGGTCGCCGAGGGAGCGATCAGCACGCATCTTAAAGTGAACGGTTCATTGGGTATCGATCCGTTGCGGGATGCTCAAATAAGTTTTGACTGGTCAATACCGAGCACGGTGCTGCTTATGCCTGCAACTGCGGCTAATCAAAAAACGGTTCGGGTGCCGTTGTCATTGGCGTTACACGGCAGTTTTGCCGATCAGCGGCTTGATGTGAAGCAGGCAAAAATCAATCTGGCCGATGCGTCCATAAATGCCAAAGGCCGCGTGACGATGGCGGATTTGGCGAAAAATACGCCCGTCGATTTGACCGTGAATGCCCACATCCCGCAACTCGCGCAGATTCCCTGGCAGGCATTCAATCTGCCCGATTTAACCGGCAGTATTGAGCTTAAAACCGAGGTAACGGGCAGCGTGCAGCAACCGAACGCCACCGTTGATTTGCGCGCCCGTAAGCTAGCCTACGCGCAATGGCAGTTGGCTAACTTGAGCCTGAACGGGCGGGTGAAACAGCAGCAGACATCTGTCTACGATCTTTCCCTGCGTGCCGATCAGCTGACGCAAGAGAATGCCAAAAAAACCGCTGATGTGCGTTTGAATAAGCTCACTTTGGATGCACAAGGCCAGTGGCCGCAATTTGTGTTCAATGCGCAAAGCGCCGATGTTGGAGGCGGCTTCAGTGCAGCGCAGCGTTTTAGGCTGACTGCGCAGAGCCCGCAGGGGGAAGTGCGCCTGGCGATTGATGGTTTACTGGCTCAAATTGGGAGTACACCCATATTGAGTTGGAGCGGGCAAATCAAACACCTGGACGTACTGCCCGCGCGCTTTGAAGGTAAATCGATACCGTCATGGCATCTTGAAAAACCCGCAGATCTGACCTTATCAAAGCAGCAACAAACCTTGGGTAAAACGTGTCTGGCCACGGATGCGAGTAAAAAATACCAGTCGGGTCATCTGTGCATTGACCTAGCCAGAAACTTGGCGAGTCAGGAAAAAAGCAAGGGTCAGATGGATGCCGATTTGCCCTTGGCGCTGATCACGCCCTGGCTGCCGATTGCCGCTGATTTGCCCGGACGCGTGCGCGTAACAGCCAATGGGTCGATCACGGCGGGGCAACTGGGCGGCTCGCTGAAATTGAGCTTGCCCGACAGCGAATTTCGTCTGCCTGACACTTTGGATAATCAAGCCTACCACTACAAGAACGTGGATCTGACCGCCCGTGTTCAATCGGGTGTCGTGAATGTAGCAGTTGCCGCTGATGTACCGCAATTGCTCAACATCAAAGGCGGTGGCACCGTGGGGCTAGCCGGGGCAAAACCCCTGGCGCTCGATCTTACGGCAGCGTTGCCCAGCGTGCGCGTTTTACAAGGCTTCTTGCCGCAAGTTGCTGGGCTTAAGGGACAGGCGCGTGCCGATCTCAAGGTTGCCGGTACGCTGGATCAACCCAAGCCCAGTGGAAAGCTCACGGTCGATCAATTGGCGTTCACCCTGCCCGATACCGGAGTGGCTTACGATCAAGGCACGCTCAATGCGCAGATCGACAGCAACGGACAACTTGTTTTTTCCGGTGGTTTGAACGGTTTGGTGGCCCAAGACAGTGCCAATACAATACCGGCAAACAAGCAGCCATCGGCGGTCGCAAAGGGCCATCTGCGTATTCAAGGGACTGGCGATTTGGCCAAGCTGCCTCAATGGGAGGTGCAGGCGCAGATTCAAGGGCAAGACGTTCCGGTATTGCGTCTGCCAAGCCTTCTGATCGATGCCAGTCCTGATTTGACGCTGGATGCCAGCAAGGCGGGCGCAAAAATCGGCGGTTCGATCACACTGCCCACGGTGACCGCGCGCATTGAAAAACTCCCCGACGCGGTGGTCAAATCAACCAATGATTTGGTGATTGTGGGTGAGAAAAAACTTACCCCCACAACGGCTTATCCCGTAACAGCGGATATCAAACTGATTCTGGGCCAAGCAGTTTCGCTCGCCGGCATGGGTTTTTCGACCGGTTTGACCGGTACGCTTAACCTGCGCCTGCGTCCGAACGCGCCCTTGGCTGCATTCGGCGAAATTGATTTAATCAACGGCACGTACAAAGCCTATGGGCAAAATCTGGCCGTCAAACAGGGGCGGTTACAGTTTGTCGGGCCGTTGGGCGATCCGGGTATTGCGGCCACTGCGCAACGGGTCGTTGGTGACACCACGGTCGGGCTGAACATCACTGGCACGCTGTATCAACCCAAAACAACCGTGTTTTCATCGCCCTCCTTGCCCGAATCCGATGCCCTGTCGATACTGCTGACTGGTAAGCCCTTGAGCGATTCGGGATCGGGGGATCGGGCCATGCTGATGAATGCTATTGCCGGTCTCGGTGTGGCGCAGGGCAACGATATCGTGCGCGACATCGGCCAGAAGTTCGGCTTTGATTCGGTTGGTTTGGACACCTCCGGGGGATTTGGCGATACGCAGCTTTCCCTAGGTAAACAAATCGGTGACCGTCTCTTCGTGCGGTACGCGGTGGGTGTGGTCAATGGCTTGAGTGAACTCATCACGCAATACAAATTAAGCAATCTGTTTTCAATCGAAATCACCACGAGTCCAGACGCGACCGGCGGTGATCTGATCTACCGGATTCACTGATGTTGATTTTGTTACTGGCCGCGATGGGCCTACTGGCACTGTTATCTTGGTGGCCGAACTGGTGGGTAGGACAGGTGATGGCGCGCCATGCCCAACCGGCCGACCGCTATCCTTTTTCCGGCGGGGATCTGGCGCGTTATCTGCTGGATCGACGCGGATTGAGTGACGTGACGGTCGAGGCCACCAAGGAGGGCGATCATTACGATCCCCATGCGCGCAGCGTGCGTTTGTCGCCGGCAAATTTCAGCGGTCGATCACTCACGGCCATCACCGTGGCGGCGCATGAAGTGGGCCATGCCTTGCAACATGCCGAGGGCGATCCGGCCTTCGCGCGACGCCAAGAGATGGTCGAACGCAGCGCCTGGGCGCAACGCGTGGCCGGTTGGATTCTGGTGGCAATTCCGGCGGTGACGCTGATCGAAAAGCAACCCGCGCCCGCTTTGGTGATGCTGGTCGTCGGTGTGCTGACGATGGCAGTGCCGCTGGTCGCGCAGTTATCGAACCTGCCTATCGAGCTGGACGCCAGCTTCAAGCGCGCGCTGCCCATGCTTGAAGAATGCGGCTGGCTCGGTAAGGCCGAAAAAAAACCGGCACGGCAGATTCTGCGTGCGGCCGCTTTCACCTATGTCGCCCAAGCGTTGTCTTCGGTGCTCAATGTCGTCAAATGGTTGCGCGGACTGCGGATGTAGTGGGGCGTTTCGCCCTGGTCGGAGCGCTCACTTCGCTCATTATCTTCATATCGCCTCGAAAAACCGTTATGGCCGGACGCCAGCGTTGTATTCGCCAGTTCGAGAGCAGTGCGCCAGCCTGAAGCCCGCTTCGTGTTACGCTGTACTTGATCCGTGCATTCGGTTTTCGACCTGTCCTTCGGTCAATTTCTCGGGGGTAGCGCAAATAAGCCTGCTTCTACTATGTTATAAATAACCGGATATAAATAACCCAGTCTGCCCATCGACTTTTTGTTTGGGCAGTTTTCCCTGCTAACCACTGCTAACTTTCTCAACCCAGAACAGGAGCACGATATGGCTTTTCAACTCCCGGAACTCAGCTACGATTACGGCGCACTCGATAAATCCATCGATGCGCAAACCATGGAAATTCACTACAGCAAGCACCACGGCGCGTATGTGACCAACTGCAACAATGCCATCGCCGGCACCGAATGGGATGACAAGTCCATCGAAGAGATCATGGCGAATGTGTCCAAACTCCCGCCAGCCGTGCGCAACAATGGCGGCGGACACTTCAATCATGCGCTGTTCTGGTCGATTCTCTCCCCGAACGGTGGTGATGCGCCATCAGGCGATCTGGCCGATGACATCAACGCCACGTTCGGTTCCTTCAGTGCATTGAAAGATCAGATGAGCACCGCTGGCGCCACGCGTTTTGGTTCCGGCTGGGCCTGGTTAATTTTGGACGCACAGGGCAAACTCGCCGTCTGCTCAACGCCGAATCAGGACAACCCCACCATGGACATCGCCGAGATCAAGGGCACGCCCATCCTCGGTATTGATGTGTGGGAACACGCATACTATCTGCGTTACCAGAACCGCCGCCCGGATTACCTCAAGGCCATCTGGGATGTTATCAGTTGGGATGCGGTTGGCGATCGGTACGCTGCTGCGAAGTAATCCAGTCGTAGTCTTAAAGCTAAAAACCCCGCGCCGGAAACGGTTGCGGGGTTTTTTTATTGCCAAAGTTTGATCCAGTTAATTGGTCCGATGGGTGTAGGAGGAATTGATCTGGCCGTACACACGAGGCGACTCTCGGGACGCGTCAGAGGAAAATCCGCTGATGTAACTCGATGAGCCGCCCGAACGCCAGGCAGTGGATGCACAACCCGAAAGCGCAATGGCGACAAGTACGGGCAAAATCCAGAAGAAACGACGCTTCACTGGTAGCCTCCTCACTTGTCCTGATGCTTGTTGTCGGGACGCTTCAAGCTCGCCTCTTCGCGCATCGCATTGAGTTCGATATCGGTCTTGTCCGCAATCGACAGCAATTTATTGGCAAGATCTTGCTCAATATTTTGCCATTCTTTCGCGAAGGCTTCTCGATCCTGCCGCAGGGTGGTTTGTGCTTTGGCGATGTCTATGCGGAGGTTGTCCACGAGATCTGGGTGATATTCGTGATCGGCCAGCGCAGCACGTGATTCGTCAATAATTTCATCGCTGTGGCGTGTAATGGCCCGGCTTTCATCGTCCAGCAGGCGGGCGTAGATGGTGCCCAGCCAGTGGTAGTAACGGTCGCTCAAGCTTTCGTGGGCTGTATTTTTGGTTTGTTCGTCGGTAGACATGTTGCGATTCCTCCTGAAGATCTGCGCTCAGCATACACCTAGAGTGTACTGTTTCGTTCTTGGAGGCACATTCAGCGGCTCGCCCGAAGGGAGCCCTCCGAATGCGCCATGACGGCGTTGCCGTGCTTGACAAGGGTATGGCCATTGCCTGCGCACGGCGCCTTGTCCTGACGCATTCGGAGGACTCTGAAAGTACCTCCAAGAGCGAAACAGTACACTAGGTTCATGTACTCAGACACGGTTTTTTGGGGCAGTAGTCGGGTTTTTCGGGTATTCTTAACGCCCTTTTATATCGCCCCCCTTTATCATCAAGTACGCACCCAATCGCCATGATGCACGAGCAATACGTTCCCGCCCAAGTTGAAGATCAAGCCCAGAGTCTGTGGGCCGACCGCCATGTATTTCGCGCGGTTGAAGACCCGACGCGGGAAAAATTCTATTGCCTGTCCATGTTTCCGTACCCTTCCGGGCGGCTGCACATGGGGCATGTACGCAATTACACCATCGGCGATGTGATCGCGCGTTATCAACGGATGCGCGGCAAGAATGTGTTGCAACCAATGGGTTGGGATGCGTTCGGTCTGCCCGCAGAAAACGCGGCGCTCAAGAATGGTGACGCCCCGGCCCGCTGGACATTCGAGAACATCGATTACATGCGCGGCCAGTTGCAGCGCTTAGGCTTGGCCTACGACTGGCAGCGGGAACTGGCCACCTGCACGCCGGAATACTACCGCTGGGAACAGTGGCTGTTCACCCGCTTGGTGCGCAAGGGCATGGCCTACAAAAAAACCGCCGTGGTGAACTGGGACCCGGTCGACATGACGGTTCTGGCGAACGAGCAGGTTATCGACGGGCGCGGCTGGCGCTCCGGAGCGCTGGTCGAGCGCCGCGAGATTCCGCAGTGGTTTATTAAAATCACCAACTACGCGGATGAATTAATTGATGATTTGAACCAGTTAGACGGCTGGCCTGAGCAGGTGCGCACCATGCAGGCCAACTGGATTGGCCGTTCGCGCGGTTTGCAGGTGGATTTTGCCTTGCCCGATGGCGAGAACCTGACCGTATTCACCACGCGGCCGGATACGCTCTATGGCGTGTCCTACCTCGCCGTAGCCGCCGAGCATCCGCTCACCAAGCAAGCGGCACAAACCAACCCCAACATCGCCGCCTATATCGAACGCTGCCGCCATCACAAGGTGGCGGAAGCTGAAATGGCGACTATGGAGAAAGAGGGCGTCGATCTCGGTATGACCGTTACGCATCCTTTGACCGGCGAACCGATTCCGGTCTGGTCGGCTAATTTCGTGCTGATGGAATACGGTACCGGCGCGGTGATGGCGGTGCCTGCGCACGATCAGCGCGACTTTGAGTTTGCCAAAAAATACGGTTTGGCGATCACGCCGGTGCTTGAATCCGCCGAGCCGCATGATTACAGCGCTCAGGCGATGACGGCAAAGGGCAAGCTGTTCGATTCGGCTGAGTTTTCCGGTATGGATTTCGAGACGGCCTTTGATGCCATTGCTGCGCACCTTGAAGCCAAAAAGCAGGGCCAAGTGCAAATCAACTACCGCCTGCGCGATTGGGGCGTATCGCGGCAACGCTACTGGGGTTGCCCGATTCCGATCATCAACTGCCCGCATTGCGGCGCGGTGCCGGTGCCGGACGATCAACTGCCGGTCATCCTGCCGACCGATGTGACCATGAACGGCCCGCAATCGCCCATCAAACAGTCGCGTGAATTCATCGAAACGACCTGCCCGGAATGCGGTTGTGCGGCCGAGCGCGAAACCGATACCTTCGATACCTTCTTCGAGTCGAGCTGGTATTACGCCCGTTATACCTGCCCGGATTTTGCGCAAGGCATGCTCGACGATCGTGCCGATTACTGGCTACCGGTCGATCAGTATGTCGGTGGGGTGGAGCACGCCGTGCTGCACCTCTTGTATGCGCGCTTCTTCCATAAGCTGATGCGCGACGAAGGTCTGATTGCCAAGGATAAACCCGAGCCGTTTACCCGCCTGCTCACGCAGGGCATGGTGAACAAAGACGGCAGCAAGATGAGCAAGTCCAAGGGCAATACGGTCGATCCGCAGCCTTTGATCGAGGAATACGGCGCGGATACCGTGCGCCTGTTCATGATGTTCGCCGCACCGCCCGATCAGGGCTTGGAGTGGTCCGATGCGGGGGTGGATGGCGCGCATCGGTTCCTGAAACGCCTGTGGCGTCAGGTGTACGACCGTAAGCAGGCCGGTTGGCAGCCCTCAACGCTGTTGATCGAAGGGCTGGATGATGCCGGCCGCGCCCTGCGCCGCAAGCTGCACGAAACTATCGCGCGCGTTACCGATGACGTCGAAAAACGCCAAACCTTCAACACCGTGATTGCGGCAAATATGGAACTGTTCAATGAGTTGAATCGTTTTGAAGGAAGCGATCAGGTAGCAAACGGCGTCATCACCGAAGTGCTGCAAAGCATGATCAAAATGCTCTCGCCCATCGTGCCGCATATCGCCCACGCCTTGTGGTCACAAGTGGGCGGAACGGGTTTGGTGATCGACGCGCCTTGGCCCGAGGTGGATGCCTCGGCTCTGGTGCGTGATGAAATCGAACTCGTCGTGCAGGTGAACGGCAAATTGCGCGGCAAAATTCAGGTGGCAGCTAAAGCCGATAAGGCCATGCAGGAAGCCGCAGCCATCGCCAATCCCGATGTGCAGCGCTATCTTGACGGGGTTTCCATCAAGAAAATCATTGTCGTGCCCGGTCGGCTAATTAATATCGTGGTGGGGTAACCTGTGACCAGCCAGAATTTTTCTTTTTTTGCCCGTTTCCTGCCATCGCGCGCCATCGCTTTTTTTGGTGCGCTGGCCGTTCTTGCAACGCTCGCATTGGGTGGCTGCGGCTACCACCTGCGTGGCGTGACGAGCCTCGATCCGGTTTATCAAGCGGTTTATGTGCAGGGCATGAGTACCAGCGATCCGGTGTACCAGCAGTTGCAACGTCTGTTCCTGAACACGAACAGCACCCTCGTGACCGACCCGAGCAAGGCTTCGGCCACCCTTGTGATCGACAGGAATACGGTCGAACAGCGTGTCGCCGTGGTTACACCACAAGCAACCGTGCAGCAATATGAGTTGTATCAGCGGATTACCTATCACATCGAGCTGTCAGACGGACGGCGTTCACCTGAGCAGACGATTGGTCAGGCGCGCAACTACAATTACGATCCGACCGGCGTCATTGCTTCCACCAGTAACGAGGCGCAGATTCGTCAGGAGCTGGCCGAAACACTGGCCCGATTGTTGTTCTACCGCCTGAGTGCGCCCGTGAAGATGGAACCGCCAGCGGCGGCGCACTGATCCGTGAATCTGCGTGCCGAACAGCTGGATGCGGCACTGGCCAAAAAACTGGCCGCCCTCTATGTGCTGGTGGGCGACGACTGGTTGCAACTGGATGAGGCCCGTCAATCCATCGCCCGACAGGCCCGTTCGGCAGGCGTGACCGAGCGCCTGCGGTTCGAGGTGGAGGGGCGCTTTGACTGGGGCAGTCTGAAGTCGGTCGGTGCGAATCTGTCTCTGTTCGCCGAGCGGCGCTTGGTCGATTTGCGCATTCCCGGCGGCAAACCGGGCAAGGAGGGGGGCGAAGCGCTCAAAACCCTGGCTGCCCAGTTATCGAACGCAGATGAGACGGACGATGTCTGGTTGATCAGCCTGCCGAAACTGGACATGAATGCGCAGAAGTCGGTCTGGTTTAGTGCCTTGAGTCAGGCGGGCGTCACCATCCAGTTCTGGCCGATTGGTTTGCGTGATCTGCCGCGCTGGATCGAGTCGCGCGGTGCCAAGCTCGGTTTGCGGATACTGCCGGATGCCGCGCAACTGATTGCCGAGCGGGTTGAAGGCAACCTGCTCGCCGCCAAACAGGAACTCGACAAGTTCAGCTTGCTGAACTTGCCCAATCCGCTCACGGCGCAGATGCTGCTTGAAAATATTACCGATCAGTCTCGGTTCAACCCGTTTGATCTGGGCGATGCTTTGTTGGATGGCGACCGCTCCCGTGCGGGACATCTGCTTGCCCGGTTGCGGGAAGAGGGCGTCGATGCCATCTTGATTCTGTGGGTGCTCAGCCGAGAACTGCGCCTATTGGCTGGACTAGATGATCCCGCGGCCATTGATCGTTTGCCGGTGCCTAAAGGCCGCCGACCCCTTTATGCGCGGGCGGCACGACGCGCCCCGGCGGCGTACTGGCTTAAACTGCTGGGACGCTGCGCCGAGATTGACCGGAGTATCAAGGGGATTGCAGCAGGTGAACCCTGGCAAATGCTGGATCGGGTGGCCCTTGCGGCCTGCGGTGGCAGTCGGGCCCGAAATTAGGGCACCTCGAAATACCCGTGATTCGTCGTTCCCGCGAAAGCGGGAACCCAGGAAAATCAAGGCGCTGGATTCCCGCCTACGCGGGAATGACGGGTTTTTCGAGCTTCCCATTAGTGAGTGGACAGATGCAAAATAATGTAGATGAAAATTTGATCGAGATGATGACTCAGATGGGCCAGCGGGCTCGTCGGGCCTCGCGCGCGCTATCTGGTGTGACCACGGCGGATAAGAATCGCGCGCTTCTGGCGATTGCCGACGCGCTGCTCGCCGCCCAAACGCAGTTGTTGGCCGCCAACGCGGTGGACGTTGCGAACGCGCGGGCGCGTGGCTTGGATGCGGCGATGATCGACCGGCTGACCCTCACGCCCAACGGCGTGGCGCAAATGGCCGAAGGCGTGCGGCAAATCATGGCGCTGCCTGATCCGGTTGGTGAAATCAGCAATATGGTATTCCGCCCCACGGGCATTCAGGTGGGGCAGATGCGCGTGCCGCTCGGTGTCATCGGCATTATTTACGAATCGCGTCCGAACGTGACCATCGATGCAGCGGCGCTGTGCCTTAAATCGGGCAATGCCACGATTCTGCGCGGCGGCTCGGAAGTGGCCGCTACCAATCAGGCGCTGGCGGATGTGATTCGCAGCGGCTTGAAGGCGGGCGATTTGCCGGAAGATGCCGTGCAGATCGTACCGACGACCGATCGAGCGGCGGTATCGATTCTGCTGGGCATGCATGAGTACATCGACGTGATGATTCCCCGTGGTGGCAAGGGGCTGGTGGCGCTCGTCACCGAGCAGGCTCGGATGCCGGTCATCAAGCATTTAGATGGCGTGTGTCATGTCTTCGTCGATGAGCAGGCCGATCTGGATAAAGCCGTCGCTGTGGCCGTTAATGCCAAAACCCATCGTTATGGCGTGTGCAATGCGATGGAAACCCTGCTGGTGCATGCGGCGGTTGCCGAGCGGTTTTTGCCGATGGTGGCCCCGTATTACTTTGATAAGGGCGTCGAGTTGCGCGGATGCCCGAAGACACGGACAATCCTGGGCGAGTCCGTCGTCGCGGCTACAGTCGAGGACTGGTACGCGGAATATCTCGCTCCCGTTCTGGCCGTGCGCGTGGTCGATTCGCTCGATGAGGCCATCGACCACATCGAGACCTACGGTTCGCACCATACCGATTCGATCATCACGGAAAGCTACACCACCGCCCGCCGGTTCCTGCGTGAAGTGGATTCCGCCTCGGTAATGGTGAATGCTTCCACGCGTTTTGCCGATGGCTTTGAATATGGCTTGGGCGCGGAAATCGGCATTTCGACCGACAAGATTCATGCGCGTGGGCCGGTGGGCCTGTTGGGTTTAACATCGCAAAAATACATCGTATTGGGTGATGGTCATATCCGTGGCTGATGCTCCGGTAAATCACGTAAAGGCACCGCTGCTCGGGATTCTGGGCGGCACCTTCGATCCGATTCATCTGGGGCATTTGCGCCTGGCCGAAGAAGTACGCGAGGCATTGGATTTGGCTGCGGTGCATTTTGTGCCATCCGCCGTGCCGCCGCATCGCCCTCAGCCGTCACTCGGGCCGCAACAACGGCTGGCGTTGGTTCAGGCGGCCATTGCCGATCATCCGGGTTTTATCGCCGATGGGCGTGAGCTTGAACGCGCCGGTGTTTCGTATACCGTGGATACACTCAAGTCTTTTGCGGCTGAGTTTCCCGAGCATCATCGGGTGTTGATACTGGGCATGGATGCCTTCAATGGACTGCCCCAGTGGCATCGTTGGCAGGAACTGTTCGATTGGGCACATATCGCCGTCGCCAACCGCCCGGGTGCTGCGGCCACCGGTGAGGTCGCCGCATTGCTGGCCGAGCGGCGACTTCAGCCGGAGCAACTCGCCCGGCAGCGGGCGGGCGGAGTTGTGGCGCTGGAAATCACCCGGCTGGATATTTCCGCCACCGCGATTCGCGCCGCGCTCGATGCCGGGCGCTCGGTGCGTTACCTTGTGCCGGATTGTTTGCTAAACCCCCTGCAAGCCTATTATTCTGATCTGGATTCTGGGTTGAATACCCATTAATTTTTTCTACTAGAAAGCTGAACCATGACCCAAAAAGACAATTCCCCGGCTGCAAACGACGCAGCCTCTGCCCAAATAAACAGTACGGTAAATAGCACGGCAAACAGCCCGGCTGACTACCCGGAGGCCCAAACGGTAGCGGATTGGGTGGTCGCCGCGCTGGAAGACCTCAAGGGCATCGACATCCGTGTGCTCGATGTGCGTGGTTTGTGCAATTTTGCCGACTTCATGGTGTTTTCATCGGGCACTTCCGACCGGCACCTCAAGTCGCAGGCAAACAGCGTCGTCGAGCAACTCAAGGCCCACGGCGTGCGGCCCATGGGCGTGGAAGGTGATGACGTGCCCAGCACAGAATGGGTACTCGTCGATGCGATTGATGTTTTGGTACACATCATGCTGCCGGAAACGCGTGACCATTATCAGCTGGAAAAACTCTGGTCGGCCCAATCCAACCAAGCATCGAACAAAGCTGCAACAGCAGCCGATGCCCCTGCGGCCTACGCAACGGCGATTGACAAGATTCGTGGTTCTTCCATACCCAAGTAATCAAGCCCTGAAAACGTCCATTGAAAATTCATCTGATCAGCGTCGGGACGCGTTTGCCCGACTGGGCCAATGCGGGCACGGCGGAGTACCTGAAACGGATGCCGCCCGCCTGCCCGGTCCAGTTGCACGAAGTGCCCGCCGTGCAACGGGGTAAAACCATTGCCACCGAACGCGCCAAGTCAGAAGAATGCGCGCGGATCGAAGCGCAAATCCCCAAAGGCGCCTGGAAAATCATCTGCGATGAACGGGGCAAGTCGTGGTCGACCGCTCAACTCTCGGCTCAAATGGCCGACTGGATGCAATCGGGGCGCGATGTGGCCGTGGTCGTTGGCGGCGCTGATGGCCTGACGGACGATTTTCGCCAGACAGCCGACCGGCTCTGGCGCCTGTCCGATCTTATCCTGCCGCATCCTTTGGTGCGTGTATTGCTGGCGGAGCAGCTTTACCGGGCGTGGTCGTTATTGAACGGACATCCTTATCACCGTGAATGAATGCAGATGATTCACCCCAAAGCATTGTTCCTGGCCTCTAGTTCGCCGCGCCGCGCTCAGTTGCTGTCAGATATGGGGTTTGAATTTAACGTTTTGCCCGCCGATGCCTGTGCTATAGATGAAACGCCGCAAGCGAACGAATCGGCATGGGCACTGGTCGAGCGGTTAGCGCGCAGCAAGGCGGCAATGGCATTGTCCACGGCAGATTTGCCTGACGGCAGCTTCGTGTTGGCCGGAGATACTGTCGTGATCCACCAAGGTCGTATTTTCGGCAAGCCGGTTGATGAACGCGAAGCGGCCGCGATGCTGTCGGCCCTGAGCGGACAGACACATGCCGTGGTAACTGCCATAGCTGTCGCCGATCGCCAGCGTTGTGAGTCGGTGATTGTGCAAACGGATGTCACGATGATGCCGCTCAGTGAGGAGCTGATTGCCGCCTACCTTTCCACCGGCGAGCCGCAGGGCAAAGCCGGTGCCTACGCCTTGCAAGGCATGGCTGCCCAGTTCGTCGAACGGATCTGTGGTTCCTGGGGTGCGGTGGTCGGTCTGCCTCAGTTTGAGACGGCGCAATTGCTGGCCGCATTCGGCATTCGCCCTTTCTGGCAAAAAACCAACGAGATTTAATCCATGAGTACCTTGTCCATGACGAGAAACAGGATATGAGTGAAGAAATCCTCATCAATGTGACCCCGCAGGAAACCCGTATTGCCTATGTCGAAAACGGGGTGTTGCAAGAGATCAACATTGAGCGCTCACGGTCGCGCGGCATCGTCGGCAATATCTATCAGGGGCGTGTCAGTCGGGTATTGCCAGGCATGGAGGCGGCGTTTGTGGACATCGGCCTGGAGCGTGCCGCGTTTTTGCATGTCTCGGATATCGAGCTCAAGCCGGAGGAAAAGGAAACCGGTGTCGAGACGCGCCCGCGGATGATCTACGACCTGCTGCGAACGGGGCAAAATCTGATCGTGCAGGTTATCAAGGACCCGCTGGGCACCAAGGGCGCCCGCCTGACGACCGAAATCACCATCCCGTCACGCTATCTCGTGTATTTGCCCAATGGTCGGAATATCGGTGTATCAAGCCGGATTGAAGACCCGGTGCAGCGCGATCGCCTCAAGGATATTCTGGCCGAATTCATGGCCGAATCGATCGAGCGGGTTGGCGAGAATGAGATCGGTGGATTCATTTTGAGAACGGCTGCTGAGGGTGCGACTGCCGAAGCGCTGCGACAGGATTACGACTTTCTGCTGCGTTTGTGGGCCAGTGTCCAGGAACGCCAGAGTCAGACCAACGGCGTGGGGCTGATTTTCGAAGATCTGCCGATTGCACTGCGGACTTTGCGCGATGTGCTCGGCCGTTACGTCGAGAAAATCCGTATCGATTCGCGCGAAACCTACCATCGTGCCATTCAGTTCGCTCAGGAAATGGTGCCGGATATTCTGCCGATACTTGAACATTACCCCGGCGAACGCCCATTGTTTGACATGCACAATATCGAGCAGGAAATCGTCAATGCGATGGAGCGCCGCGTGCCGCTCAAATCGGGTGGGTATATCATCATCGATCAGACCGAGGCGATGACCACGATCGACGTGAATACCGGTGGTTTTGTGGGTTCTAAAAATCTCGAAGAAACCATTTTCAAGACCAATCTGGAAGCGGCAAGCACCATTGCGCGCCAACTGCGATTGCGCAATTTGGGCGGCATCATCATTCTTGATTTCATCGATATGATCGAGCCGGATCACCGTCTTGCCGTGCAGGAAACGCTCAAACGCGCGCTCGAAGCCGATCACGCGCGCACCAAAGTGTGTGAAGTTTCCGGCTTGGGTTTGGTCGAAATGACCCGCAAACGCACGCGCGAATCGTTGGAGCATATCCTTTGCACGGTCTGTCCGACGTGCAGCGGGCGTGGTACGGTCAAAACGGCCGAAACCGTTTGCTACGAGATTTTCCGCGAGGTGACTCGCGAGGCGCGTCAGTACCACGCTAAGCAGATGCTGGTCATCGCATCATCCTCGGTTATCGATCGTCTGCGAGAGGAGGATTCGACCTCGCTGGCCGAGTTGCAGGAATTCATCGGCGTCCCCTTGCGCTTGCAGGCCGATGTCCATTATCTGCCGGAACAGTACGATATCGTTCTTATGTGAATGCTTCGCTTAAGGCCCCAGTTCACCGGAGTGGCATGGGGCGCTGATATACTGTGTCGACGGTAATTTCACCTAAGGTAATCTGCCGCAGTGACGCATATTCATCTGCCCCACGCCATTCACCTCTCTTCTCGCCCGCTGCGCCGATTGATACGGTTTTTGCTGGCGTCTGTGGCCGTTATTCTGGTTTTGCTCGCCCTTGCATTCAGCGTATTGCGCGTCGTATTGCCGCATATGACCAATTATCGAGAAGAAGCGCAGACTGTGTTGTCCAAGGCATGGGGCGCACCGGTGCAGTTCGGTTCGATCGATGTGGCGTTTGTCAATTATCGCCCGCAGCTGGTGCTGACCGATCTGCGGTTGGGAAACAATGGCCCGGTCATCTCGCGCTTTGGTGTGTCGCTTGCGCCCTGGCGCAGTTTGGTTGCCCGGCATTGGGTCGCCGGGAAGATCGTGATCGACAAGCCGCATCTGGCATTCATTCAGCAGGCCGATGGGAAATGGACACTCTCCGGCGCGCCGCAAACATCGCCGCAAAACGATCCGGAAAAGACGGCAAATTCATGGGCAGACTGGTTGTCCAGATTGCCTGATTTGGGCGATGTATCCATTAATGAAGCCGTGGTTTCCTGGATTCGACCGGCAACATCCGATCTTCATGAATCCCGTCAGACAATTAACCTGAACGCGACCGCGCGGCTGGCGGCGCATGGCTGGTCGCTTTCCGGGGAATTGTTTGCGCCCGGTTTCGGCAATTCGCCCGTTCGTTTACGGGCGGACGGACATTTGGGTGACGAGCCAAATGCCGAGGTGTATCTGGGTGCCCATAACTGGAACCTGCCCGCCATGCAGCAGGCGATTCGCGATTTTACACATGGATCGGTGCGCGCTGAGATCGGTGGCTGCGCCGAGCATGTCGAAGGCTTGGATTGTTCAGCGGGGATGCCGCTTGTCAATCAAGGGCAACTCTCCGGCGAGTTGTGGTTACGCTTTGCCGGAACGAGCCTGCGCTCGGTTTCGGCCGATTTTGATATTTCCAGCCTCAAGGTCAGCCGGATGGCGAAGATTGCGGGTATCGGGGCGCTGGCATCGACTCAGTCTCAGGCGACTTTGCATCGGATTGGCGGGCGGTTGCTCTGGCAGAAAACGACAGACGGCTGGCGTTTGGATGCCGATCATGTTCGCGTCGCGACCACGGCCGATACCGAGTGGCCCGCTCATTCCATCCATCTGATCCATGCCGGAGACCAGACCTATTACGCCTCGAGTTACGTCGACCTGCATCAGCTTGCCGTCTGGTTGGCGACCGCGCCTTTGCCCAAATCATTCCTGAAGTTGCTGGGAGAAAACGCATTGCGTGGCGATGCTCGGGATATCCGACTGCATCTGGTCGGCAATACGCTTGTGGCGGGTTATCTCGAATTGCAGCACTTCGGCAATGTGCCGGGGCGGCGATTGTGGCCGGTCATCGGTCAGTCCGATGGTCTCGGGGGGCTGAACCTCAAACTCTACAAACAGCCATCCGGATGGCTGGCGCGTTTTGATCAATCGAATCTGGTACTCGCCGTGCCGGGCATGTTCCGCGAACCGATGACCATCGATGCCCTGAAGGGGGATGTTTATCTGCACGATGCCGATTCAGGGCGGCTTCTGATCTATAGCCCGGGGTTGCGCATCAAGAATGCCGATCTGTTCACGGATACAAGCTTCCGCTATCAGGCCGCAGACAAGGATCATCCGGCTCAACTTGCCATCGACAGTGCATTCGGCGATATCCATGTTGCGCGTGTTCCGGCGTATTTGCCACGGAACCTGCTGGGCAAGAACGTGCTGCACTGGCTGGATACGAATCTTGAGTTGCCCGAGCAAGGGGGCGGGCAACCTGGTCGAGTGGATCGTGGCCATTTCGTATTCAATGGTGATCCGGCTCGATTCCCGTTTATCAAAGGCGGCGGGTGGTTCTCCGTGGTGTTTGATTTCAAACATCTGGTTTTGCCTTTTCTACCTGATTGGCCGGCGCTCAAGGATGCCGATGGCAATATCGCATTCGTCAATCAGCAGTTCCACGCATCAATTGACCACGGAACGCTGGCGGACGTGCCGGTGGATGGGTCGCGGGTGAGCATTTTTGATCTGGACAAGGCCGCACTCGATATTGCCGTAACAGCAAAAGCGCCTTTGAGCCAACTGCTCGGGTTTGTTGGGCAAACCCCGCTTTTGGGTGCCGGCAGTTTGAACGCGCTCAAGGTCACGGGTCAGGCCGGGCTGGATGTCTCGGTTCGCGCGGGGTTGAAGCAAGGCGAGAAGACCGATGTAAACGGTCATTTGGTCCTGAAAAATAATGGCTTGTCTCTCGACAAAACACCGATCAAATTGAGCCGGATTTCCGGTGCCATCGATTTCCATAACGCGGATTTTACCGCCAGAAACATCTCCGCCCGTTTTGATGACGAACCGGCAACGATGACATTGAAGCCCAGCACATCGGACGATTCGACCATAGTGAGCCTGCAAACCCGCCTTGATCCCTTGTTCGCGTTGCGCGAAAAGTCTGCCACGGCGTTTGGGCCTCTGCTTGATCGGGTTCGTGGCAAGGCGGATACCACGATCGAGCTCAATATTCCTCATCATGGCGATCAATTTACAGTTCAGGCGAACAGTGATCTTACCGGCGTTTCGAGCCAGTTGCCGCCACCATTCGGCAAAGCTGCCGATGCGGTATGGCCATTGAGTGCCGATCTTACTTTTACCGGTGGCGTCTTGCGGCAATTGGATCTTAAATCGCAAGGCGGCGAACCGTGGCAAGCCAATCTGGGGTTCAATGACCGCGGCGCACTGAGTGGGGGCGATGTCAGTAATCGCGCTGACAGTGCTGATCGCTCCTCCAACAATTCGGCGAAACTGGCGATCAATCTAAATACACCAGTGCTGGATTTGGACGCATGGCAGCCAATTCTGAGTAGTGCCGCGTTCTCCCGACCGGAAAAAGCAACTTCCAGCACGCCCGTCGCGCCCTTCGATCTAAATATTCAGACCGATCGTCTCAAGGTGGCCGGTGTGCAGTTTGGCCCGACGCGCTTGAATGTTCGCTTTGCGGATGAACGGTATCGTATCAAAGCCAGTGGCGATGACTTGGACGGCAACCTGAACTATCAGCAGCCCAATGTCGCCCATCCGGCTGGCCAGATCGCCATGCAGTTCAAACGGTTCCATGTTGAAGATCAGTCTTCATCCAATTCGGTATCTTCCGATCGCGTGACACCAATAAGCTCCTGGGATTTGAAACAGATTCCCAGTGCACAGGTGATCATTGATGATCTGCGGTTCGGCAAGCACCGACTGGGCAAACTCGTGCTCAATAGCGAGGCTGCAAAGCCTGGGCACGACACGCTCGAGATTCCGACCATCGACTGGCAACCGACGGCGAGTTTTCGCCTGATCGGTCAGGGTTCGGTAGCCAAAGAGGGCGACAAACAGCAAACAAACTTGAACCTGTCGGCACAGGGGGCAGACCTTGGCGCGGTGTTCAAGCAGGTGGCCGGCGAGAACTCACCCATCAGCAATGGGGATCTCAAGTCGTCTTTGTTCTCTCTATCCTGGCCCGGTTCGCCGGCGGCATTCGCCCTTGAGCGGCTGAGTGGCTCCGGCGCGTTTGTCATGCAGAATGGTCAACTTAACGAGGTCAATCCCGGCGCAGGGCGACTGGCCGGGTTACTCAGTCTGGGGGCGATAACCCGTCGATTGCGACTGGATTTTAGCGATGTGGTCGATCAGGGTTTGTCGTTCGATTCGCTCAGCGCCGACTGGACCCTAAAGCAGGGATTGCTGGCGATTGATCCTCTGACACTCAAAAATGCCTCATTGCGATTGACGGCATCAGGACAAACCCACCTAAGCGACAACAGCCTCGACTACACCGTTAAAGTCTACGCTGATATCGGCATGCTCCTGCCCATTATCGGCACTGTGGCCGGTGGCCCGATTGTCGGTGGCGCTGTGCTGGCACTTCAGCAGGCACTCAAGACCATTGATAAAAATCCGGCACCGACGCTGGTTTACCGGGTCACCGGAACCATCGCTGATCCCGTCGTCAAAACCGCCGACGCCGCTTCGGATCGCTCCACCCCATGACCACTCCTTCTGAAGGCATTCGCATGAAAAAATCAAAAATTGCCGCTATCCAGCTGAACGGCAAAGCAACATGGGCTGAAAATCAACCGGTGATCGCCCGTCTGGTGAGTGACGCCGCGGAGGCTGGTGCTGAGGTGATCGTCCTGCCGGAAAATCTGTATGCCATGCCAGCGAATCCGCACGAGCTGTTGGCACTTGGCCTCGGGGCTGAGGGTGAAAATGCCCCACTGGACTGGTTGCAGACGTTGGCTCGCTTCAAGGGTGTCTGGCTGGTGGCCGGTACATTGCCCATCCGGGCTGATGGCGGTTCGAATGAAGGCAAATTATGGTCGCGCAGTTATGTCATCGATTCAAAGGGTGAAATCCAAGCCAAATACGACAAGATTCACTTGTTCGATGTGGATGTGCCGCCTCGTCGGTCCGCGCAATCGGCGACCGCTGAATCCTATCGGGAGTCGGATCAATTCCTGCACGGCACCGAGTTGGTACTGGTCGAGACGCCAGCTGGTCGTTTGGGTATGGCCATCTGTTTCGATTTGCGTTTTCCCGAGTTGTTTCGCCGCTTAACCGATCAGGGCGCCGAATGGATATGTCTGCCTTCGGCCTTCACGGAAACCACGGGGCGCGCGCACTGGGAACCCTTGTTGCGTGCCCGCGCCATCGAAAATCAGGTGTACATGGTCGCATCGGCACAAGTGGGCGTTCATGCCAGCGGGCGCAAAACCTTCGGTCACAGTATGGTCGTCGATCCGTGGGGAACGGTGCTCGCCAATGCCAAAACCCTGGCCGATTGCTTCGTCATGGCGGAAATCGATGCCGAAGCACAGGCGCATGTCCGTCAGCAATTTCCGGTTCTGGACTTGCGCCGGCTGAAGTCATAAATCGAATTTTCGATAGCCTGTTCGACAAACTATCAGCCAATTTTGCTCCCATGCCTTGCAGTTCTTCGGTACTCACCGATCAGAACAATCAGCTGAAATTTTGAATAAGAAGCGCGATGTTGTACGGAACAAAAACACCGTCCGGACGAGTTGATGGCATCAGGCGCCATTGTAGATTGGTCCAGTCTTGAGATTGGCCTATGGATTGGGATGACGTACATCGTCAAGCCAAGTACTATTAGCGGTTTAGGGTTGTGCAATTAGACGCCCATTTCGATTTTGTAGCAGGCCGCAGACCATGACGCATCGCACCGATGACTTACGTATTCTCGATATCCATAACCTAGTTTCGCCCGAGCAAATTCGTGCGCAGTTTCCACTGACCGAGCGCGGTGCGCAGACGGTATACGAGACGCGTCAGGCGATTAAGGCCATTTTGAGCCGCGACGATGATCGATTGCTGGTCGTCATGGGGCCGTGTTCGATCCACGATGTGAAAGCCGCGCGTGAATACGCATCGCGACTGAAAACACTCGCCGATGAAGTAAAAGACGACATCCTGCTGGTCATGCGGGTGTATTTCGAAAAACCCAGGACGACCGTCGGCTGGAAGGGTTTGATCAACGATCCGAACCTCGACGGCAGTTTCGAAATCAACAAAGGGCTCGGTGTAGCGCGTCATTTGTTGGTTGATCTTGCGGATATGGGCGTGTCTGCTGCGACGGAATATCTGGATCTGATCAGCCCGCAATATGTATCCGATGCGGTAGCCTGGGGCGCAATCGGTGCACGGACGACTGAATCCCAAGTGCACCGTGAGCTGGCATCCGGCCTTTCCTGCCCCGTTGGCTTCAAGAACGGTACCGATGGCGGTTTGCAGGTGGCGATCGATGCGATTCGGGCCGCGGCACGTCCGCATCACTTCCTCTCGGTCACCAAGGCCGGGCAGTCGGCTATTTTTTCGACTGCGGGCAACGAAGACTGCCACCTGATTTTGCGTGGCGGCAAAAAACCGAATTTTGACGCCAACAGCGTCAATGAAGCACTAGAAAAGCTGCGTGGTGCTGAATTGCCTGAGCGGTTGATGATCGATTTTTCCCACGCCAACAGTCAAAAACAGCACGCAAGACAGATTCAGGTGGCAGAAGAGGTCGCCACGCAGATCGCCGCGGGCAATGCCGGTATCATCGGGGCAATGATCGAAAGCCATCTGGTTGGTGGACGGCAGGATGTGCATCCGGATCGTCCGCTCGTCTTCGGGCAGAGCATCACCGATGCCTGTATCGCCTGGGAAGACAGTGTGGGCGTTATCCAGCGTTTGGCCGAGGCGGTGCGGATTCGACGAGCAGGCGGCGGTGTACTGGTTGATGTTTGTGCAAGTCATGAGCAGCCAGCGCATTGATCGATGCAATGATACGGTGAGTGATGAATTTCATCCGACCAAACCAGGATCAGAAAGATGAGCCAGAACAGGGTAGTTAGCAACGCCAAGTTGAACGATGAGTTTAGTTGCAACCTATCTAGACCCGCCGTTCGGCAATCCCGCATGGCGTTGCCTTTGTTGCTACTCTGCTTGGCGATGGGGTCTGTATGGCTGATGCCCGTGACCGAAGCCGCTTTGGATGTTAAGCCTGACTCTGTCAAACAGGGCGAACCGGCAGCGACTGGTTTGATGAGCCGAATCACAGAAGTGACCGTCTTACCCCAGGGGGCTTGGGTTACGCGTCGAATCGATGTTCCGATCGCCACGGTGCCTGTTGAAGCTCATCGTGCGGACGGCTCAAACAATGAGCAAGCCGGTAAATCGGTTACCGTGCTTGATCTGCCGGGAAATATCGATCAGGAAAGCGTGCAGATTTCTTCCGCTGATCTGTTTCAGTCCGGGCCGCTGCAATGGCAGAAACAAGCCGTGGAAACCGCGCCGGATTATGTTGCAATCGAAGCACAAATCGATGCCCTGCGTCGCCAACAGGCGGATGCGCGTGATGCACTTGAGGTTGCGCGCATTCGCCTGAATATTTTTCAGGCACAGATGAGTGCGCCAGCTACCGTGACGACCAAGGCCGGTCATCAGGCCGGTGCGTTTCTTACTCAGTCCGGCGCGCGTCAGTCATTCGACAAGCTGCTGGCAGATTTAATGTCGGCTCAGCACAAAGCTCGAAACGACCTCGATCAGGTTAACGATGCAATAGCCAAACAGCAGGCCAAACTGACCGAGCTTCGCAAACAGCCGGAAAAAATGAAATTGATTGTGCCGCTTGAGCGAAAAAAGTCAGCGAGCGGCAAAGTGGGTTCAGGAATTCTTCCTGTCTATCTGCGCTACCGAGTCAGCGATGCGGGCTGGCAACCGGTTTATCGTGCCAATTTGATCACTACGCTACCGACATCTGTTTCTGCCAAAAATACGCCAGAAAAAACTGCGTTACCGGTGGCAAATGCCAGCGCGCACGCCAACCCGATTGGTGACGAAAATGCACGGCTCGACTGGTCTTTTTCTGCCAGCGTGCATCAGAACAGTGGCGAAGACTGGACGCATGTGCCGATTACGCTGTCGCTCATCGACGCTCAGCGCTACTATCCCGCGCCCAAACTGCCGCGCTGGACGATTGGATTTGAGCGTCATCAGCCAGTAGCGCCTGTTCAGGAGGTCCGATCAAAACTTGCCATGAACATGATGGCGGCGCCCGCGGCGCGGCCTGTTGATGCCACGGGCTTCAATGCGGAGTACAAAAGTGATCAACCGCTTTCCATCAACAGCGGCGAAACCACCACCGTGATTCCATTGCAGCACGAACAAGTGCCCGCCAACGCGACGGTTCTTATTGCGCCGACACAATCACCTCTGGGTGTGCTGACCGGTACATTTGACCTCAACAATCCATTGCCGCTTCCGGCAGGACGCTGGGATTTTTTCGTTAATGGCGCGCAACTGGGCTCGGCATTCCGGCAGGCTCAAGCCCCATCCAAGAAGATGACTCTGGGATTCGGTGCCGATCAGCGTATCCAGGTTACCGTCGACCAGAAACCGGATCAGCGAGAGGAAAACGGCGTTATCGGTAAATCGACCCAGATGGTGCGCCGCACGGTGGTCGAAGTGCAAAGCCAGCACAAAGAACCTGTAGCGGTCACGGTGATCATGAATCTGCCGATTGCCGAAGATAGCGAGATTTCAGTTGAAGCACTGGCCGATACCACGCCGCCGACGACCAAACAGTTCGACGGGATCGATGGCGTTTGGGCCTGGTCGAACCAGATCAAGCCGGGCCAGAAAATCACGCTTAATTTCGGCTTTCGCTTACGCTGGCCAAGTGATAAAACCTTATCCGGCCTTTGAGTCGATTTGAGATGGATTGTGTGATTTATTCAGGGAGTAACGCGACATGATGGAACTGGTATTGGCGGGCGGCGGAATGATGATTCCCATTATTCTGGCCTCGATTATCGCGCTGGCGATCATATTCGAGCGGTTGTGGGCGTTACGCCATAGCCGACTGATGGGTGGAGATCCCGTCGGAACGGTAGAAAGCTGGATCGCAAGTAAGCAATTGACGCAGAACAAGGTTTCTGAATTGGCGCGCATGTCGCCACTCGGTGTTGTGCTCGCCTCTGGCTTGCAGGATGTCGGCAGTGCCGAGGCCATGCGCAACCGGATCGAAGATGCCGGTCGTCATGTCGCGCATCAGATGGAGCGTTATCTCAATACGCTCGGCACCATCGCGGTGATCTCGCCCTTACTCGGATTGCTGGGCACGGTTGTAGGCATCATCGATGTGTTCCAGTCGATTACGGCCAGTGGCGGTGCTGCGGGGATCAATCCCGAATTGCTGGCCGGGGGGATTTCCAAGGCACTGGTCACGACGGCAGGCGGCATCATGGTCGCCGTGCCTGCCTACATCTTTCACCGCTATTTCCGTGGTCTGGTGGACGAGCGCATCATCGAAATGGAGCGTGAGGCCATTCGACTGGTTGACATGATTCATCCGACCGAATCCGGTAAGCGCTGAGGGAATCGCCATGAAATTCCGCCAAAGACCGCGAGAGGAACTTGAGCTGAATCTTATCCCGCTGATTGATGTGATCTTCATGCTGCTGATTTTCTTCATGCTGACGACCACATTCATTCATGACCGGGCATTGAATGTCACGCTGCCGGTATCGGATCAAGGCAGTGAGCAGCGCGCCCCGGTCAAGGATCACGTGATCGAGATTGCCAAGGATGGTCGGATTGCACTGGATGGACACATCATGCCGAGCAATGCCTTGTTGCCGCAGCTGAAGGCCATTGCCAAAGACGGTCGCCCGGTCGTGGTCTGGGCGGATGCGGAAGTGATCAATCAGAAGGTCATTTCCGTGCTCGATCTGGTGCGCAGTGCAGGCATAACCAAGGTTGGCCTTGGGACGACGCCCCCCTAAAAATGAGCTATGAAATGAGCCATGAAATGAACCATGAAATGAACCATGAAATGAACCATGAAATGAACCATGAAATGAACCATGAAATGAACCATGAAATGAACCATGAATTAAGCCAAGACAGAATTCACAAACCGGGCAGGGCATGACGGCACACGATTCCACGCAGACGCCCGCATCGGGCTGGGCGACCTACCGACGTTTGCTGCGCTATACGCGCCAATACACGCGTGTGCTGATCCTCGCCATCATCGGCATGGTGGCGGCCGGCCTGACCGAAGTCGCTTTCGCTGCCCTGATGAAGCCGCTGCTTGACGGCAGTTTCGTGAGCCGTGACCCCACCACGATCCATCTCATGCCCGCACTGCTGCTCGTCGTTTTTCTGGTGCGAGTTGTGGCCGAATTCGCTTCCGGCTATGGCATGGCCTGGGTCGGTCGATCCGTGATTCGTGACCTTAAACGCGACGTGTTCGATCAGGTATTGCACCTGCCGGTACGTTATTTCGATCGTGTGCCCGGCGGTGAAATTCTGACGCGGTTGAATTACCAGAGCGAACAGGTTTCAGAGGCAGCTTCGCGCGCGCTGACGACGCTGATTCGCGACACGATTACCGTGTTCGGGTTGCTCGTATGGATGCTTTATCTGAGTTGGCAACTCGCCTTGTTTCTCGTCGTGCTTGCGCCCGTTCTGGTCGTGCTGGTTGGCGGAATCTCCAGGGCATTCCGCCGCCATGCCCGCCAGATTCAGAACTCCATGGGGCAGGTTTCCCATGTGGCCGAAGAAGTGGTGGGCGGTCATCGCGTGGTCAAACTCTACGGTGGGGAAGCCTATGAAGCGGCGCGTTTTGCCGCCATCAATCAGCGCAACTTCAAGGATTTCATGCGGATGCAGGCCGTCACGGCGGCTTCATCGCCGCTGACACAGTTCATTTTGGCGATTGGCATTGCTGGCATCGTCTGGTTTGCGACGACCGGGGATCGGATGCAGACCATCAGTGTCGGTACCTTCGTGTCCTTCATTACGGCACTGAGCCTGATGCTGACGCCCATGAAGCGTCTGATCGGTGTTAATGCCGTGCTGCAAAAGGGCATTGCGGCGGGCGAGAGCCTGTTTGGCCTGATGGACGAACCACGCGAACACGATGCACCAATGCCTGTACCCATCGAACGGGTTTCGGGGCGGATTCGTTTTGATGGGGTCGGTCTGCGCTACGCGACAGGCGAACAGGCACCTTGGGTGCTCTCGGATATCTCTCTGGACATCAATGCGGGGCGAACCGTGGCGCTGGTCGGGCGCAGCGGTGCGGGCAAATCCAGCCTGATTGCCAGCCTGCCGCGTTTTGTGGATATTGATCGGGGCGATATTTATCTCGATGATCACCCCATTTCCACGTTGAAGCTGACTGATCTGCGCCGGCAATTTGCCTATGTCTCGCAGGACACCGTTCTGTTCAACACGACGGTTGCCGCCAATATCGGCTACAGCGATGGGGGACAGGAAGATCAAGCGCGTGTGCGCGCCGCGGCAGAAGCAGCCTTTGCCCTCGATTTCATCGAGCGGCTCCCGCAGGGGTTCGACACCGAAGTGGGTGAAAATGGCGTATTGCTATCTGGAGGCCAGCGGCAGCGATTGGCCATTGCCCGCGCCCTGTACCGCGATGCACCGATTCTGATTCTGGATGAGGCGACATCGGCGCTCGATACCGAATCGGAACGGTATATTCAGGCGGCTTTGGATAACCTTAGTCGTGGGCGGACAACGCTGGTGATCGCCCATCGGCTGTCCACGATTGAACACGCCGATATGATTGTGGTGCTCGACAAGGGACGAATCGTTGAAACCGGTACGCATTCTGAACTGCTGGCAGCCGATGGTGCTTATGCCGCGCTGCATCGCTTGCAGTTCAAATCCGATTCGGCATCGGGCTCAACTGTGGCCATGTCTTCGTAAATGCGGTATCCCGATTTTTGGCAGCGGCGCGGATTGCGCAGTTGGTTGCTTTGGCCGCTCTCGCTCGTTACCTGTATGGTCGCGCGGCGGCGGCGGGCTGCTGCCGAGCGCGGCGAAGCGCGTCTACAGGATGGTTGCCCGGTGGTCGTCATCGGTAATATCACCGTGGGCGGAACCGGCAAAACGCCGGTGCTGATCGCATTGGCGCGCGCGCTTGCCGAGCACGGACGCAGGGTGGGGGTGATCAGTCGGGGCTACGGTGCCAGAATCGGGATCGAGCCGCGCGATGTGTCCGAAGCCGCCGGGCCTGATGCCGTTGGCGACGAGCCCTGGTTGATCCATCATGCCCTGAACGTGCCCGTGTTCGTTCATCCAGACCGAGTGCGGGCGGCCGAACAATTGCGCGCCAGACACCCGGAGGTGGATGTCATCCTGAGTGATGACGGCTTGCAGCATCACGCCTTGCCCCGCGAAGTCGAAATCGTGGTGATCGACGGCGTTCGTAGATTGGGCAATCGATTATGCCTGCCGGCGGGGCCACTGCGAGAATCGGCAAAAACCCTCGATGACGTCGACTTCGTTATCGTCAACGGCGAACAGTTTTCTGATGATCAATGGGCCGTTCAGTTCGAATTGACGCGGGTGCGCGATCTGTTCGATCAGAGCATCCAGAGCGTGGACGATTTCATACTAGGATTGGGCGACCAAACCGTCGTCGCATTGGCCGGTATTGGGCACCCCGAAAAGTTCTTCACTGCGTTGCGTGACCGGGGTCTTAGTCTGGAAACCTATGCATTGGAGGATCATCAACCCGTACCTCCGGCATTGCTTCATTATCTTCGCCGGGTAGGCAGCCCGATTGTGATGACAGAGAAAGATGCGGTGAAGTGGCAGCAAAACCGCCTGCCTTGGCATGTTCGCCCAGGCCAGGTGTTTGCTGTTATCGGACAAATCCGGTTGCCAGACGAATTGGTTCGTGCCATTTTGGACAAACTACCGCCCCGACCTGAATGCCCGACTTGACGATGAGATGACCAACGGTTTTTTGTGGTGTGGATAAGGCGAAAACGTCTAATTTTATGAGGGGATTTTTGTGGATAAACGTTTGCTTGAAATTCTCGTGTGCCCGGTGACCAAGGGGCCATTAATTTATCAACAAGACAGCAATGAGTTGATTTCGCTATCGGCCCGTTTGGCCTATCCGATTCGTGACGACATTCCGATCATGCTGGAAACGGATGCCCGTCCGCTTGAGGACGAAGAGTACGAGAAACTGCGCAAAGCCCATCCTGCCGAGCCAATCGCCCCGTGAGTGAAGTGACTTTCGATGGCGATTTCTGCGTCATTATTCCGGCACGGATGAGCTCGACGCGGTTGCCCGGCAAACCGCTCGCCGATATTCACGGCCGTCCGATGTTGGCATGGGTGCACGATTGTGCCAAAGCCAGTGGTGCCGAGCGCATCATTGTGGCCGTGGACGACGCCGACCTCCATGCAGTGGCCCAGCAATTCGGGGCTCATTCCGTACTGACGCGTAACGATCACGAATCCGGCACCGACCGGCTGGCTGAAGTGGTCACGCAACTGGACCTGCCCGAAGATCAAATCGTGGTGAATCTGCAAGGTGACGAGCCGCTGATGCATCCCGAATTGTTGCGGCAAGTGGCTGGCCTATTGGTTGCTCAGAAAGAGGCGGCCATGGCGACGCTGATGGTGCCAATCATCGATGCGCATGAGTTCAATGACCCCTCGGCCGTGAAGGTCGTGGCCAGTGATACGGGTAAAGCCCTGTACTTCTCTCGCTCGCCGATTCCGTTCCATCGTGATGGGTTGCCGGAGCATGGCGCCGTGCTCGGTTATCGACATCTGGGAATCTATGCCTATCGTGCCGGATTCTTGCAACGCTTCACTGCAGCGCCGATGGCCGAGCTGGAAAGGGCGGAAAAATTGGAGCAGCTTCGCGCTTTGGCCATGGGCGAGTCAATCGCCGTGGCAGTGGCCAAGATGATTCCCCACGCAGGCGTGGACACGCCCGCAGATCTGGAGCGGGTACGGGACGTGCTGCAAACGCGGGTTTAGCCGGGTATTGAAAACCACCCTGCTAAGGCAAACCATGGATTGCTCGATCGCTCCGTCGGGAATGGATCGGGACTCGTCGCGGGCGCGTACCGCGACGAGGCGAGTGGAAAACCGGCAGGAAAGCCCTTTTTCAATAACCGGTTAGTCGCCGCCACCATCGCTATCATTGTCTTTGCCTGCGTCACTGCGTGCTGGGTTTCGATCACCTGTCGATTGGTTGGTGGACTGATCCGTGTGCCCGCGTGTACTTTCTTGTACTGAATCGGTGTTTTTACTCTTTTTAAGTCGACTAAGGATCACCAAAACCCAAAATAAAATCACCAACGTGCCTGCGCCGTAACCAAAGTAGCTCGTCACCAGAGCGATGCTGCCAAGAATGGCGCTGATCATCAAAAAATCGAATGTTGAACGTTGAATGCGCATAGAAAATCCTTTGAACTTAAGAAGGGTTGGGGATTGGCGTTGTGATCTGATTGAGCCGTAATGCAACTTCAGACTTGTTGGTGAGACGATAGGGTTGATCCGCTGGAATCAGGATGATGTCGCCGGGCACGACCGCAAACTGCGTTTCACCCAAATTCATCAGCCCCGCACCTTGCAGGATTTGCCACACGATCTGCTCGCCCGCAGCGGAGTGTCCGTCGGTTTGTGTGCCCGGTTGCAGTTCCACTTCCTGCAGGCCTATTGTCGTCGTGCTTTTTTCCACACTGTTCTGGGGCAGCAAATACCTTAGCGTCAGGCCGTCTGCCTGCGTGACTACCGGGCAATCAGCCCGGTGTTTGAGATAAAATGCGCCCTGAATTGGCGTTCGGCGTTTATGCCGTGCGGATTTTGTCATCGAAGTCGCTTGGCTATGCTCGACAGAGCCCCTGTTTTAAAGATACGTGTAACGGTATCCGGTAAAAATGCTGGCGGCAGATTATCACTTCTTGGAGAACGGTTTGACCATGAATTTACCCATGAATCCCGAAAACGAACCGCGCGACACGGTATCCACGAGCATAGCCTGTGAAGAACCGCTGGATCGCTGGGCTCTGTTTTTCGGGCAAACTGCTCCGATTGGCTGGGCACAAATCGAACCTTTCTTCGCACGTGGGCAGGTGATCCACGTGGGCAGCTCACTTGATTTGGTTGAAGTCGCCGTCGCCGTGGCCGAGGATGATAAGTCGCGCGTCGCAGACTGGATGGCATCCGGTGATTTCGTGCTGTTGCCCACCGATATTGCACGTCACTGGTCTTCGGATGCCGCCGACCTTTGGGGCGTGGTCGTCACGCCCTGGGTGCTCATTCAGGATCGTTCGTCCAACGATGCGCCTGTGGAGTGATCGCCGATGTGCTAATTTATCTCAAGCCATTCATTATTTGGCTAACTATTCGCAGGCAATCTATTTTCGAGGTGACGATTCATGAGTTCGAATTCCGCATTGTTGCAGCCCATCACGCTGGGGCAGATCAGTTTGGCAAATCGCATGGTGATGGCGCCATTAACGCGTTGTCGCGCGGGCGAGGGTAATGTGCCCACAGATCTGATGGTTGAATACTATCGCCAGCGGGCCAGTGCGGGCTTGATCATCAGTGAAGCGACGCAAATCATGCCCGAAGGGCAGGGGTATCCGAGCACGCCGGGTATCCATAGTGCCGAGCAGATCGCGGGCTGGAAAAAAATCACCTCGGCCGTGCACGCAGCCGGTGGAAAGATGGTGTTGCAACTGTGGCATGTCGGTCGTGTGTCGCATTCGAGTTTTCAACCGGGTGGCAAGTTACCGGTCGCGCCTTCGGCCATTGCCATTGCGGGTGAGGGCCGCACCGCGGATTTTAGCAAGGCTCCGTATGAAACGCCGCGTGCTCTTGAGCTGGCCGAATTGCCCGGTATCGTCGCGACCTATGTTCAGGCTGCGAAGAATGCGATCGAAGCGGGTTTCGATGGCGTGGAAATTCACGCGGCCAATGGGTATTTGCTCGATGAATTCCTGCGCGACGGCACCAACCATCGTGACGATGCTTATGGCGGTTCTCTGGAAAATCGATTCCGGCTGATCCGTGAAGTAGTCGAGGCGGTGACAGCCGCCGTGGGTGCCGACCGCACGGGGATTCGGATTTCCCCGCTCCAGCCTGCCAACGGCATGAGCGACAGCAATCCTTGGAGCACATTCTCTTATGTCGTCAAGGAACTGGCCGCTTATCCATTGGCCTATTTGCACGTTGCCGGTATGGGTAGCGATCAGCCGGGCGCGGCAGGGCCGCATTTTGATTTGAACGATCTGCGCCCATTATGGCCAGGTAAGCTGATGGTCAACTACCACTACACGCAAGCCAGCGGTGAAGCTGCCATTGCCGAAGGCCACGCCGATGCGGTCGCGTACGGTGTGCCGTTTATCGCCAATCCTGATCTGGTTAATCGCATTCGTCTGGATGCGCCCTGGAATGAAGCTGATGCCAGCACGTTCTATGGTGGCGACAGCAAAGGCTATACCGACTACCCCATCTATTCGGGCTGATTGTCAGCCTTCTGTGCCCAGATTTTGGGCCCAGATTCTATGCCCTGATTTTGTTATTGGCTTTCGGTCACGCAATCCATAAACGCCTGAGCCAGCCGATGGGTCGGGCGATTTTTTTGGGTAATCAAACCCAGTTGACGTTCAGGCGGTGCCAGCGCGGTATCCGGCAATCGCGCTAAATCCGAATTCTGCAAGGTTTCGGGCAGCACGCCCCAACCGATTCCGGTGCCGACCAGAAGCGCGATCGAATCGAGTTGGTTCACTTCGATCACTGCAAGTGGCCTGATCTGCAGTGCGTTCAGCCAGATATCGATGGATTGACGGGTGCTCGTATGGGCTGCCGGGGCGATCACGGGCAGGTGTTGGGCCAGTTCATGGAGTGTGGGTGTGTGCTGTTCTGCATGGCGCAGGGCGACCAGAGGCACCAGTTTTTCCTGCCAGAGCGGCGTTGTCTCGACCGTGGAAGGCGCACTATGACCCAGCGTGCCATACGCCAATCGAACCGATCCCTGGGCCACGGCGTCAATGGCCGCTTCGGAGTCCATGAATCGCAGATCCAGCACGACATCCGGATACCGTCGACTGAAGGTTTCCAACACCGATGGCAGTAAATGCAGGCCGACGTAATGACTCAGTGCAATCGCCAGCCGCCCACTCAATGGACGTGAACTGTCCAAGGTGACCGCCGCCAGATCATCCATAGCCTGTCGCACCTTCTGGGCGGCGGGCAGAAACTGCGCACCGAATTCCGTCAACACAACCTGTCTGGCCAGACGCTCGAACAGGGCGGCACCCACCTGTGATTCGAGCAGGGCGACGCGCTTGCTCACGGCCGGTTGCGTCAGATGAAGTTGCTGCGCTGCGGCCGAAAACGATCCGGTTTGTGCCACGCTCAAAAAGGCCAGAATCTGTTGATGATCGATATGGGCGGGATTCATGCGCTTTGCTTCTTTTGATATAACCATCGGGAATAGATTATATGAAAAAATACTATTTTTGGTTTTATATGGCAGCGGTTAAGCTCGTCTTCACATTCGGTGCACATGCCCAAAGGAGCGACTCATGTCTGGCAAAACCCTTTACGACAAGATTTTTGATGAACACATCGTGCGCGAGCAGGAAGATGGCACGGTGCTTTTGTACATCGACCGTCATCTGGTGCATGAGGTAACAAGCCCGCAAGCGTTTGAAGGCTTGCGCTTGGCGAACCGCAAACCGTGGCGCGTGGGCGCGATGCTGGCCGTGCCGGATCACAACGTGCCGACCACGAATCGGCTGCGCGGCATCGACGATCTTGTTTCCCGCGAGCAGGTTGAAACCTTGGATCGCAACTGCACCCAATTCGGCGTGCAGGAATTCGCGATGAATGACAAACGCCAAGGCATCGTGCACGTCATCGGGCCGGAAGAAGGGTTTACCTTGCCGGGCACTACGATTGTTTGTGGCGATTCGCACACCTCCACGCACGGCGCATTCGGCGCGCTGGCGTTCGGCATCGGCACGTCCGAGGTCGAGCACGTCATGGCGACGCAAACCCTGTTGCAAAAGCGCGCCAAGACCATGCAAATTCGCGTAGATGGTGCACTTGGCGCGGGCGTGACCGCCAAGGATGTCGTGCTTGCGATCATCGGCACGATCGGCACAGCCGGCGGTACGGGCTATGCCGTCGAGTTTGCCGGATCAGCCATCGAATCGCTGTCGATCGAGGGGCGCATGAGCGTGTGCAACATGGCGATTGAAGGCGGCGCGCGTGCCGGTATGGTCGCGGTGGACGAAAAAACCATCGAGTACTTCCGTGGCCGACCGTTCGCGCCTCGGGGCGAGCTGTTCGAACAAGCAGCGGCTTACTGGCGCACGCTCAAATCCGACCCCGATGCGGTGTTCGATAAAGTCGTCGTGTTGGATGCGGCCGAGATTGCGCCGCAAGTCAGCTGGGGGACTTCACCGGAGATGGTCGTTCCCGTGTCGGCAGCCGTGCCCGATCCGGCGAACGAAACCGATCCCGTCAAGGCCGATGGTATGCGTAAAGCCTTGGCCTATATGGGTTTGAAAGCCAACACGCCGATGGAACAGATCGCCATCGATAAAGTGTTCATCGGCTCGTGCACCAATGCGCGCATCGAAGACTTGCGCGCTGCCGCTGCCGTGATCGGCGATGGCAAGGTGGCTTCGAACGTCAAGCTCGCCATGGTCGTGCCGGGTTCTGGCCTTGTGCGTGAGCAGGCGGAAAAAGAAGGCCTGGACAAGATTTTCCTGAACGCCGGTTTTGAATGGCGGGAACCGGGTTGTTCGATGTGTTTGGCGATGAACGCGGATCGCTTAGAACCGGGCGAGCGCTGCGCGTCCACCAGCAATCGCAACTTTGAAGGCCGCCAAGGGCAGGGCGGGCGAACGCATCTTGTCAGCCCGGCGATGGCCGCCGCCGCCGCGATTGCTGGCCATTTCGTCGATGTGCGCCAGATCAACTGAGCCGTCACCCGATCACGTTAAGTAAGGAAATACCATGCAAGCTTTTACAACTCATACCGGTATTGTCGCGCCGCTTGATCGCGCAAATGTCGATACCGATGCCATCATCCCCAAACAATATTTGAAATCGGTCAAGCGAACCGGATTCGGGCCGAATGCCTTTGATGACTGGCGTTATCTTGAACCGGGCGAGCCGGGCATGGACCACAGCCAGCGCACAAAAAACCCGGATTTCATCCTGAATCAACCGCCGTATGATCAATCCACGATCCTTTTGGCCCGTACCAACTTCGGCTGCGGCTCCTCGCGGGAACACGCGGTGTGGGCGCTCACCGATTTTGGCTTCCGGGTGGTAATCGCGCCGTCCTTTGCCGATATTTTCTTCAACAACAGCTTCAAGACGGGTTTGTTGCCCATCGCCTTGCCAGAAGAGGTGGTCGACCAACTGTTCCGAGAAGTGGCGGCAGATAAAGGCTATCAATTGACGGTTGACCTCGAAAAGCAGCAGATCATCAAGCCCGATGGCTCGGTGATCCCATTTGAAGTCGATGCCTTCCGTCGGCATTGCTTGCTCGAAGGGCTGGATGACATCGGTTTGACCTTGCAACACGCCGCCGACATCCGCGCTTACGAATCTCGCCGTCAGCAAACCGCACCGTGGTTGTTTCTCGACAAACAGGCGTAATGGCTCGGGGAGCCTGTGGACATCCCCGCCTGGATACCGATCACGCTGGTTGCTGCGTTTTTTCAGGCGTGGCGCACGGCGCTGCAAGCAAATCTGCGTCATGAACTGACGGCAAGTGGGGCGGCGTTTGTCCGCTATTTTTACGCACTGCCGCTTGATGTGTTCATGCTCGTTCTGGCGCTGTGGTGGTTGTCTGGTTCATGGCCGTCGTTGTCCGTCGCGTTCGTGTTGTACTGTTTGGCTGGCGGTGTGGCGCAGATCTTCGGCACTTTTTTCCTGATTTCCGCCTTCGGGCATCGCAACTATCTGGTCGGCACGGCCTATGCGAAAACCGAAGCGGTACAATTGGTGCTGATTTCGGTGCTCGTGTTCGGTATTGCGCTGCCCCAGTGGGCAGTGATCGGTGCCGTGACGGCCATGATTGGCGTATTGTGGCTGGCCTTGCCGACGGAGAAATTTACGTTTTTGGGTTGGCTTAAGATTTCTATGCAACCAGCGGCCCTGTTTGGTTTGGGCGCTGGGTTGGCCTTTGCACTGACGGCGCTGGCCTTGCGTGAAGCCAGCCTGACCTTGGGCGAGCAGACGCCGGTGTTGATTAAGGCACTGCTTGTTCTGTTGGTGACCAACAGTATTCAGGTGTTGGTTCAGGGCACATACATGCTCAAATTCGCACGTCGCGATTTGCGGCAATGCATGGTGGTTTGGCGACGTGCCTTACCGGTTGGTTTGCTGTCTGCCTTGGGTTCGGCAGCGTGGTTTGCCGGTTTCGCCCTCACGCAAGTGGCGCTGGTGCGCGGTTTGGGGCAAATCGAAGTGCTGTTCACCTTGTTGTTCGGCCATTTTTATTTGAAGGAACGCTTCACCCGCCATGAAGTGTTCGCCTTGTTTTTGGTGGCGGTTGGCGTGGTGATGATCGCGCTGGCCGACATGTCGATTAATTGAGATGGATTGAGGTTGATGATGCAGAAAAGTATTTTGGTGTTGCCCGGTGACGGGATTGGTCCGGAAATCACCGAGCAGGCCGTTCGGGTGCTTAAAGCCGTCACAGACGGGTCGGATTTGGCGCTTAATTTTGTCGATGGATTGATCGGTGGCGCGGCGTACGATGCCGCCGGTCATCCCTTCCCCGAAGAAACCAAAAAGGCCGCGATGGCTGCCGATGCTGTTCTGCTCGGTGCTGTCGGCGGTCCTCAGTACGATAATCTGGATCGCCCCTTGCGTCCGGAGCGTGGTTTGCTCGGTATTCGCTCTGCGATGGGGTTGTTCGCCAACCTGCGTCCGGCGATTTTGTATCCGCAACTGGCCGACAGCTCATCGCTGAAACCGGAAGTGGTTGCCGGTTTGGATATTCTCATCGTGCGCGAATTGACCGGTGGCGTGTATTTCGGCCAGCCGCGCGGCATCCGTGAAGTAGACGGCCAGCGCGAAGGTTTTAACACCATGCATTACAACGAAGCGGAAATTGAGCGCATTGGCCGCGTCGCGTTCGAAGCGGCCATGCAGCGCAATAAAAAAGTGTGCTCCGTGGACAAGGCCAATGTGTTGGAAACCTCTGAGTTGTGGCGTGAAATCATGATTCGCGTTGCCAAGGATTATCCCCAAGTTGAGCTCACGCACATGTACGTTGATAACGCCGCTATGCAGTTGGTGCGCTGGCCCAAGCAATTCGACGTGATGGTGACCGAAAACCTGTTCGGCGATATTTTGTCCGATCAGGCCTCCATGCTTACCGGCTCGATCGGCATGCTGCCTTCGGCCTCGCTGAACGATAAAGGCCAAGGCCTGTATGAGCCGAGCCACGGTTCAGCGCCAGACATTGCGGGGCAAGGCATCGCCAATCCGCTGGCAACGATTCTTTCGGCTGCCATGTTGCTGCGCTACAGTTTCGGGCGCGGTGATCTGGCCGACAAGATCGAGGCGGCGGTAAGCCATGTGCTGGATCAAGGATTGCGTACGGCCGACATCTGCACACCGCAAGATCGCAAAGTTTCTACCACGCAAATGGGCGATGCGGTCGTTGCTGCGTTAGACTGATACTTATTCAGGCGCTCACTTTTATGGAGTGTGGCGCGCAATACATTTAGAACCTGAGAGTGAAACTATTTTTATGAGTCGTGTATTTGATGTGGCTGTCGTGGGTGCAACCGGTGCCGTGGGTGAGACCATGCTGGAAATTCTTGCCGAACGGAAATTCCCTGTTGGCAAGGTGTACGCCTTGGCTTCCGAGCGTTCCGTGGGCAAACGGGTGCCTTTTGGTGACAAGATGCTGCTGGTTGAAGACCTGGCCACGTTCGATTTCTCGAAGGTGCAGATTGGCCTGTTTTCTCCGGGGGCATCCGTATCCGCCATTTACGCGCCAAAGGCGGCGGCGGCGGGCTGCGTGGTGATCGATAACACCTCGCAATTCCGTTACGACGACGATATTCCACTTGTGGTGCCAGAGGTTAATCCCGAAGCGATTGCCCAGTACAAGAATCGCGGCATTATTGCCAACCCGAATTGCTCCACAATCCAGATGCTGGTCGCGCTCAAGCCAATTTACGACGCGGTGGGCATCACTCGGCTCAATATCGCCACCTATCAGGCTGTTTCCGGCACGGGCAAGGAGGCAATCGAGGAGTTGGCGGGACAAACAGCGGCGCTGTTGGGTGGTGATCGTAAAGAACCCGTCGTCTATCCGAAGACCATTGCATTTAATGTGCTGCCGCAAATTGATGTGTTCATGGACAACGGCTACACCAAAGAAGAAATGAAAATGGTGTGGGAAACCCGCAAGATCATGGGCGACGATAGCATCATGGTCAACCCGACAGCGGTTCGCGTGCCCGTGTTTTACGGCCACTCGGAAGCGCTTCATATTGAAACGCGCGATAAGATCACGGCGGCGGATGCGCGCGCGCTGCTGAAGAAGGCGCCGGGCATTAAAGTGGTCGATGAACGCAAAGACGGCGGCTGGCCGACCGCGCAATCGGATGCGGCAGGAACGGACCCTGTTTATGTCGGGCGTATCCGCGAAGATATTTCGATTGAGCGCGGCTTGAACCTGTGGGTCGTGTCGGATAATGTGCGCAAGGGTGCCGCGTTGAACAGCGTGCAAATCGCAGAGTGCTTGGCGCGCGACTATCTTTGATGCCAGTCTGATCCCTGGCCGGAATATGGCTGAATTATGGCTGAATTGTCGCTGATCTGTGGCACAATCCGATTACGGTGGATACTGGGCATCAATCTGATCCCTGCTGTGCATGGATGTTTGTCGGATTGCACCGGGGTCACAAGAGATCTGTTTTAGAAGGAGCTGATAGACATGCGGAAGTTGAGTTGGATTATTGCCGGTATTTTGTGTAGTGCCCCGGTTTTTGTTCATGCAGCGGAACTCGGTGATGCCAAGATAGCCTCACATCTGACCGAACGACTCGACGTTAAAATCCCGATTACTGGGCTTAATGGCGTGTCGCTCGATCAGGTCAAGGTGCGACTGGCGCCTGAGAAGTACTATCAACAGGCTGGCTTGTCTCTTGATGGTCTGGCTGGAAACATTACGTTTCAGATCACTTCCGAAGGTAAGCGTAATTACGTCATCGTCCGTTCCAAGCGGGCCATCTCCAATCCGATCCTGAGTCTGCTGATCCAGATCAACGCTGGAGATGGATCGCAGGTCAAGGAATTTGACTTTCTGCTTGATCCCCCGGTTCACGCTGAACGCCGTGCAATGGCAGCATCCCAGAATTCTTTCACTGGCAATGTAGCCGAACCTGCTAAGACTAGCCGCCCCGTTCAGTCGACATCTTCGTGGACACCCGTCGCCAATGTGCCGGACGTCAAGATGGGCGGCACCTACCATGTGAAACGCGGCGATACGCTCTACGACATCGCCAAAACGGCGGTCGCCGACAAGTCGGTTCCTGTACGTCCCATGATGCAAGCCATCATCAATGCCAACCCCAACGCCTTTATCGATGGTAACGGCAATTTGATGAAAGCAGGCTCAAAGCTCAAAGTTCCAGAGCGCGCAGCGGTCGCTACAGTTGCCGCAGCAACTGCCGCAACGGAAAAAGCCGCTGGTGTTCAAGCGCCGGAAGCAGCGAGCACCGAAGCCAAGCCCAAACTGCAACTGCTTGCCGTTGAGCCCGATAAGGAAAAAGCCACTGCTGCAACCCCAGAGGCAGCCGCTCCAGCAGCGGGGACAGTAACTGGAGGTGAGATGACTGGCGTGCTGCCAGCTATCGATACTCCGGCCGCGCCGACCGCCGATACTATGCAGCAGAACAATGAAGCCATTGCCTCCATCGATGCGAAAAGCGAGGTGATGAGCAAGCAGATTTCAATGTTGAATGACCAGCTCAAACAAGTTCAGGGCCTGGTTTCCGAGCGAAATCAAAACATTGAGCAGTTGCAGCAGAAGATCAAGGAATCCAATGAGCAAACCCAGTTGCTCAAGAAACAACTGGAAGCCCAGAACAATAACTTCTGGTTGCAATGGGCACCATATCTGATGGGTGGGGTAGGTCTGCTCATCATCATCCTGTTGTTGGTGGCAATTTCACGAGGTCGCAAGCGCGAACCCGTTGAATCAACCATTTACTCGACGACCGGGGCCGTTGCTGGTGCCGGTGCTCTGGCAACGCAGCCTAAAGTCGAGATGGAGCCGCGCGTGGTTGCAGAGGTTGCGCCTAAGGCACCAACCGTTCCTTCTGCCAGCGTCGTTGCAGATTCGAAGTCTGTTATTGATGAAGCGCGATTACTCATCTCCTATAACCTTCACACGCAAGCTCATGATCTGGTTGAAGACGCAATAGCCCAGCAACCGAACGAATTGTCGCTTTATCAAGAGCTTGCAAGGATGTATTCGGAAGCGAACAATACTGCTGAGTTAGAAAAAGTATTGACGCGCATCGATGAAAAATTCGGTCCAGAGCATCGCCCAAACAATGAGGAGCTGGCGATTTATTCCCCGGCGCCGACGATGCTGGAAATGGAAAGCGCAGAAGCAGGCACCGAGGTTTCTGCACCTGACCAATCGGATGCGCTGGATGCCATTCCAGATAGCGCCTTTTCTTTCGATGCAGATTTGGATTTGCCGAGCAAAGAGTCAGCTGATACATCGTTGGACTTCGATGAACCGAATCAGGATTCCCCAGAAGTCGAGGCTGAGAGCGATCTTGAAATACTCTCGTTGGAGGGTGCTGAAGAGCCTGCTCCCACGCTTGACGACATTGATCTTGAGCTGGGTGATAATACCCACGAGGTCCCTGAGACAGTTGAGGAAGCCTTGCCAGATCTTGAGCCTGAAGTTGAAACATCGGTTCAGGATGATACCCGCTTAGGCTTGGCCGAAGCCTTCCTCGGCGTGGGTGATCAGGAAAGCTACAAGATGATTGCAGAAGAAATTGAATCGGAAGGCAATCCAGCCTTGATAGCTGCCTTGAAGAAAATCGAACAGAAGTTCAGTTAAGGCGCACACTCCATTATCTAAAGGGGAGAGTTATCTCCCCTTTTTTTATTGTTTTTTTCTGAGGTTCCCTGAAACCTACTTGTTATTGATTCGAGTGTTTAGGTTGATATTTGGATAGTTCGGGGTATCCCGTCGGGATCAAGGTCTCATGCATTGTGCTTATTTTGAACGTGGAACCTGTCGTTCCTGTGGCTGGTTGGCCGATCCTTATGCCGATCAGTTGCAGCGAAAGATGGCGCGCTGTCAATCAGCCTTGACGGGTTTGGGTGGCGTGTGGTTGCCCATTGTCCCCAGCGCCGAAACTGCTTTTCGGAACAAGGCAAAAATGGTTGTTTGCGGCGATGCATCCTCGCCTTGTCTGGGTATTCTCGATGCCGACGATGATGGTATCGATTTATCAAATTGCCCGTTGTACCCCACTGCCATTACCGAGGCTTTCGAACCGCTCAAGCAGATGATCCGTCGATTGGGTATTCCACCTTATGACGTCAAAAAGCGACAAGGTGAATTGAAATATTTGCTGATTACGGTGTCCGAAGACGACGATTCACTGATGGTCCGGCTGGTTTTGCGTTCGGATATATGGATCGAGCGTTTGCGGGCAGACTTATCCACATTGACCGCTGATTTGCCACACCTAGCCGTGCTTTCGGTCAATATTCAGCCCGTGCATCAGGCCATCCTTGAGGGCGAGCAGGAAGTGATTCTCACGGATCGGGAAACCCTGACAGTGCATTTGAATGGCTTGCCGTTTCACCTTCGACCCAAGAGCTTCTTTCAGACAAACACCCGCGTGGCGGAGCAGTTATATGCCACGGCCCGTAGCTGGGTGGCCGAGGTCGCACCTGTACACATGTGGGATTTGTTTTGCGGTGTCGGCGGTTTTGCATTGCACTGTGCCGATGTGATTCCGGGACAGGTCACAGGGATTGAAATCAGCGCCGAAGCAATCGCCAGTGCGCAGCAGTCCGCTTTGGAACTGGGTTTGAAAAACGTATCGTTTCATGCGCTCGGAGCCAACGAATTTATTGATCAGGCGGTAAGCCTGCCACAGATGCCGGCTTTGGTCGTGGTCAATCCGCCACGACGGGGATTGGGTGTCGGTCTGTGCGCCTTTCTGGATGAATCGGTGGTGCAGACCGTCATCTACTCCAGCTGCAATCCCGAGAGTCTGGCCCGTGATCTCGTTATGATGCCTGGCTTTGAACTGGTAAAGGCGCAGGTATTCGATCTGTTTCCACACACGGCACACAGTGAGGTATTGGCGATGCTCGTGCGAGTGCGCTGATCTTATCCAAACACAGCCAAACTCGATATAGTCAGCATTCCGTTAGCCTGAACAAACAGCCGCCCAATGCGGTAGCCTTACGGGCTCAGGACATACGCTACCTCATGTGCTGTTATCGTTTGTCCGCTGATCGATGGAAGATCGGATCGCGCACGGCATGTCCCAAAAATGCGATGGCGGCCTCCACCTGCGCGGACCAGTGGACGGCCGCGTTCAGTCGAATGCAGTGCCGGAACGCGCCATTGATGGCGAACAGCGCACCCGGTGTAATCGAAATGTGGTGTTCTATCGCATGGCGCATCAATGCTGTGCCATCCAGAGACGCTGCCAATTCGACCCATAAGACAAATCCACCACGCGGTTGACTGATGCGGGTGCCTTCCGGAAAAAACGTCATGACCGCCTGCTGCATTTTAGCCATCGCCAGTGCATGACGACGTCGAACCAAGCTCAGGTGTTGCTGCCACTTGGCGCTGATCAGTTATTGGGCCACCCAGGCCTGTGGCAGGCTGGCGGTCGCGATATTCAGCAGGATTTTTTGCTCAATGAGCTGCGGCGCGAAGCGTGGGCTGATGACCCAGCCGATCCGAAGCCCAGGCGCTAGGGTTTTGGATACCGAGCTGCAATGGATCACGGTATCGCCAGCCTCGTCGTATTGAAGACAGGTATCCGGCCGAGTGCCATGATGAAAAAGTTCACTGTAGATGTCGTCCTCAATCAACACCGTATCGAACGCCCGCAGCCGCGCAACCAAGGCTGACTTGCGGTCCGACGGCATCTGTGAGCCCATCGGGTTGCTGAAATTCGGTGTGACGATGACGGCTTTGATGGTCCAGCGGGCGAGAGCAAAATCGAGGGCTTCGAGACTCAGCCCCGTATCCGGATGATTCGGGATCTCCAGGATATTCAACCCCAATCCCTGCATCGCCTGCAAGAAGCCGTAATAGCTGGGCGATTCGATAGCGACCGTATCGCCAGGCTGCGTCACACAGCGCAGTGCGAGCACGAGCGCTTCATGGCAGCCGTTGGTGATAATGATCGATTCCGCGGCGATGGGTGCGCCGCGGGTGGCGTAGTTGCGCGCGATGGCTTGTCGCAGTTCGGCAGAACCCGGCGGTACGGCGTATTTGGCATCCTCATTTCCTTGGTGCGTGCGTCGTCTGCGGATGTGATTGAGCAGATCCATGCCCAGAAAGTCGGCTTCAGGAATGGCTGCACCCAAAGGGATGTGCTGCGGATTGAGGCTTTGCTGCATCACCTCGGCGGTGATTGAGGTCGGCGTCAATAGTATCGGTGCTCGGGGTTGCGGTGCCTGATGAACTGGCGTAAGGCTCGTCTGTCGTGGAGGGCAAACATAGAGACCGGCCCGAGGCCGGGCTTCGATCAGGCCTTCATCTTGCAGCAGATTGCAGGCGCTTTGTACCGTAGTGATGCTTGCTCCAGTCAGCACAGCCAACTGTCGGATGCCCGGCAGGCGGGCGCCCACGGGGTATTGCCCCTGGGTTATTTGAGCGCGCAGTGTGCTGGCGATCTGCTGGTATCGTGTCATGGGCTGTCTACCGGTACAGAATAATTGAACCCTCATTGTACCGGTTCAAATAATTTTTTCTGTATCTGTATTGCACGTGCGCCCGGCGTTAATCTGATCCTCCCGTACAGATTGATGAGGATGGACTCGATGAAGTGGCTTTACATGAGCATTGTATGGTTACTGATTCTCATGGTGTTGACGGTAGCAGCCGGAAACTATCCGCCTTTGGCCCAGTGGCTTAAATCGGAACTGTTTCATTTCCGTGTTGTTCATTCATGAAAATATTTTATTCCGCTGCAGCGCAGATTCCGCCCGCTGCTGAGTTTGCCGCTTCCTGGATTGAGGCGTGGAATGCCCACGATCTACCCCGGATTCTTGCGCATTATCGGGAAGACGTTGTGCTCTACTCACCTCTGATCGCGCGCGTGCAGGGCGAGAACAAGGCTTATTTGAGTGGTCATTCGGCGATTGCAGACTATTGGGCAGCTGGCCTGAAAAATTTCCGACGCTCCACTTCTCGTTGATTAGCACACTTAAGGGGGTGGATAGCCTGATGATTTATTATCGAGGGATCAATCAGCAAATCACAGCAGAGGTTTTTTGGTTCGATGAGGAAGGTCGTGTTCACCGCGCCGCCGTTTACTACCCAGAGAAGTTATCCGTATGAGCGAACATCGGCAGTTTTTACTGCAAAATGAATATAATCAACGGATGAATCGGCAGTTATATTCAGTTTGTGGCGCTTTGTCCCCAGATCTGCTGAATCAGGATTTGGGTGCTTTTTTTCATTCGATTACGGGCACGCTCAATCATCTGCTGTTGGTCGATCGGCTTTGGCTCGCACGAATGCAGGGTCTAAGCTATCCCGTTAGCCGGCTTGATGACTGTTTGTATGATGACTGGCACGAATTGGCCGCAGAGCGTATTCGGACCGATGACGATCTGACCGTCTTTGTCTCCTGTCTGGAACCGTCCTCACTGGATATAGCGTTCAGCTATACGAGTCTGCTCTCGCCTGAGCCACGCCGGATTCGTTTGGGTGATGCCCTGCTGCATCTGTTTCATCACCAGACGCACCATCGCGGGCAAATCACTACCTTGTTAGCGCAACAGGGCGTGGATTTCGGGGAGACCGATTTGCTCCTGCTGCCGGGCCTGCTCATTCGGGGATAAAAAACGATCGGTAGCGCGCGTTATGAGTTGACCGTGTAGGTGCAGGCGATGCCTTCCGAATCGATGGTCAGTACAGCACCCGTCTATCCGGCGGATTAATGCCATAGTGCCGATTTTCCTGAATCGATGTGACGAGCGAGCTGTTTGACAGAGTACCTAGGATCGCTTTCAGACCCGGGTCCGGGTGAGTTTTGACCAAATATAATCTGTGCCCCAGAGAAGACAAGGCAACTACGGGTAAGTTGCCAAGATCACGCCGAAGATCGGCAAGCGTCTGAGCGTCTTCCGGCACGCCCGGCTTGAGCGTCATCAGGTATTCTCCCGCGACGGGTTGATTGGAAGGGGTCATGGTGTTGTGCTCAGTATGGGTGTCGGCCACGGGCTTGCCTGTCATCTGGGTGCCACCGACACCCTGACAACCAGAAAACAGCAAGGCGAGCACAGAAGCAGAGACTAGACGGCCACATTTCATGATTCCAACCCTCGCCTGCGCCATTGACCGGCAGCCAGAATGACGGCCAGTACCAGCAGGAAAGTCCAGTTCATGCTGCCGCCGCCACCACCACCGGAAGAGGGAACTGTCAGCAGGAAACTGCCCGTCGACTGTTGGCCGAATGTGTCGCTTACGGTCACATAGATCGTAGAAGTACCACCCATTGCCGGGAGAAGCTGGAGCGTACAGCCCCCTGTCTGTGTGCAACTGTTTTGACCTGTAATTGCGGTGTTGGCCAATACAGAAGTATTGCTACTGCTCGCGGAAACAGCTAGCGCGTTCAAGCCGCTGATGGAGAATGTGACAGAAAGCGGTTGTCCGGCAGTACCCGTTTGGTCAGCAAGGCCAGTAACACTCAGGTGCAGATTGGCAAGCGCGCGCATGGCATTGACAGCCTTGCCCGTTGTGGTGACACCCGAAAGGGTAGGCACCGGTATGCCTGAGTTTTTGATTGCCTGGACGACGTCGATATCGCTGGCGGCCGGGTCGGAGGCCATCAACAAGGCGGCAATGCCGGAGACGACGGGCGCCGCCATTGATGTGCCGTTCTCAATACCCATCTCATGGGTGTTGGTTGCAACGGTATTGAGCTCGAAAAAAGCGATCAGCGGGCCGGTGTCGCCTGCACTTACGGGCGTGCTGGTCAACTGGAAGCCGATCGAACACGTTTTGCCAGCACACTGATCAATCGGGTACGCAGCCGCTGGGGAGCTGAGGGTGTCCGTTTCGTGTTGGAGTTGGGTGCCACTGCTTCCAAACGGATCCGTATTACTTCCGACGGCGACGCCAGAATTGAGATAATCACCCGTAGCCATGCGCCCTTGCAGGTAATAATTTAAAGCAACGTGTTGTGTACCGGGTGCAAACGTAAAGTCGGTCCAGATACGATCATCTGTACTCGGTGCATAATTGCTCTTGCCGTAATCAACCGGATTAACAAGTATCGGGATACCGGATGTGGTTTTCCCGTAACCCCAGCCCGTGCTGGTACCCAGGCTGGCCGTCCAACCGCTGGAAAAATCCGTTGTCAGAGTCGGTCCTGCAAACGTGCTGAGAATATTCGTTCCCGGCGCACCCACATCCACGCTGGTGGCGCCGTAATTAGAAAAGCTGGCGAGCTGGAACGATTGATCCAGCGCAGCGACGCAGATCAGGTTATCTTGCGGGAAAGCGCAGGGATAAAAAGGGGTTTGATCGACGTCAACGCCATTTCCATTTGCATCGCCATTGCCTGCAGCAACAACGACCAGCGCCCCCTTGCTTTGGGCGTAGCTGATTGCGTCGGAGAAGTCTTGGTCGAAACCGCCGCTGCCACCCAGACTCATATTGATGATTCGAGCGCCATGATCAATGGCAAAGTAAACGCCTTGAACTACACTTGCTGTGCTGCCGCCTGATGAGTCCAGCGAGCGCACGGACATGATGCTGGCTTTCTGGCAGACGCCGGAGCCTTCAATCCCATTGTTGCCCTCAGCACCGATAATGCCTGCCACATGGGTGCCATGGAGTTCATCACCGGTTGTGGGATAGGGATCATTGTCGTTATCGACAAAATCATAGCCGTGGTGTGGGTATTGAGTCCCACCATTCCACATGCTGTTGACCAGATCCTGCTGGGTGTAGTTGATACCTGTATCGACGACGGCGACCGTGACCGACGAGCAGTCGGATTGGTATTGCCAGGCGCTTTCTGCATCAATGTCATCCCCAGGTGTGCCCGGATTACTGGTGGCATAGGTCGCGTTCGAGACAGTCTGCCCTATATTTTTCAGCGCCCACTGTTGGCCAATCTCGGGATCGTTGGGAAGGGCTGTGCTGTGGTAAATGAAGTTCGGTTGGACGGAAATCACACCCGGCATGGCGCGTAACGTGGCCATCGCCGATGAAATCGTTTCGGTGCCGGGCGTGAGTTTGACCAAGGTCAAACCCGAACGGTTGATCTGCTTGACGCTGCTCGCCATGCTATTCAGCGTGGGGGTCATGTTCTGTGCCGATAGCGTGCTGCCGAATTTAACCAGAACCTCGTTGGGGACCACTGTGTCGGGCTTGTATGAGCTGGCGGCAGAGGGTGCCGGAAGTGCGATATTCGTTGTTGAAACGGGCAGGCCGGCCTGGGCGGGCAGGTTGAGGGCGAGCGCACACAGCAGGCCAAGTGCGCATTTTGTATAGAGAGTGTGGCGTAATGTCATGTTGCTAAAGCGTCCTATTTGTCGTTGTCCGATTCCGTTTGTTTTGCTCTGTCGATTTTACATAGCTTCTTGCATTTCAAAATGACAGTTCGCATTTTTTTACAGAAAATGACGAATTCAGCGTGCTGATTGGTTCGTTGATGTTTTACTGTGCTCCAAAGACCAAGTCAGCGATGGTTAAACATTATTTGCATTCAGAGTGTGCCTTTTTAATTCCCGCGAAAAATACCGGTGTTTGGATCGGAAATTCGATGTGTCCGCATCAAATCAGATGTCGTGCGGAGATAGCACCGACATCTGAGTAGATGGGCGATAGCGCGGCTTCAAATTTCGGAGAATAACCAGACATGAAAGCTACGGCAGAGTTGCAAGTGATTCCTATTGGTAACGGGGTATCGGTGCGTGAGGAGGTGACTCGTGTTGTCGGGTTGCTCAAGGCGCATGATTTTCTGGTTGAGACGCACGCTTCAGGTACGAATATCGAGGGCGAAATGAATGCGATTCTTGCCGCGGTGGGGCAGGTGCATGAAGTCTTGCATCGTGAAGGGAGTGTGCGGCTGGTGAGCTATTTGAAGCTGGAGACGCGGACGGACAAAGAACCGACGCTGGCGGGCAAGGCGTTGCGCAACGATGGCTGAACGATCCTGCCCCTGTGGTTCCGGCAGGGGTTATGCCCTGTGCTGCGGCCGCTTTATCGATCAGGGCGTTTTGCCCGAAACGGCCGAGCAATTGATGCGGTCGCGCTATACGGCGTTTACGCAGGCGGACGAGCCTTATCTGCTGGCGAGTTGGCACGCCTCCACGCGGCCTCCATCGCTTGATCTTGAACAGGACGAGCCGACGAGGTGGCTGGGGTTGCGAATCGATCGGGTCGAGGCGGGCGGCATCGGCTATGCGCACGGTGTGGTCTGCTTTGTGGCGCGCTGGCGTGTCGGCGGCGGCAAGGCACAACGGTTGGTCGAATGCAGCCGGTTTGTGAAAGAGCAGGGCCGCTGGTTTTATGTGGATGGTGAGATTGGCTCTGAACAATGAGGTGAGTAACGTGCAGCTTGATCCGTCGATTGATAACCCAACAGCCGAGGTGTTGCGCCTATCCGGTCGATTGGGCGCTTTGCTGGCGGCCAATCAGCAGATAATCAGCGTGGCCGAATCCTGCACAGGCGGCGGGTTGGCGGCGACGATTACCGAGGTGGCTGGCAGCTCGGCTTGGTTCGAATGTGGTTTTATCACTTATAGCAATGCGGCCAAGACCCGATTACTGGGCGTGCCTGAGTCGATATTCGCGCGATTCGGCGCGGTGAGTCGGGAGTGCGTATTGGCAATGTCTGCTGGGGTGTTGGCGAACAGCACCGCGCATTATTCGGTGGCAATCAGCGGCATTGCGGGGCCGGGGGGCGGCTCGGTGGAAAAGCCGGTGGGCACGGTGTGGATTGCGTGGCGGTTCCGGGTTGGCTCATCAATACCGGGTGAGAGCAGCGATGCGTGGGCGACCCGATTCCGGTTCGAGGGCGATCGGGCATCAGTTCGCCAGCAGGCGGTGGTGGCGGCCTTGAACGGGGTGATCGAGCACGTACATGGTCTGGTGCGACCAGATTCTCAGTAATCCAGAGGTTTCAGGCGGGATCGGTTTCGTTTGCCTTTCGGGCCGTGAAGACCTCTTTGGCGGCCATGATGCCGTTGATGGCGGCTGGAAAACCGGCATAAACCGCCATCTGAAGCATGATTTCGATGATTTCCTGTTCGGTGCAGCCCGAATTCAATGCGCCGACAATATGCGATTTGAGTTGCGGTGCGGCATTGCCCTGAGCGGTGAGGGCGGCCACGGTGATCATTTCGCGCTCGCGAAGGGTAAGGCCGGGTCGGGCATAGATGTCGCCGTAAGCAAATTCGGCGACGAACCGGCTCAAATCCGGGGCGATGGATTCCAGCTCGGAAAAAAGCGCCTGCGCCGACTGCGGATTGATCTGTCGCAAAATATCCATACCGCGTTCGGCTCGTTCTGATGGCATGGCTTGCTCCTGTGGTTCCAATTCGATCTCTGGCGTCAGTGACTGGACGGATTGTGTCCCAAACACTCAGGCTGCTTCAAGCACGACCGTTGGTTTCTTCCGGTTCGGGATCATGCTGATGAACAAACCACTGAACACGATCGCGCCGCCCAGCAACTGCATGGGTGTGGGATAGGTGCCGATGGTGATGGCGCTCAGCATGGCGAAGACCGGAATCAGGTTCATGAACAGGGCCGTGCGACCCGCGCCCAGACGGGCGATGCCGGTATTCCAGAGTAGATAGGCGAGTACGGTGCCGCCAATGACGAGCCCGGTCAAGGCAAAGCCGGCTTGCAGCGAGAGTGGGTGAAGACCTTGTGGGTTGAACCCGGCCACGACCAGTAGAACCAGCGCACCTGCCGATACGATCAGGGCCGTGTTGACGGTCGGACTGACCGTTTTGGGCATCAGGCGGCGATTCAAAACATTGTAAAAAGCCCAGCACAGATTCGCCGCGAGCATCAGCCAGTCACCCTGTACGATATGCAGATCAATCACGTGGGCCAGATGACCATCGGAAATCACCACCGAGACACCCAGTAGCGCAACGGGCAAGGCAAGCAAGCGCTGCAAACCGGGATGTTCATTGAGAATCAACCACGCCAGAAACGTTGTCAGCAGTGGATTGGTGGCCATGATCAGCGCGGCGTTGTCGGCACTGGTGGTTTGCAGCGCAAAGAAAAAAAGCAGGTTGAACCCCGCCACGCCGATGAGACCCAAGGTGAAGTAGCTGCTGCCATGTCGACGGATCAGTGTACCGAGCGGTGCCCCTTGGCTGACTGCGACCCCCAGCAGGATCAGCGCGGCCAGACCGAAGCGCAAAGCGGCCGACCAGGTGGGCGATAGATCGGTCAGGACAAATCCGGCCAGCACGAAATTCGCCCCCCAAAAGAAGGTCGATAAGATAATTAAGGCATATACGCCCGCAAGATTCATGGTGTTCTCCAGAACAGGGTGACACAACAGGTGGTGGGGGTAGACAAGATAATTTGTCTATCGTTGTTTCGATTTTTAGCGTGGCGGATTAAAAATCTCGTTCAACCTTGAAGGTGTTGAGAATCATGTCCACCGCGCGGTTATAGGCCGCATGCGTGACTGCATCGAGCAGATCGCGGTCAGTCCAGCCCAACGCATGCAGGGCGGCGACGTCCTCACTGTTGACATCTGCGGGCGTGTGCAGGGATTTGAGCGTGAACAACAACAGCGCCTTGTCTTTGGCAGACAGCGGTGCCTGACTTGGATCTTGCCGTGTGGCGGCGACTTGCTCCGGAGTTTGGTCGCAGGCGTTGATGAGCATGGCGGCATTGAAGTCAACACAGTAGGCGCAATGATTGGCGTCGGAAACCAGCAGGCGAATCGTGGCCAGCAAGGCTCTGCCCAGGGTGGGGTGATTGCGAAAATACCGCGTCGCCTGCCAGCGATTGGCCAACAACTCGGGGTTAGCGCTGCTGATTTGCAGTGCGTTGGGCACCATGCCGAACAGATTCTGGATGTCGCGGTAGGTTTCGGCCAACTGGCCTTCAGCCTGTTCTGGTGGGGTAATTTTAATCAAAGACATGATGAACTCTCCTGAAAAATAGCCTGAACAAGGAAAACAAACATCTAATGTACCGACCGTTCGGTATGTAGATTCGCCCAAAAAATCGTGCACCCAAACCCTGGGCACCTCTAAATACCCGTGATTCGTCGTTCCAGCGAAAGCGGGAACCCAGATAAATCAAGGCGCTGGATTCCCGCCTACGCGGGAATGACGGGTTTTTCGAGATTCCCCCCTGAAATGATTCGGCTTGAACAGTTTGGTGGGCACTGGTCAGCCTTGTTCGGTCCGGTTCGCGATGTACCTGTCGAGCCGCCCGCAATGGCTACTCACCCAGATGCCGTTCGAAAAAAGGGTGCCTCGAAAAACCTACTGAACGCGAAGCTGGCGGCAGCCCACTGTCCGATTGCGGCGTCGCGTGCTCGTTCGCGCCTCGCCTATCTACTTGATATGTCTCGTTGCTCACTGAACGCAAAGCTGGCGCAAGCCCGCGGCTCCTTGCACTCGAACATGCTCGTTACGGTTTTTCGAGGTACCCAAAAACCCAATCTGGGCTTTTCGGATTCTCTTAACTATCTTTTTGGTACTGGTTTCACTTAGCCCGAGCTTTATGTTGCGGGCGCGAGGCTCAGTACAAATTGACGTAATTGCGCCATGCACAATCGGAATGTCTGTGCTGATTGTCGATTCTTCGCCATCCCCCAACAACCTTCCCAGGCAGAAACGATAAACATTGCCGTCGCTTCACAATCAACTTCCTGTCGAATCCGGTTTTGCGCCTGCCCCGTGATCAGGGTTTGCTCAATCACGCTTTGCCAAGTTTGCAGGATCTGGTCGAGCTGGGTTTTGAACGCCTCATTGACGGGGCTCATTTCCTGCACGAGGTTATTCAGCGGGCAACCGAGTTCGAAAGCGTCGTCGGTCAGGTCGCGGATGCGGCGATCCATGTACGCCAACAGGGTGTCGAGCGGATCGTTCGCTTCGCGCAAGGGGGTGAACAGGCGTTCCTCCAGCCCGCTGCGAATCACTTCATCTACTACCGCAAGACCCAGAACCTGCTTGGATGGGAAGTGATGATAGAGCGCGCCCTTGGTGAGCCCAGTCGAGGCCAAAATATGGGCGATGCTGGCTGCCTGAAAACCTTGCCGATGAATTTCCGCGGCAGCTGCGTGCAGGATTTTCTCGCGCGTCAGATCGGGCGTCATATTGGGTGCTGGGCTGTGCATTGATGTACTTTCCCATTCAAATTTCGATCAACATACCGACCGGTATGCATGTTGCGTTTGACTTTAGATCAAGCGATGTAGAATGGCAAGCGCTAAAATGCGAATGTCTTTGAATGGATTCCCTAGTAGCCGTAAGGAGGCAATCATGATCGTTGATCCTAAAACCGAAACACTCAGTGGCGTACGTTTCGTGCGTTCGCCTTCTTGCGATGATCGGCCGTCGGAGCTGGCCATTTCGCTGGTCGTCGTGCACGGTATTTCTCTGCCGCCGGGCGAGTATGGCGGCGATGGTGTTGAGCAGTTGTTCACCGGTACGTTGGACCCGAACGCACACCCGTACTATGCCCAAATCGCCCACCTTCAGGTGTCGGCGCATGTGTTTATCCGGCGGGATGGTTCGATGATCCAGTTTGTGCCATTCACGCGGCGGGCCTGGCATGCGGGCGAATCGATGTTCAACGGCCGTGAACGCTGTAACGATTTTTCCATCGGCATCGAGCTTGAAGGCACCGATACCGACCGGTACACCTCGGTGCAATACGATCAGTTAGTGGAAGTGCTTGCGGCATTGAAACAGCGTTATCCCGATCTGGCTGACGTGCGCGGGCATGAGCAAATAGCGCCGGGCCGCAAAACTGACCCGGGGCCTGCATTCAATTGGGGGCATCTGGCCGGGCGGCTGCCCGATGGCCTGCGTTTCGCCTGATGGTTGTGCGGCGTTATTGTCTATACCATTGGCCTGTACCATGGGTTTTCTGACTTCCCGCCTTCGGAGCCTTTGACATGAAACTGTTTATTCTGCTGGTCGTTGTCGTGCTCGAACGATCCTGGACAGCACTGGCCCGCTGGTGTGCCGACCGCGGCGTGCAAAAAAGGGTCTTATCGCTGCGGCAGCGCCTGTCTGCGGTGCTGGGCGAGTCATTGGCCCTGCTGGTTGTTTGGTTCGTGCCGCCGCTGATTCTGGCATGGTTTCTGGCCTGGTTTCTGGCCTGGATTGACGCAGATCAGGGCTCCTTGTTGGGCGTGTTGCTGTACCTTGTTGTATCAATTGCCACGTTATTGCTTTTGGTGGCGCCTGGTCAGGCCCATAAAAAAGCCAAGGCACTGGCACAAGCCTGCCAGCAAGAAGATGCCGAGCACGCCGCGCAATGCCGTGCCCAGTTATGGCGCGATGGGGCTGATCCGATCGAACAGGCCGATTCAATTGAAGAAGCGAGTCCACAACAACTGGCCGAACGGATTATCACACTGGGCTTTAACGAATGGTTCGCGGTTCTGTTCTGGTTTGTTGTTTTGGGTCCGGCGGGCGCATTGTTTTATCGGCTGACCGATTGGTTTGCGCAGCCGCCGCCCATTATCAACTCTGCGGTCAACTCCGGCGCCAACACCACCGCTAACGCCGGTGCGATCAACGAGTCACTGCCGAGTCCACATGCGCAAACTGGCTCATTCATTGACGCGTTACCCGCACGGCTTTTGGCGCTGCTCGATTGGCCGATCGCCCGTTTATACGCCTTTTTGTTATTGCTGGCCGGCGGTTTTAATCGCGGTTTGGATGCCTGGCTCAATGGCCCCATCAAAAACGATCTTTCATTGGCAGAAAAAAATGCCGACCTGATTGGTCGGGTGGGTAACGCATCGCTTGAGCTGGAACGTGAGGATGATTGCGCCGAGGGCGCGGTGTGCCTGGCCGATCAGTCCCGTTGGTACAAAAATGCCTCAGCCATTGTTTTGCGGGCCCTGATGATCGGTTTGGGCATCGTCGCCCTGTTCACATTGTCCGGTTGGTTGCGCTGATGCCGGGACAAATCGATCTGCTACGTCATGGCGAACCTGCGGGCGGCAAGCGCTATCGTGGCGATCGGGTAGATGATCCATTAAGTGAGATGGGTTGGAAGCAAATGCGCGACCGCGTAGACGCACTGGAGGCGGCAGGCAAAGCAAACTGGACGCAGATCGTCTCCTCCCCGTTGATCCGCTGTAGGGCATTTGCCGAAGCGCTGGCTGGCGAGCGCGGTTTGCCGCTTCAGGTCGACACCAACCTGCGTGAGCGTGGTTTTGGCTGCTGGGAAGGGCTGAGCCACCGGGAAGTCAAGGAACGCTTCGCGGCTGATTATCGGGCATACAAAGCCGACCCGGATCGGGGCATGCCCACCGGCGGTGAGGCCATGGATGATTTCTTCTCAAGAGTCACCGGTTCACTTGCTCACCATGCCAAGGCGCAACCATCCGATGGCAAAACATTGGTTGTGGCTCATGCGGTGGTGATTCGAACGGCGGCTGTTTGGGCTCTCAACGCGCCGCCCGTCGCCACGCATTTTGTGGACACAGAATATGCCTGCCTGCTGCGTCTTCAGTGGCGAGGCGAGCAGCCTACATTGTTGGAATTACTGAACGATTGAATAAAGCTTGGTTTGGGCCTTGGTTTTTGGGTTCTGCCGCAATGGGCAAGAATATGGGCGCCCTCTCCCTTAATGGGAGAGGGTCAGGGTGAGGGTGCGTGAAATTGATTCATTCTTGACGATGAACTCGAAATGAAATTAGGTTCAGCCGTTGGACGAACACGGCGTACAGATCGTTTATTGTTCTGGATTTAATTAGCGGCTTTTAATCCGCCGCTACTTATCGCGGCAGTTGCTCGGCCAATTGCTGCACGCGCGCCTGATGCAGGGCGTTTTTTATGGCAAGCCCTTTTAATCCTTGGGCGACGAACGCTTGTGGCGATACAGAACGGATCACCTCGGCGGCCGCACGGACGCGGTCTGCTTGTGGGTAATCGCAGTTTTCCGAGCCCAAGCGCCCGCGTGCGTCGGCGTGGCAGGCCAGCAGCACCGCTTCCATCCGTTCCGGTCGCCTCAAGCCATCAAGGGACTCGATTAAGTCCACCAAGGTGGCGGGTTTCATTTCCAGCGCATGATGAACGCGCCCGTGCTGCGCCGTGACCAGAATCGCCAATTCCTTGATGGCTTTGGGCACGCGTAATCGATCGCTCAGTGCGGTGGCCGGTGCCACGCCGCGAGCTTCGTGTCCGATATGTCGTGGCCATTCATCCGATGGTGTCAATGCCTTGCCTAGATCGTGACAGAGCACGGCAAAGCGAATGCCAACATCATCAGTCAGCTTGGCGGCAGCCGTCAGCGCCAGTAGGGTGTGAACGCCACTGTCGATTTCCGGGTGGTATTTTTCTGGTTGTGGCACACCGAACAGGGCATCGACTTCGGGGAACAGCACGGCCAGTGCGCCGACATCGCGCAGAATATCGAAGTAGCGGGCGGGCGCAGGGCTGGCCAATGCCTTATGGGTTTCCTGCCAAACCCGTTCGGCGGTCAGGTCGTTGAGTTCGCCCGCGTTGGTCATTGCCTGCATCAGATCTCGGGTTGGCGACGCCAAGGTAAAGCCCAACGGCGCCAGTTGGGCGGCAAAGCGGGCGACGCGCAGCACGCGCAAAGGGTCTTCGGCAAAGGCCGGGCCCACGTGACGCAAGATGCGGTCATCGAGATCGCGTTTGAAATCGAACGGGTCGATCAGTGTGCCATCGGCAGTTTGCGCCATGGCATTGATGGTTAAATCGCGCCGTTGTAGGTCGTCTTCAAGCGTCACCTTGGGATCGGCATTGAAGGTGAATCCTTGATGCCCGCGCCCGGATTTGCGTTCGGTGCGGGCAAGGGCGTATTCCTCACGGGTTTTTGGGTGCAGAAAAACCGGAAAATCGTGACCCACCGGCAAAAAACCCTGCGCCTGCATTGCTTCGGGTGTGCTGCCTAAAACCACCCAGTCGCGATCATGGATCGGGCGGCCCAGCAGTCGATCACGCACTGCACCACCGACAATCAGGCAGTTAAGTGATTGCATGGTTTTCATCGGTGAGTATCGTTTGCGTGCGGTTTTCCCATATCTATTTTCGATGCTGGCTCGATAATTAACGGGCTCAGTAGTGCTTGGAATTTGTTTGCGCACTTAACGTAGAGCTTTTGATCTTTTGAACTGGTTTTATGAATGGCTCGATGGGCATGATCAATTTTGCTGTCAATCAAACCGTGTTCTTCAATGAAACGATGAACAGGGCAAAGAGTCGGGTCTTTTCCTTCCAGAATGGGCGCGCATTTATGAGTCGCATTTTCAATGTATGACATATGTGTGGCCAAGGCGCCCATGGGTGTTGTTGGGGCGCTAATGGGTGAATTTGGTTTTTGATTATTCAGCCAGTTTTCAAGTTGATTGGGTGGCATGGGGAAAGCAATGCCGTATCCTTGACCAAACTTGGCACCCAGTATCCGAGCGGTCTCGATCAGATCCGGATGCTCGAGACCCTCGACGACGACATCCAAATCAATGATTTGTGTCATACGAATCAATGCACTGATGAACTTGATGATTCTTGGTGGGTCGTCATACGCTGAGCGTAAAAGCGCCTGATCGATTTTAACGGTATCAAATGGCATCTTGTTGAGGCGTATAAGGCTGCTGTAACCGGAGCCCAGATCATCCATCGCCAAATGCACGCCAAGCTCATTTAACTTTTGCATTTGCGCAATCATATGGACGTGATCTTCGGTCTCGGAGTGTTCCAGTACTTCAAGCCATAAATGATTTGCCGATACATTGAAGCGACTTAACGCATCGCGAACCCAATCGATACAGTGTGAATTTAATAACGCTTCCAACGGCAGATTAAGTGATAAGCCAATACCCTTCATCTTTTTGCTTTCATGCCACGCGCTTAATTGGCGCAAACTAAAATCCAAGCCTTTTCTGAATACATAAATAATCTGGCGTTCATTGAGCCTTGGAATAAATTGTCCAGGCATGATGGTTCGGCCGTCGGATAGATCCAGTCTGGCGAGTGCTTCAACTTTATTGAGCTTGCCGGTATGTAAGTCAATGATTGGCTGGTAGACGAAGTGCAAACCGTCGCCATAAAGGGCTTCCCGCCATCGGTTGATCTCATGAATCGAGATCGTGGCGTCTGAGTCTTGATTAAATTGAGCCCACGTCTGACTGACGATAAAGCCCAGTTGATGGCTGAAGGATGCGCGATGAGGCGATTCGAACATGCCCGGATAGGCGCCGTAGAGCGTGAGCACAGCGATCGAATTGCGTTGCGCATCCAGAATAGGGACGCTAACCGAACTGCGAATACCTACATGCTTTGCTACATTTCGCCATTTTTCAGCGTTAAGGCTGGTTGAGAAGTTGTTGATGCGTTGCACCTGGCCTGTTCGAAATGCTAAGCCCGTTGAGCCCTGCGAACCGGTTGCCTGCGTGAGGACGCTCGGCAGTTCGATCCGATCGGGATACGCTTGGAGCACTTTGTCTATCTCGTCCCCGTAATGCTCAAAATTAACGACGAATTGGCCCAGGTCATCCGGGGCGCCAATCCAGGCCGCCTTTATCGCGGGGAGGCCACAGAGAATCTCAAGTAATTGCTCGTTAAAGTTTTGCCACGACGTGTTGGTTCTGCTTAACGCATCGATTGCGTTGAGGCCCTCTTGAAATTGCGCGCTTATTTGCTCTTCGGCTTCAAGTTCTTCCGAGAGCTCGGTGCTTAGTCGGGAGGTGATGATGGATTCCAGGTTGTTAAAATCCTTGCGACCCAACTGGAATTTCAGCGAAGCGTCATCGAATTGGTGCATGTACACCGTGATAGCACGCACCAGGCTGCTTGCCGAAACACCAATGAACGCGTGGATATCGCCAACCGCCCGTGCCTTGGTGCAGTGTGCTTCTTCAGTGAGATCGGCCGAGAGCAAAAATTCAAGATGCTCGGTTTGCCTTGAACGTAAATGTTCATATTCTTCTGCACTGAGCCAGGAGATGATTTTTCCCGAGTCTCGGTCGACAGCAGCCAGCTCCCGGTAAAACCGATCCACAAATCCTTCGGTCAACTGTCTTACTTCCGCCGAGACTTTTTTGATCAATGCGGCCGCTTCCGGGCCGTAGGCCGGTATGCGATCAAACGAGTCAACAGGCGTGTTTGCATCGCCGCTTCCCAATTCATGCCAGAACTGCCATGGGAGTTGGCGTTTGTATTTTTGATCTTTGCTGGCATACAGGGCGGCATCGGCATGACGGATCAAGATATCGGGAGCAACATCATCCTCGGGGAAAACGGTGATTCCCATACTGAATCGGACATGGGTTTTGCCTTCGGGTAGCTCGTAGGGTTTATCCAGGCTTGTTTGAATGCGATTGAGCCCCTGAGTCAGTTCATTTTTCGAGTTAATCCCCTCAATGAGCAAAATAAACTCATCGCCGCCCTGACGAACGGCCAAATCGGATGAACGCAGGGTTTTACTTAAACGGTTGGCGAGGTCGACCAGCAGTTCATCACCGACGGCATGACCGTATTGATCATTGATCGGTTTGAAATCATCAATATCGAGCATAACGATCGCAAGCGATTGCTCGTGTCGTTGTGCGCGTGCCATCGCCTTGGGAAGCTCTTCATCGAGAAAGCGTCGGTTCGCCAACGAAGTCAGCGCGTCGTGATAGGCCAGATACGCCGTGCGTTCGTATTCTTCGCTCAGTTGCTTACGCAAATCCAGTTGGCCCAAGGCGGTATCGATCAATTCACCCAAGCGAGTCAGAGTGTCGCTGACAAGGCGGTCTAATGGCTGATCGTGAGTGTGCACCACCACCAACACGGCCCAGGGTAATTCGTTGCGAAAGATAGGAATGAAAAAAATGCTGAGATGGGCATTGTTCGGCGCGAACGGTCGCCAGGGCTCGGTGAGCGCGGTAAGATCGGATTCCTCGACGAGTGCCTGATCTTTGAATTGAGCACGCGCAAGAAAATCACTCAAAACCGATGCTTGCTCTTGGGTCAGCACATCCAGAATTGCTCGCCCATTACTGCCGGCCGTTATTACCGTAAATTCATTCGCCTTGGGTGATGCTACTTGACCGAGCCATGCCCCAACAAACAAGCCGGAAGCCAATAATTGCGTGCAAACGACATCCAGGAGCTCATGCTCGTCGGCAGCAGAGATGAGGATGTCGATTTGCCCAAGCAAGGATTGCAATAACGCTTGCTGGCGTTCCATCTTCTCAACGAGGGGCTGCACGGCGGCTGAGTCATCACGTTGTGGCTGGTCATTATTGTTGGTTGGGTGGGCTGTCATCGCGCTGTGAAAATCCGTGAATGAGCCTGTATTGAGTAAAAAATATTCATTGATGAAGCTTAATCAACACCATGAATAAAAGCCATGACGATGATTCTAGTTGTTAGACGGCGAGATGCGGGAATTTTGCGCATAATGAGGTTCTTTTGACTGGAATGATAGTGATGTCTGAACGATTGGAAGAGCGCACTGAATTGCTGGTTGGCGAAAACGGTTTGGAAGCGCTGCGTCGGGCACGTGTTCTTGTCGCCGGTTTGGGGGGTGTGGGCGGCGCGTGCGCCGAGTCGCTCGTTCGTGCCGGTGTGGGTACGGTCTACCTGCTCGACCACGACACATTCTGCCGTTCGAACCTCAACCGGCAAATGCTGTCAACCGAAGCGGTGATTGGGGAAAGCAAGGCAGAGGTTGCCGTAGCGCGCTTCGCATCGATCCGCAATGACATTGCCACCGTGCCCCTGCCGTATTTCTTGCAAGAATCCGGCGTGACCGAACTATTGGAACAGCACCCCATGGATGCGATTGCCGATTGTATCGACTCGATCGGCGTCAAGGCCGTATTGCTGGCACAAGCCCGGGCACGGGGCATCATGACCATGACGGCGCTGGGTGCGGGGAATCGCCTCGATCCGCGCGCCGTACGGGTCGGCACACTGTCCGAAGTGCAAGGCTGTGGCCTTGCCCGTGTGCTGCGCACGCGCCTTCGCCAACTCGATTGCGCACTGGATATCCCGGTCGTCTATTCCACCGAACTGCCGAGCAAACCCGCCCCGCATGTGCCCACAGACACCGGTATTCGCCCGAGGGCCGTCAATGGCACAATCAGCTACATGCCGAATATTTTCGGTCACATTGTGGCCGGAGAGATTATTCGACGATTGCTGGTACTGAAAAGTGATTCTGAACAGTCTGAGGACACTTCGAAATACCCATGATTCGTCGTTTCCGCGAAAGCGGGAACCCAGAAAAATCAAAGCGCTGGAAAAATCAAGGCGCTGGATTCCCGCCTACGCGGGAATGACTGGTATTTCGAGCTTCCCCTGAATAACTCCCCTGAATAACTCCCCTGAATAACTCCACAGGGGGCTGTCTTTTCCTCATCCCCTTTTTACGAGGGGGGAAGCCTGTCCATTCAAAAAAACAGACGCCCCCTTTGAAAAGGGGGCTGGGGAGGATTTGCCGGATCGAACCAAGTGTCCGAAGAATTGCTCCGTATGAACGCGGCTCTTCTTCAAGATGATTTTGCCCAGTTTTAGCCTTCTCCGGGCAGTAATTGATGCTGTTTGAGTTTCTTGCGCAGGGTGCTGCGGTTGATGCCAAGGCATTCGGCCGCGCGGGACTGATTTTGCTCGCAGCGCATCATCGCCGTTTCCAGCAGGGGGCGTTCGATCTGCGCGATAACGAGGTCGTAGAGATTGCTGGGCTGGTCGCCTTCCAACGTTTCCCACAAGGCATCGAGCGCTGCACGCACGGCCTGCTGAACGGGGTTGTCACCATGTGCTTCATCCGTATTCAGACACTGCCAGTGGCCGTTGGCCAGAGGGATTTCTTCCGTGGGTGTTTTTGCATTCATAAGCGGATTCGTTCGTTCAGCCGGGTAAGGGAGTTTATCCGTTAGCGTGCTGCGCTAACCATTGGCGTTGCTGTTCAGGGTGCTCGAAGCGGTTGAATACAGCTCGATCTTCTTCACCCAATTCAAGGGACGCAGCATACCAGCCCAGATGCTTTCGGGCGATGCGAATTCCTAATGAGTCGCCGTAATGATGATAGATTTTTTCAAATTGTTTTTTGATGGCAACGACACGTTCGGCGCGATCCGGGGGGCTGGGGAGTGGTTGGCCGGTGAGCTCGGCTTTTAACGCGGAGAAAATCCAGGGCTGACCAAACGCGCCTCGTCCGACCATGATGCCCGCGGCGCCCGTATGGGCGATCACTTGACGGGCTTTCTGAGGGGTAGTGATGTCGCCATTGGCAAACACTGGCAGGTCGACGGCGGCAACCACTTCGGCAATGGTGTCGTATTCCGCTTCGCCTTCGTAGCGGTCTGCGCGGGTGCGCCCGTGGATCGACAGCATGGATATCCCGGCATTCTCGGCGATTTTTGCGATCGCAACGGCATTGCGCCACTCGCGGTCCGGACCGGTGCGCATTTTCAGGCTAACCGGACAATCGACGGCGGCCACCAGTGCTTCCAGAAGGCGGGCGACGGTATCCGGTTCTGCCATGAGTGCAGATCCTGCAGCGCGTTTGCATACCTTTTTGGCAGGGCAGCCGAGGTTGAGGTCGATCAGTTGTGCGCCTTGCGAGACTGCAAATCGGGCGGCTTCGGCCAGCTCAAACGGATCATTGCCCAGCAGCTGCACCGCACGGGGTTCGATGTCGTTGCTGTCGATTTGGCGCAGGCGACTTTTGGCGCTGGATTGCAGTTCCGGTTTGGCGCTCATCATTTCCGTGACCACCAGCCCTGCGCCGTATTCACGGCAGAGCTGGCGGAAAGGGCGGTCTGAAACACCGGCCATGGGGGCGAGCGCGAGCGGTGGGTCGATGATGACCGGGTCTCCGGTTCGCCCGTGCAGAATGATGGGCGGCAGCGGAGGCGATTCAGCCATTGAGCCAGGCGCGGGTGGCGTCTGCCTGTGCTCGATGGGCGATCAGCAGGCGACGGAAAACTTCGGGGTCTTTCTGATAAGTCATTTCGCCTTCGCGAGGAAAACATTGATCCTTGAGTCGCGAAAGCCAAAAACGCATGGCGGCCGCACGAAGCAATCCGGGCCAAGCGGCGCGTTCGTCGTCGTTGAGCGGACGTTCGCCCTGGTAACCGGCCAGCATTGCACGGGCGCGCGTTTCGTCAATGCCGTCCTGCTCGTCGCGGCACCAGTCGTTGATGGTGACGGCCAGATCATAGGCCAAGGCGTCGTTGCAGGCGTAGTACAGGTCGATGATGCCGGTCAGGCGGCCCTGTTCGAACAAGGCGTTATCACGGAACAAGTCGGCATGAATGGCGCCTTGCGGCAGATGGCCGCGCGGGTGGTTTTGCTGAAAATCGAGCTCGTCTTCAAGCAGGGCGACGGTTTCGCCTTCGATGTCTTTGGCAAGATGTGCCGCCAGTATGGCACCGGTTTCCTGCAACCACGGCAAGGCCCGGTCGGGTTCGCGGTAGCCGCCAAAACCGGGGCTGGTACGATGCATCTGGCCGAGCGCGGTGCCCATCGTGCGGCATTCTTCGGTATTGGGATGTTCCAGCGATCCGCCCGTCAGGCGGCGGACGAGTGCAGCGGGTTTGCCATTGAGTTCGCCGAGATAGGAGCCGCTTTTGCTGCACATCGGGTGGGCGGTCGGAATGTCATGTTCTGCCAGATACGCCATCAGATCGAGAAAGTAGTGCAGTTCGTCCGGTTGATGGTGTTCGAACAGCGTCAGTACCAACGCATAGCGATCGGTGGTAACGAAGTAGTTGGTATTCTCGATGCCTGCCGCGATGCCCGCGAAGGAAACGAGCCGACCGCAATCGAATTGCGTCAGGAATTGGTTGAGTTGATGTTCGTGTACTGTGGTGAAAACCGACATGGTAATTCGTTCCGGTCTTGGGGGCTCGGCGAGGCGTTGACGCGTCGAGGTCGACGGGTCCGACTAGGCTTGGCGGGCAGGGTAAGCGAAAACCGCTCGCGTGAAAAATGGTTTCTCTGAATGGAGTGATGCTCGTTTTTATCGCCCCAGTTTATAGCTGTCTTACAGATCGAGCAGTTTCTTCTGTTCTTCTGCGGTCGCGCCCAAATTTCGGTTGCGGTAGAAATCGAAAATGGTACTGACCACGGTTTGTGGCTCATCACAAACGGTCATCAGATCCATATCACCCTCGCCAATAGTGCCCTCGGTCAACAGTGTCTGTTTGAACCAATTCAGCAGGCCGCTCCAGAACGCAGTGCCCACCAGAATGATGGGAATGCGGCGGGATTTGCCGGTTTGCACCAGCGTGAGTATCTCCGCCATTTCATCCAGCGTGCCGAAGCCGCCTGGCATGACGACATAGGCAGAAGCGTATTTTACGAACATGACCTTGCGCGCAAAAAAATGCTGAAAATGCAGGGAAATATCCTGATATGGATTGTCGTGCTGCTCGTGCGGCAGGGTGATATTCAAACCGACACTCGGCGCGCCGCCTTCCTTCGCGCCCTTGTTCGCGGCCTCCATGATGCCGGGCCCGCCACCGGAGACAACCGCAAAACCGCCGTCCGAGAGGAGCCGGGCGATTTCGACGGTCATCAGATAGTGGGGATGATCGGGCGCAAATCGGGCGGAACCGAAAATGGTAACAGCAGGTTCAATGCTGGCCAGCGTTTCATAACCCTGCACGAATTCGGCCATGATCTGGAAAATTTTCCACGATTCCTGGCTCAGTCGTTCGCTTTTATCGAGACGGGACGGGTGATTGGGTATTTTTGGACTCATGCGCGGATGTCATCTGGTGTGTTTAGCTGGTTTGCTTATTTGTAGCCCGGTTCAATGAGCCGTCTTGGTCGAATCGCCCGTGGCAGCAGCCTATGCCCAAGAGCATGTGGCATAGTACCGACCTTGAAGCCAAATTTCGATGACCAACCATGAATGATCTCTTTTCCTCGCACGTTGCCCTTCCAGTCGAGCCCGCCGAACCGACAGTGAAATCCAAATCGCTGATTCTGGTGGATGGTAGTTCGTTCCTGTTCCGTGCCTTCCATGCGCTGCCCCCGCTGACGGCACCGGATGGCACACCGACGGGCGCGATTCACGGCGTGATCAATATGTTGCAGAAACTTCGGCGAGAGGAAAATCCCGACCGTATGGCCGTGGTGTTCGATGCGCCCGGCCCGACATTTCGCGATGAACTCTATCCCGAATACAAAGCACAACGCCCACCGCTGCCGGATGACCTGCGCGTGCAAATCGAGCCGGTGCATGAGTTGGTGCGAGCATTGGGTTTTCCGTTGTTGTGCGTTTCGGGTGTGGAAGCCGATGATGTGATCGGGACACTAATGCATCAGGCGCGGCAGAACGGTGAATCGGTGCTGGTCGCGACCGCCGACAAGGACTTTGCGCAGTTGGTGACCGAGGGAATACGTCTGGTGAACACCATGACCAATACGGTGCTGGATGAAGCGGCTATCGAAGCGAAATATGGCATCACCGCAGCTCAGTTCATCGATTACCTGACGCTGGTTGGGGATACAGTAGATAACGTGCCCGGTGTGCCGGGATGTGGCCCGAAAACAGCCGCCAAATGGCTCAATGAATGGCAATCGCTGGATAATTTGATGGCCCATGCCGATCAAATCAAAGGCAAGGTGGGCGAGTCGCTGCGGGCTGCCAAGGAATTTCTGCCCATCGGGCGTGAGCTGGTGACGATTCGCACCGATTGCGACCTGCCCATTGCCCTGGCGGATCTGGCTGTAGAGGAACCGGATGTCGATGCAGTCCGTGCGCTGGCGGAGAAGTTTGGACTCAATACGCTACGCAGGCAGTTTTCAGAGGCGTCTTCGGTTCCTGCTCCCGTTTCTACACCAAGCCAGGAAACTCGGCGTACTTCTTCGGATGATGGGCAACTGCCCCTGAGCGATCCGCCGATGTACGAAACCATCCTGACGGATGCCGATTGGCAGCGTTGGCTGGAGCAAATCAAAAACGCGGACAAGAAAACCGACAAGAAGATGGATTGGGTGGCTTTTGACACCGAAACCGATTCGCTGGATTTATTCGCTGGCCGGATCGTCGGCGTTTCCTTTTCGATTGAAGACAATCGTGCGGCCTACGTGCCGCTGGCACACAACTATCCCGGCGCGCCGGCGCAACTGGATCGGGACACGGTGCTGGCCGATCTCAAACCTTGGCTTGAAGATGCATCCCGAACCAAGGTGATGCAGAACGCCAAGTTCGACAGCCACATGTTGGCTAATCATGGCATCACGCTGCGCGGCGTGTTATTCGACACCATGCTCGAATCCTATGTGCTGGATTCAACCGCCACACGGCATGACATGGATTCGCTGGCGGCAAAGTATTTGGGGCGCTCGACCATCACGTTTGAAGATATTGCCGGCAAGGGCGCCAAAGCACTGAGCTTCCCCGAGATACATCTTGAACAAGCGGGCCCCTATGCGGCCGAAGATGCCGATGTAACGGGGCAATTGCAGCAGTGTTTGTGGCCTAAATTGTCGGTCGAACCCGATTTACGCTCAGTGTACGAAACAATCGAGCAGCCGCTGATTGAAGTGCTGGTGGCCATGGAGCGCGCGGGGGTGCGGGTGGATCGGGGTGAGCTCGCAATTCAGGGCAAGGCCATCGGTGAGCGGATTGCCGCGGTGGAGCAGGCCGCGTTCAAAGAAGCTGGGCGCGAATTCAATCTGGGGTCGACCAAACAGCTCAAGGAGTTGTTGTTCGATGAACTCAAACTGCCCGTGGGCAAAAAGACGCCAAAGGGCGAGCCGTCTACCGACGAAGAAGCGCTTGGCGAGCTGGTAGGTAGCCATCCCTTGCCCGCGTTGATTCTCGATTACCGCGGGCTAAGCAAGCTCAAATCAACCTATATCGACCGATTGCCCGAAGACATCCACACCCACACGGGCCGTGTCCATAGCGCTTTTCATCAAGCCGTGACCGCGACCGGGCGGCTTTCTTCATCCAATCCGAACCTGCAGAACATTCCGATTCGCAGTGAAGAAGGCCGGCGGATACGGCAGGCATTTGTCGCCGATCCGGGGTGCAAACTCATTTCAGCAGACTACTCGCAGATCGAATTACGCATCATGGCGCATTTGTCCGAAGATGAGCGTCTATGCGCGGCCTTTGCCGCCGGAGAAGATATTCACCGTGCCACGGCGGCGGAGGTGTTCGGGGTCAAGGAAGTCGAAGTTTCCGATAATCAGCGTCGAGCGGCGAAAGCAATCAATTTCGGTTTGATTTATGGCATGTCCGCCTTCGGGTTGGCCAAACAGCTTGATGTGCCGCGTGGTGAGGCGCAGGCCTATATCGATCTCTATTTCGCCCGCTATCCCGGCGTGGCGAAATACATGGAGCGAATGCGGCAGCAGGCGCGCCAGATGGGCTACGTGGAAACCGTATTCGGTCGTCGCTTATATTTGCCGGAGATTCACAGCCGTAATGGCCAGCGACGCCAATATGCCGAGCGAACCGCCATCAACGCGCCGATGCAGGGTACGGCGGCGGATATCATCAAGATAGCGATGATCGCTTTGCATAAGCTGCTGGTGGTGCCCGGGCGAGCCCGGATGATTTTACAGGTGCACGATGAATTGATCTTCGAGGTGCCCGAGTCCGACGTCGCCGAGATCGAGCCGATCATCCGCGCACAGATGACAGGGGCTGCAAAATTGAATGTGCCGCTTGAAGTGGGTATCGGCATCGGGAGAAGTTGGGCCGAAGCGCACTAGGGCCTGTTTGACAGGCTCTAGTGGGGAAGGGGATAAGTCCAATCCGGGGCTGGTAGTTTGCCCAGTGACCAATTCGGTCTAATTGAATGTAAGCGGATTGTTGCTCTCTGCGGCGGTCTTCGGCTTGGGCGATCGCAATTCGGGAACTTCATAGACGTGGGTCTTGCCTTCCAGGAATAGACCTTCCCAGAAGTCCTCGTTTTGCGCCGGTTCGAATACAAAGCCTTGAATGTCCACACGCACATCGAATTTCTTGAGCAGAACCAATTGGTCGGCGGTCTCAACCCCTTCGACCACGATATCCAGTTCCAGTGATTCTGCCATCGCGAAAATGGACTTGAGGAGTTTGCACGACTCTGCATCTTCGCTGATCAAGTCAACAAACTTCTTGTCGATCTTGATCTTGGAAATGGGTAGCGTGCTCAGATAGGCCAGCGAAGAATAACCGGTACCGAAATCATCGATGGCAATGGTGAAGCCTTGCATCGCCAAACGATGCAATTGGTCTGACATCAGACTCGGATCGTTGCCGAAGCTACTTTCGGTAATCTCAAGTGTGATCGATGAAAGAGGCAGACCCGCCTTTTTGGCGATATTCACCAACCGCTCGTCGATTTTATCGGTCAACAGTAGTCGTGGCGGCAGATTCAGTGACAGATTGAATGTTTCTTCTGTTTGCCGTTGCCACTCGCGGATGCGATTACAGGCTTCGGTGAAGGCCCATTCGGTGATACGCACAATGGTGTCGGTTTCCTCGGCGAGTGGAATGAATTCCTCAGGCGAAACCCATTCGCCGCCATGACGCCATCGCATCAGAACCTCAAATCCGTTAATTTGACCATTCGCCAGGGAAACCTGAGGCTGATAGCTCAGGCGCAACTCGCGTTTGCCCAGGGCCTTATCCAAAGCCTGTTGCAGCATGAACCGTCGCCGCGCAAGATTTTGAGCCTGCGCGCCGTGCATATAAAGACGATCGCCGCCCTCTGATTTGGCCATCGACAGGGCGATATCGTTTGTTTTGATCAGATCCTCGATGTTGTCGCCATCGTTGGGATAGGTGCTCGTCCCAGCACTGAGTTTCAACGTGATCTGATAGCTGTTGACGTGAAGCGGCTGTCGAGCCGAAGCAAGCGCATGTTCGGCGAATGCGCGGAGTTCTTCTTCGTGGTTTTGTTCATCCTTGGGCGTCCAGTAGAAGGCAAATTCATCACCATCGACACGCGCCAGTACCGCACTTGCGGGCAACAGGGCTGCAAGGGCCCGCCCGATCTCGACAAGGACCTGATCGCCATCGTGGTGACCCAACGCATCATTGATGGAGCGGAAATTATCGATACCGATCAAAATAATGCTGAACGATGAGTTCGGATGCTGCGCAATCCGTTTCTCGCCCTGCGTAATGAAGTAGTGACGGTTGTATAGCCCGGTTACGGTGTCTTGCTCGGCGAGGAAACGCATTTTTGCTTCACGTGCCCGAATTTCTGTGTGGTCGTTGAGTACGAAAATCACATGGCCTCGGCCTTCACGTGCCTCACCCATGAGCTTGATCGATATTAACGCCGTGATGGTCGAGGATTTTTCTGGCGTGAATTCCACCTCACCAGACCAATATCCTTGATCCAGAACCTGTCGCCAAAGCGGCTCAACTACGGTTGCGTCATGATTTAGCAGGAATTCAAGCAGTGGTTTGCTTGCCAATTGTTTTTCTGTGCTGTGCAGCATTTCAAGGGCCACCGGGTTTGCTCGGGTGACGTGTCCTGAAATATCGGTCAGCAGAACGGCTTCCTGTACGTTCTCGAACACCGAAGCTGCCAGTGTGAGCTGCTTTTCTGCCCTGCGGCGGCTCAAAGTTTCCTGGTCGTGCTTTTTCAGGATGGCTTTGAGTTGCTCGCGTGAATCGGAAAGAGTGATCAGCGTGGTTCTAAAATGCTGAACGGCTCGGGCCAGACGACCGATCTGATCGTGACGTTTCTGTTGGGGTAAGGCTGCGGTGGCCTCGCCATCGATCAGTCGATCCGTAATGTCGGCCAACTGCTTGATCTGATAATTGAAGTACCACAGCGCCGTCATCATGAGCGCGATCTGCAACACGATAAACAGGATCAACAGGGTCTGGTACTGGCTGCTCAGCGATTCGGTCGCACCGCGCAACAGGGCCATGGTGTCTTCCAGATTCTGATTCGCGGCGCTGATCAACGCACCGAAATCGTCCACCATGATTCGACTGCGTTCCTGGCGTAGCTGACTTTGTATGTCTTTGACTTCGGCGGGTGTGGCAGATGCCGTTGCCGAGGCGGCATTGATCAATGCTTGTGCCTGCTGATCGATACTTTTTGAAAGCGCCATGACCTGTGTGCCCGCCGCTTCACGCAGACTGGCCAACGCGGTATCGGTGCGGATAGCCGCCGCAACCTGCTGAAGTGCAAGTACCTGATCGCGAACATCGACGCGCTGCCCCGCCGAAAACTGGCTGGTGATCTGCTCGATCTCTGCGCTGGTGGCGGCAAATGATTTCCGTAGAGTTTCGATGGTTTTGCTGGACTCAACAAATCCCGAACTCGCACGCTGGAAGGTCTGGAAGTTATTAGTGGCCAGTGTGTTGAGATAGAAAACCAAACCGAGGCTCAAGGCGACCTGGAGGCCGAGGAACATCAGGAATTGGAGCGATAAAGGCACGATGCGCATAACCGGTTGTCCTTATGGGTTTTACGACCAAGAAATCTCTGAAAAGTCTGGATGTACTGCAGCGCAGGCTTGTGCCGTTATTTCCTCTTAACGCTCAGTTGTCGGGGAAATGGCGCCAATCTGAATCATGGATTTTGATTTGTTTGATGCGCGCAGTTTATTCAGGCATTCCTTCAGTTGCTAGAGTGTCGCTGAGAGTGCGTTGCGAGTCCAGCGGCGATTGCGTTCGCCCGAGTCAGTCGATCAAGCGGGTTATACGGTTGGCGTGTGCCATGCCCCCAGACGACATCCGGCCAAGCAGCATCGTTGCTGAAACGGGCAACGCAGTGAATGTGTAACTGATCAACCCGGTTGCCGATTGCGGCGACGTTGATGCGAATGGGGGTAAATATCTGCTGCAATATCTGTTGGGCTTCATTCACTTCATCCAGCACCTGATGAGCGATTTCCAGTGGCATGTCCAGCCATTGTGTGAGCCCGGCGATGCGCGGTATCAGCAGAATCCAGGGGAAGCGGGCATCGTCGAGCAGGCGGACAGCGCAGATGGGCAGTTCTGTGACCGGTATGGAATCGGCCAGCAATTGCGGATGGAGCTTCCAGGCAGCCTCATTGGTAGTACTGCCGGCGAGGGGCTGATCGGTCTGCTGCATCATGGGTTTTTCCTTGCTGGCTTTTATGGCTGGCTTGCAGGCTGGGTTGGGGATGCGGGGTTGGTTCCCGCAATGACTTTGGACAGCATACTGGCGGGCAGTTGTAATTCCAGATCCACCCGACGATTTTCTGCCCGGCCGCTGGCCGTGTCATTCGAGGTTATCGGGTGCGTGTCGGCAAAGCCAATGGCCGAAAGCCGATTCGGCTGAACACCGCTGGCGATCAACTCCTGCACAACAGCCGCCGCACGCGCCGCAGATAGTTCCCAATTCGAGGGGAATTGCAAGGTGTGGATTGGCACGTTGTCTGTGTGCCCCTGAACGGCGATGGGATAATCGCCTGCCTTAAGGCGGTCGGCCAAACGTTTGAGCAATTGCATGCCGGCAGCCGAGAGCGCCGAATTCCCCGAAGAAAAGAGGATATTGTCTTTAACGCGAAGATTAATGCGCCCTTTGACCACAGAAACATCGACGTCTTTGCCTAAGCCGGCAAACAGAGCGCGGGCCTGATCTTGCGATGCTTTGTCGTTGGCAGAAGAGCTTTGGGCGGATGGTTTCGCGTGGTCAAGGACCGTTTCGCCCGCTTTGCCGATCAGGGCGTTGCCGGCCTGTGGAATATTACCCTGAGTCGGCGTTTCTCCCGGCGAGGTTTGTGTGGTTGGCATCGGGCCGGTCTGGGGCGTGGGGGTTTTATCTACTTTTTGCGCCTGTTGCGTGCTGCCGCTGCTAGCAACCATGGTGACGGTATTGTCCTTGCTCTGATACGCGTAGGCGGCGAGCAGGACGAACATCGTGAGCAGCAACGTCATTAAATCGACCATCGTAAGCAACCAGAACGACTGGTCATCTTCGATCAGATGGGCATCTTCTTCCCAGCCTTCGTGCCATGGCCGAGAAAATGCGCCTGTTTTTTCGGCGAGTTCGATTTCCGACTGGATGCTCTGAGTGACTTGATCGTTCAAAGCGTGATTAGGCGGTGGCTGCTGGGTACTCATGGCTGTTGCGCCTAACGTGTGCCGCGCACCGAACCCGAACGCTTGCCGGGCTGGCTGGCTCCCTCGCGCAGTTCATCTTCGCTTTGGGCGAGGAACGATTGCAGCGTTTCGCGGATGAAAGCCGGAGAGCGCTGTTGTTGCATCAGCATCACGCCTTCGACCATCATGTTCATCACCATCACCCGCTGCTCGGTTCGGCGTTCGAGTTTGAGCGCGATGGGCTTGAAAATCATGTTAGACAGCAGAATGCCGTAGAGCGTCGTGATCAATGCCAATGCCATGTTCACACCGATGTCCGCGAAGTGTGCGGCGTCCATGGCATGGAGCATATTAATCAGCCCAAGGAGCGTACCCAGCATGCCGAACGCGGGGGCGAAGGCGGCCATGGTGCGGAAAATCTGCGCTTCGGCGCGTTCACGGGCGCGCATCCGGCCGATTCGCCATTGCAGCAGTGTCATGATGTCTTCATTCGATGCGCCGTCGAGCACCATCTGCATCCCGGTTCTCAAAAAGGGATTGTTGATTTTGGTGAGCTTCTCATCCGCGCGGTTGATCTGCCCCTGAAACTTGAGTTTGGCGACATCAACCAATTCGGCAATATCGCGCTCGGTATACAACCGCTCGTTGCGCAGTACAATCGTAAAAACACGAAAAACCCGCAACACTTCATGCAGCGGGTAGCTGATCAGCGTGGCCGCAATCGTACCGCCCAGCACAAGAAAAAGGCTTGTGGGGCTGAAAAAATCAGACACATGGTTCGATGACAGGAAAATAGCACCGATGACAATGCCAAATCCGCCAAAAATGCCTAACAGGGTTGCTGGATTCAAAACAGTGCTCTCATTTCAAGTGCTCACGGATCACAAGGTTCTCCCATGTCATCGGCAGAATACTCGATTTATTGAGCCGAATGTTTGGAGAGCGCCGGTGTGAAGGCTTCAATCGATATCAGGGCTGGTATGTAATGTTCGATACACATTGTCACCTTGACGATCTGGTTGCGCGTCTGCCATTGCCCGACGTGGTGGCACGAATGCGGCAGGCAGGTGTCGATGGCGTGATATCCGTGGGTGTCGCTCCTGATCAATGGAAAGAGCAAAGCGAAGTAGCGCAGAAGGCCGAGAACCTTGGGGTGCCGGTTGGTCTGGCGTATGGCGTGCATCCTTGGTGGGCTGATCGGGTCGAATCGAGCACCGCGTTGAAGGCTTTAGCGAGCTGGATTGAACAGGAAGGCGACCGGGTGCTGGCCATCGGCGAGATCGGGTTGGATTTTGCGCCCAAGATGCCCGATGCGACGCGCCAACATGAGTTGTTTATCGGGCAGATCAACATTGCTTTGCAGCAGCAATTGCCCGTGATTTTGCACGAGCGCAAATCAGCCGATCAATTGCTGGCGGTCATTCGCCGCCATCCCGCGCTTCGAGGAGTCGTGCACGGCTTTACCGGCTCATTACAGCAGGCCCATCAGTTGATTGAACAGGGGTTCTATCTCGGGGTCGGCACGGCCATCACCCATCCGCGCGCCACGCGTGTGCGGGCCATGTTAAGCGCACTGCCCGTCGAGGCATTGTTGCTCGAATCAGATGCGCCAAACCAGCCCGGACATACGCATCAAGGCGAACTGAATGAACCCGCCTTTATCGTCGAACAGCTCGATGTGCTCGCAGAACTGTTCGCAATGGACGTACCTACGCTCGCAGAACAATTGGATGCCAATGCGAAGACTGTGTTTGGCAACCGTCTGTTATCGGGTACGTTGAGTCCCCCTCAACCACGCGATTAAATCTAACTCTGTCAGAGGTTTGCTGAACAGATAGCCCTGAAACGCCTTACCGCCCATGGAAATTAATCGTTCACACTGGTTTTGTGTTTCCACACCCTCGGCAATAATCGCCAGATGCATGTGAATGCCAATGGCATAAATACTTGCCAGAAGTGGCTGTTCATCATCTGTTTTTTCCAACTCATCAATGAATGACTTATCAATTTTTAGCTGATCTAGGGGGATATCTTTGAGGTAGGAAAGCGACGAATACCCTGTGCCGAAATCATCCAGTGATATTTTGAATCCCAGATGGCGCAGTTGTTCGAGTTTGGCGATGCTTTCATATCGATTGTGCAAAAGAGTGGATTCAGTCACTTCGAGCATGATGCGCTTGGGATCAAGCGGGTACTGTTCCACGATCTGTTTGATTTCATTTACAAAGTTCGTGCTGATGAGTTGCCACGGGCTAACATTCACTGCCATGTGACCTTGGAAGGGAATGCCGTTTTCGTGCCACCGACTGAGATCTTTGCACGCCTGCTCAAGTACCCATAGACCGATGGGATGGATCAGGCCGGTTTCTTCGGCAATGGGGATGAACTCATCGGGCGAGACGACGCCCAGTTCTGGGTGATGCCAGCGCAACAGCGCTTCGACACCGATACAACAACCGTCTATATTCACTTGAGGTTGGTAGTTAAGGCTTAATTCGTTGTTGCCAACAGCAGCGCGCAAACCTTCTTCCAGCTTGAGTCGAGTAGTCGCTGCAATCTGCAGGCTTGGATTAAACAACTGAACGTTATTGCGTCCGTGTTTTTTAGCCTTGTATAAGGCCATATCGGCATGGCGCAGAATATCGAGTTCGGTTTCATTCTCTTGCGGAAAAACAACGACTCCAATACTGGCGCCCACCGAAAAATCGCGCCCATTTACCGATAGTGGCGCTTTGAGTGCATCCAGAATATGTTTTGCCGTTTTACTAGCCAGCTGCTCTGCCGTATCGATCACGGTGGTGTCGAGCAACATCAATGCGACAAATTCATCCCCGCCAAAGCGCGCAAGTAGCGTTTTTTCATCCGTTGCTTCTTTGGTTCGGATGGCAACGGCTTTGAGTACGTCGTCGCCAACATCGTGCCCAAGGGCGTCATTGATGGTCTTGAAATGATCGAGATCGATAAGTAAAAGTGCCCCGAGATGCATGGACGATCGGGCTTCGGCGAGGGTCTGGCTCAGCCGTTGGTGAAAGAGGGCACGGTTGCTTAAACCGGTCAGGTAGTCTTCATAAGCTAGCTGGCGGATATGTTGATCTGCCTTGATTTGTTGGACTTCGGCCCCCGCACGTGCAACAAAAATTGCCAGAATATCGGGATTTATTTTCGAGAGATTAGCAGGCGATCGATTCAACAGAACAAGCAGGCCGGTCGGTTCGTTTTTGTTGTCGCATAACATCGCGCATCGATAATGTTGAATGCCGATTTGTGCCAGAAGATCTGGAACTGGGCAAACCGCTGGCGCGTCGGAAACATCCGCGAGTTGCTGATTAGGATTCAGACAATTGAATTTCGCATCAAAGGGGTAGTTCCGAAGGTTTTCCTGCAGCGTTCCGCCAGAGTACAAGGCCAGTGTGGTTAATTTTTGTGGGTCCGTTTCATCCAAGGCACCAATGAATGCGGCATCGACATGAAATAACTCAACAAGACTGACAACCATTTGCTGAAAGAACTGCTGATCCGATGGCGAAGCGACACCCGCAGCGATTTTATGAATGGCCGTTTCAACCTGCTGCTCTTCGGTGACGTCTTCATGCACCAGAATGATATGGGATACCGAACCGTTCTCATCTCTGATCGGGCCGATCTTTGTTTGAATCCAACGTGTTGCATTTGAATGGTACTCGGCGTTCGGCTCGGGGGTTTCCCATCGAAGCGGAGGGATATCGACTGACTCACCGGCAAAACCACGGTGGATAAAAGGCATCAGCCCTTGACGGAGCACATAATGGTCTCTGCTGATGGGGCCTTGATCAAAGTCGTTGGCGATTAACCCTCGCATTTTTTGCCATGCTGGGTTAGTGAGCTCTATGTTCCCGTGGACTGAAACCAACTGAATCCCGAACGATGACTGTTCAATCAGTGTTCGAAAACGCTTTTCCGAGGATTGGAGCCGATGATTCTTATTAATGGATAAGGCTATGCTCATAGCCAGGACCATGCCGATAAACCCGACGGGACCCGGTAGTATCCAGTCCAAGATGGACAAGCGAATCAAAATCCCGATGATCGTGGCAATGAATGAGAGCGTAAATGCCAAGAACAAGATCAAATCTACCCAGCGGCACTTGTGTCGATAGTGGCGCCAAAATGCATAAAGACAGTAGATGTAGATGAGCACTACGACGGTGGCTGCAACATAACTCAAAGAACCACTGGTCCCGATACCGTCGGTATAAGTTTCTCCCCAGGGCATCTGCTTTGAGCTTATCCCTGAAAACAGGTTGTATTGAAGGCTGTACGGTTGCCAGAGATTGGCGATAGCCAAGGAAAGCGACGCTAGGCTCAGGACCCAGTGCCATAGCGTCTTCCGTTGGGTATAGATCGCGGCGAACCAAGGGAGAAGTGCCCCGATAAGCAGGCCAGCAGATAGATTGGCCTTGAGCGCCCAGATGAAATCCGATTCAGTGGTGGCCTGCATCATCAAAATTTGAAAAAACGCAAACGGGATGATCAATGCCGTGATGCCGGCAAAAATGAATTGCACTTTATCTATCGGGTTTTCCAAGGCGGAAGTGGCATGCTGCACGGTCGCATACGCCATCAATCCGGCGGTGAAAATCAAAATAAGAGTTTCGAGCGGCATTCCTGAGCGTCTCTTGGGTATCTCACAATTTGCGGGCAATTCAAGCCTGAAATGATCCTTTGTAAATCCGTTACTGGAGCATGTGTATCGATACTAAGTGAAAAGATCGAAGATGCACATTGATTTATTTCGGCGTGCTCAGGGGCATTTCTTCGTGTAAATGCCGGCTTAGGAGGGCATCTGTTGTACAGGCGAGAGGCTTGTACATGGCGGCACGTAGCTTTGCGCCACGCACGCTTTGATTTACTCTTGATATTCCTTTTTTGAATTAAAAAACAATGGCTTGAGATGAATATTTTTGTACTGTGCGTACATGCCACCCCTTAACAAATGGCTGATACTGGGGTACCTCGAAAAACCCGTCATTCCCGCGTAGGCGGGAATCCAGCGCCTTGATTTTTCTGGGTTCCCGCTTTCGCGGGAACGACGAATCACGGGTTTTTCGAGGTGCCTACTGGTCTTTTAATGCCCTGTTATATGAGCCGTATCTGGCTTATGAGCCAAGCCGGTCAATAACAGCCCAGGCTGAATGGTTGTGAATCGACTCGAAGTTTTCGACGGTGACGCGATAGCCGTCAATGCCGGGGTAATCGGCTAAGGTGCCTGCCACGTCGCGGATCATGTCTTCGACGAATTTAGGGTGATCAAAGGCGTATTCGGTGATGTATTTTTCATCTGGGCGTTTAAGCAAGCCCCAAAGCGCACAGGAGCCTTGATCTTCAATTTTGCCGATTAAATCGACAATTGAGAGGGACGCGTCGGTGACGCGGGCCGTGACAGTCACGTGCGAGCGCTGGTTGTGTGCGCCGTAGCTGGAGATTTCTTTGGAGCAGGGGCACAGACTGGTGACGGGCACAACGAGTTCGAGTTGGGTTTCGATTTGACCCTGGTCGTCAAGGTGAGCGCTGAGGCTTAGTTGGTAGTCCATCAGGGCTTTCTGGCCGCTGACGGGGGCGGATTTTTCCACGAAAAAGGGCATGGCAAATAGCACATCGGCGGTTTGCGCGTGCAGCAATTCGGCCATGCGGCGCGTCCAGTCGGGCAGGGTGGCCAGCGATAAAACCAGCGGCTCGGCATTCAGCAGCGCGACAAAGCGGGACATGTGTGTGCCCTTTTTATCGGCGGGCAGGGCGACGGTCAGTTCGCACTCGGCTATCGTTGCCTGACGATGATCGCCATCAACGATGGTGAGCGGATGCTTGATGGCCTTGATGCCCACACGGTCGATCTCGATATTGCGTGGATCGAATGAAGATTGCACATCAGGCATGGCGCTCTGGGTCATGAGAGAAGATTCCTGTTAGATTCGTCGAATGAGGACTTAAAGTTGAAGGTTTGCAACGGTGTGGAACGCAGCCGGTTCAGGCGCGATAGGTGACGGCGGAATAATCGTTTTCCCATACCGTAATAGCGCTCACGCGGGCATTGGGCTGGTTGAGCATCCGGCCCAGTTCCACAAAGAACCAGACGGCAATGTGTTCGGCGGTCGGGTTGATGCGATCAAATGGTTCGATCTGGTTCAGGAACTGGTGATCCAAGGTTTTGGCCGCCGCACGCGCGGCTTTTTTCATGGCCTTGAAGTCGATGACCATCCCGACATCATCGAGCTTTTGCCCGGTGACTTCGACAATGATTTTCCAGTTATGGCCATGCAATCGCGCGCAATTGCCCTCGTAGCCATGCAATTGATGGGCAGCGGCAAAATCCACGGTTACGCTCAAACAGAATTGTCCGTTTGATGCGGCCAACTGTTTGTTTAAGCGATCTAAAATGGGCTCAAGCGCGCTTGATGCATCGGCTTGCGGGGCAATGGTGTTCATGCGGGCAGTACCTGCCGTAAAAAGTCGGTCATCGTACTGTTTAGACTACGTTCGTCAAGTCCGCAATCGGCAAGGCATTCTGTGCGGGTGCCGTGTTCGATGAATGTGTCGGGCAGCGCGATGTGTTTGACTGGCTTGAACAGGCCCAATTCGCTCGTGTGCGCAATCATGCTGGCGCCGATGCTGCTCAGTTTGCTGCCTTCTTCAATGATCATCCAGGCGGCATGTTCATGAATCAGCGGCAGCAGGGCCGGCCAGTCGATGGGTTTGGCCCAACGCAGGTCAACCACGGTGGCCGCCAGATCGGCGCTGGCGTTTAATGCCGCTTGCACCTTGGAACCCAATGCGATGACCAGCAAGCTCTGATGGGGATCTTCGGCCCGTCGCCGGACGCGCAGACCCAGCGGTGTGCGCGCGGCTTCGCCACCCAGATCGGACGGGCACTCACCGCGAGGATAACGCACCAGTACGGGTGAATCGGCCGCAATGCCCCAATCCAGTACGGCATGAAGATCGGCGGCATCGGCGGGTACGGCGATTTTCAGATTCGGCACGGCCTGCCCGAAGGCAAGGTCGAAACTTCCTGCATGGGTTGCGCCATCCGGCCCGACCAATCCGGCCCGATCTACGGCGAACAATACCGGCAGATTTTGCAATGCGATATCGTGAATCATCTGATCCCAAGCGCGCTGCAAGAAGGTGGAGTAAATGGCGACGACAGGGCGCAGGCCTTCTGCCGCAAGGCCCCCCGCGAAGGTGACGGCGTGTTGCTCGGCAATGCCGACATCGAAGCAGCGCTGCGGGTGACGTGCTGCAAAGCCGGCAAGACCCGAGCCTTCGATCATGGCGGGCGTGATCACGACGACCGACGGATTGCCGCCTTGGGTGTCGAGCCAGTCGCCAAAGGCCATGGTCCAGGTTTTGGGTGGCGGTGTTTTTTGAGCCGTGCTCTGGCTGACGGATTGCGGTTCGAGCTTGATAACTTTTTCCGGATCGAATTTTCCGACGCCGTGATAGCGAACCGGATCGAGTTCCGCCGGGTTGAATCCTCGGCCTTTTTGGGTGACAACGTGCAGCAAGCGCGGTCCAGTCTGGCGCCGCAGGTTCTCCAGCGTGTCGACGAGCAGTGGCAGGTCGTGGCCGTCGATGGGGCCGAAGTAGGCAAAGCCCAATTCTTCGAACAGGCTGGTGACGCCCAGCAAGTGTTTCATGCCATCGCGCAAGCCGACGCGCGTGGTATTGAGGATTTCACCCAAGGGGCCGGTTTGAGACAGCAGGTTCTGCCCACCCTGACGCAATTTGTTCACGACCGGATTGCTGCGAAGTCGGGTGAGGTGCTGATTGAGCGCGCCGACGTTCCTTGAGATGCTCATCTCATTGTCGTTAAGCACCACCAGCAGATTCGCCTTCATGTCGCCCGCGTGGTTAAGGGCTTCGAAGGCCTGCCCGGCCGTGAGTGCGCCATCGCCGATCACCGCGACGGCATGGTGGTCTTCGCCGCGCAATTTGGCCGCCACTGCCATGCCGAGCGCGGCGCTGATCGAGGTGCTGGAATGCCCGGCGCCAAAGGGATCGAAATCACTTTCCACCCGGCGTGTGAAACCGGATATGCCATCCCGCGTCCGAAGCCCGGACATGGCTTCGCGGCGCCCGGTAAGCATCTTGTGTCCATAGCTCTGGTGACCGACATCCCAGATCAGTCGATCATCGGGCGTGTTGAATACGTAATGCAGCGCGATGGTCAGTTCGACGACGCCGAGATTGGCCGCCAGATGTCCCCCTGTTTGTGCAACGCGCTCGATCAGTTCGGCACGCAATTGGGTGGCGAGCTGGACAAGTTGTCGCTTCGGCAAGCGGCGCAGGTCGGCCGGTTGATCGATCAGATCGAGCAAGTTGAAATCGGTCGGATGGTTGGGAGTGGGGCTCATCAATGGTCCCGCATCAAAACAAAGCGGGCGCAGGCGCGCAGGCCACAGGCACGTGTGCCCATGGGTTCAAGGGCATTGAGCGCTTCACTCATGGTGGCGTTCAGATGGATGCGTGCTGCGTCCAGCCCCAGCACCGTCACGTATGAGTATTTGTGGTCGGCCGCATCTTTGCCGGGTGTTTTGCCGAGTTGTTCGGCGGTGCCGGTGGCGTCAAGGATGTCGTCCTGGATCTGGAAGGCGAGTCCAAGCGGGCGAATGAACGCTTCCAGCGCTGCGCGATCTTCGGCTGAGCTTTGATTAGCGCCCATCATCAATGCGGCATACAGCAAGGCGCCGGTTTTCAGTTCGTGCATCCGGGTGAGTTCCGCCAATGCCGGAATCTGCGCAGGCGGGTTCAAATCGAGCTGCTGGCCGAACACCATCCGGTTCGCACCGGTGCTGAGCAGTGAAACCCAGTTCAGACGGGTCTTAACATCGGTTTGTGGTGCATCTGCAAGCAGACTGAATGCCAGAGACTGCAATGCATCGCCGGCCAGAATGGCGGTGGCTTCGTCAAACACGCGGTGGACGGTGGGTTTGCCCCGGCGCAAATCGTCATTGTCCATGCTTGGCAGGTCGTCATGGATGAGCGAGTAGCCGTGGATCAACTCAATGGCGACGGCAGCATTCCATAACTGTTCTAGCCGGGGATCGTTCGGGTCGGGTAGGCTGCCGGGTGTGCTATCCAGACTGGCGCCCAGAACGACCAAAATCGGCCGCAGCCGTTTACCACCGTCGATGACCGCGTGCCCGATGGCATCTTTCAACCGCTGCGGGGATTCGCCCAGCATGTTGCCCAGCCGCTGTTTTAGGCGGATATCGAACGCAGTCTGAAAGTCGCTCTGCCAAGATTGGAATGTGACAGTGTCGATCGTGAGGTGATCAAACATCGAAGAAGGCATCGGCTGGCGGCAGGTCGGGCTGCGTTTTTGGGCTGTCTTTTTTGCCGTTTTTCTTCGGTGATTCTTCCTCGTCGGACTCCATGAGTGCTTCAATGCGCTGTTCTGCGGCCTTGAGCGCCTGTTCGCACTGTCGGGCCAGAAGGGCTCCGCGCTCATAATCGGCCAAGGATTGCTCCAGTGTGGTCTCGCCTTGTTCCAGCCGAGCCACGATCTGTTCCAGCTCGCTCATGCTGCGCTCGTATTGCGCGATCACATCCGGATTCCCGGCTTCAATCGCATGCGCAGTGGTCGAGGATTTGCGGACGGCCATGGGAATCTCGCTGCTGATCGGTGGAAAATGGCCGATGATTATAGCCGTCAACAGGGTGAACGTTAAGGCGCAACTGATTAATCCCCTGATTGTTATAGGGCAATCATCGCGTGGTGGGCGGGACAAAATTGAACCAATTCATCATTTTTCGGGCTAGAATCGGATGAAACAGGGATTGTCGTCAGATGGTCATCTTTTAACTCAATGGTCATTTTTGATTTAAGGAACCCGCCGCCTTATGAATTTATTCCGAACCAAACCTGCCAACCCTGCCGCCTTTTGTGACACCGGTCTGAAACGTTGCCTGGGTGCGTTCGATCTGACGTTCATGGGCATTGGCGCAATTATCGGTACCGGTATATTTGTGCTTACGGGGATTGCGGCCGCGGTCTATTCCGGTCCGGCCGTGATTATCTCCTTCATTTTTGCGGGCTTGGCCAGTGCTTTCGCTGCGTTGGCTTATGCTGAACTGGCCGCTTCGGTGGGCGGGTCGGGCAGTGCTTACGGGTACAGTTACGCGGCCTTCGGCGAGATTATCGCGTGGATGGTCGGTTGGGATTTGATTTTGGAATATGCCGTTTCGGTCGCGGCAGTGGCCAATGGTTGGTCGGGGTATTTCGAGAATGCGCTGACGGCGATCGGATTGGGTTTGCCCGCCGCGCTCACCAAGGCGCCATCGATGGGCGGCATGATCAACTTGCCCGCGTCGCTGATTATTCTCATGTTGATGGTTCTGCTCATTATCGGCGTGCGGGAATCGGCGCGTGTCAATGTGGCCATGGTGTTCGTGAAGCTGCTGACCATTACCGTGTTCATCGCGGTGGCCGGGTTCAATGTGCATCCGGAGAACTGGACGCCCTTCATCCCGTTCGGCTGGTTCGAGCACGGTGCCGATGGTCGTCCGATCGGTATTCTGGCTGGTGCCTCCATCGTGTTTTTCGCCTACGTAGGCTTCGATGCCGTATCGACGGCGGTAGAGGAATCGCGCAATCCTCAACGTGATGTGCCCATCGGCATTATCGCTTCACTGATTATCTGTACGCTCATTTATATCGTGGTTTCGGGGTTGCTCACCGGTGTTGTGTCGTACACCAAGCTCAACGTTTCTTCGCCTGTAGCCTATTCGCTCCAAATACTAGGTTACAACTGGGCTTCTGCGCTGGTCGCGACCGGTGTGATTACCGGCCTGACCACGGTGATGCTGGTGCTGTATTACGCATTGACGCGGATTATTTTTGCCATGTCCCGAGATGGACTACTTACCAGCAAGTTGGCGCGTGTCCATCCCGTTAGACAAACACCCGTGCGAATCATCGTGATTTGTGGCGTGGTGATTTCACTCGTTGCCGGTCTGGTGCCATTGGGTGAATTGGCCGAATTGGTGAATATCGGCACGCTGGCCGCATTTGTGCTCGTCAGTCTCGGTGTGATTGTTTTGCGGCTGCGTCAGCCCGATCTGCCGCGTCCGTTCAAGAATCCCTTTGGTTACACCCTGCCCATTTTGGGCATCCTTTCCTGCGGGGCCTTGATGATGTTCCTGCCCGTTGTGACCTGGATCCGTTTCCTCGGCTGGCTGGCTATCGGCATGGTGATTTATTTCGCCTATTCCTATCGCCACTCACACCTTGGGGCAAAGCCCAAGGCCTGATTCCGGCATATTTCCAGTCGGCTCAGCGTCCGCCCGATTGGTGGCGTATCGTCTGAATCAATCCGTCGCAGGCCGCCTCGACCATATCGAGTACCTGCTCAAAGCCATTTGCGCCACCGTAGTACGGGTCGGGCACTTCGCTCAGCCCGTAATCGGGCGCAAACGACATGAATAACTGGGGCTTGTCCCGCAAATGGCTTGGGGCCAACTGTTTGAGAATCGAAAGATTTTCGTGATCCATTGCCAAGACATAATCGAACTGTTCGATATCGCCCGCGCTGACCTGGCGCGCGCGCAGCACATCCATACGATAGCCTCGCTCGGCTGCAACGGTTGTCGAGCGCCGATCCGGCGGGTTGCCAATGTGGAAGGCGTGCGTTCCGGCTGAGTCAATCACGACCGCATCCATTAAATCGGCGTCCTCAATGTATTTTCGGAAAACGGCCTCCGCTGTCGGAGAGCGGCAAATATTGCCCATGCATACGAATAAAATGGATGTTTTTTTCATATAAATCAATATTTTGTGTTGTATTCTCTGCTTCTGAAAACGCATGAAAACACGCGTTTTCAATCTATTTGAATCAATAGCTTATCACGGTGTTTTGAACACATCAGTCGAAAGTTTCACCCATTCTGAGCCACGAATGTCCCGATAAGTATCGGTGGTTCTGGCGTCTTTATGCCCAGCTAGTGCTTGAGCAAAATCTTTGCCGTGTCGTGCAGTGTGTAGCCGCAACGATAGGCTTCGCAGTTCATGGAAACTTGGTGGTTCTTTATCCTGCCGCCATAGAGGAGTCTCAGATCGTCGAGCGGCTTCATCCCGCATATCCGCGAAGCGGCGAGTGATTGTGTCGCGCCAAATTTGGGAGCCTGCCGGGCTGTTGCCGTGGGGATTGGTTTGATGAATAAGCCAGCGGCTGGCGATATGATCTCGGCAGGCATCAATGGCGTCCCCTAAGGTCATGCCAATTTCAGGCATGGCGAGGGTGAGCGGAATAGCCAGCCGCGCGCCGGTTTTTTGCTGAGTGACATACAGACTATCGCTTTCCACCCATCCGCTGGCCGCGTCACGCTTGCGGAACTGGAGGCTGGCAATGTCTTCTCGGCGCTGAGCTGTGATGAGTGCTAACTCAATGCTACGCGCGATCCATTGATCTTTCTGTTCCCGCGCGACACATATAATGGCTCGTGCCGCCTCAAGACTAAGGCGGTCGCGTTTGACGATGGTTGTAGGGGCGCGGATGGGTTCGATGGGGTTTCTATCGACCCAACCAGCGGCAATGGCCGCATTAAAACAGTCGAGCAGCCAGCTTCGCCATGCAATGGCTGATCTGGTTTTGTCCTGTTCTGTGAATGTATCCAGCCATTCGGCCCAGTGGCGAGTTTCGTGCAGACGGACGAATGGTTCGGCTCCGAATTGCTGCTCCATGGTTTTAATGCGCCATTTATGTTGGCGCATCGTATTGTCAGCAAGGTTCCTGCGCTTCAGGACTTCTGCGTATTTGTTCAGCCAGTCACTGAATGTTTCACCCAGTGCTTGGGCATGCAATCGGTTGATGAGGCGTTGCTCGGCTCGTTGTTCAAAGGTGCGATTGGCTTCTATCGCTTGATCGCGCGCCTCCCCCCGACTGATCCGTCCAAGCGTGTAGGTTTTCCCATTTTCCGGATTGCGGTAGACGAAGTAACCCGCACGCGGTTCGTAAAGATTCGCGGGAAGATCGTTTTTTTTGCGGCTACGCGGTCTCGCCAAGGATGCGCTCGATGAGTCTGGGATGGGAGTTGGCATTGTTGACATGCTCTGCATTGGGTTGCAAGTAGTAAGTTCGACCAATTTTCTTTGGTGATGGCTTGATGCGTCCTTGGCGGCACCAAGCCCGTGCCGTATTAATGGTCGGCTGATGTTCGCCGAATGTTTGCTCGAGCCAAACAGGCAGGGGGATGAGTTTCATCGCAATTCCTCCGGTATTTCTTGGCCTTTGTCATTGATGCGCCGTAAACTTTGTAGCCACTTAGCGACATCTTCCGTGCGCCATCGGATCGTTTTCTTGTCCGGGTTTTCGTTAAAGGGGGCGGGCTCGCAAAACGCCCCTGTTTTGATGAGCATGCGCATCGTATCCATCGATGTGTTCAGAAGATGGGCGATGGCGTGCGCTTCCAGCAAATACGGAATCAGCCCATCTTCTGTTTGAAAATGTTTACGTCGCAGATCGTTGATTGGTTCATCCATGCTCAATGACTCTGATTGGCTTGCGTCTGGCCTTCATTGGTTCGGTAATACTCGACCCATCGGTCAAGATCGCGTCGATCATAACGAGGCTGAGAGCCAAATTTCACATAAACAGGACCAACCACGCCCGTGGTTTTGCCCTAGCGCATCCGCTTCAAGAATTCCTTACTGATATTGAGATAATTGGCCGCTTCTTCGGTGGTCAGTAACCGTGAAGTGGGCAAGGCCAGGGTATTCATGGTGTGCTCCTTATGGCTGTTTGTTGTATTAACAGGTTCAAGATGACACACCCTCTGGGATTTCGATTTATCCCGCCGAACCCCAATCCGACAGTTCAGCAATCAACTCTGGTGGAGCTTTTAGGGTAATAGAAGTAAGGCCATCGAGGATGCTGGGGTTATCTTCATAAAGGGCTGAAAACTGCGCTGGCGTGAGCGTCAAGCTGCCTGCGCCCTTGGCCTTGGTGGTGTTCTCTTCCCCACAAAACTCTGATGTCTGGCTTTCGTCATGGTTTGTCGTGTTGATTGAATCGTCAGACTCCCATCCATCGGCGCACTCGCCTTGCAATTCGATTCCTGCATCGGGAACCGAACCAAGATCATCGGTATTCGGTGAATGACTGGAATCAGCATCCGGTTCATCCATCGGGCGCTCGTTCACAGTGGGTGCTGCCGTTTGCGGTTTTTCTCTTTGCGCAGTTAAATCTTGGTGGGTAAGCGCCGTTTGATTGTCTTTTGCTTGAGCCACCAGTTCGGCTTGAGTGTCGGGGTCAAGTGCAGAGAACAATGCCGCGTGTTCAGCGCTGGTGATAATGCCCTCTTCAGCCAGTTGCAGAATTTCTGGGTTTTTAACCAGCAGCATTAAGCGGGAAATCTGGGCATCGTTGCGATTGAGCAATTTTCCCAACTCGCGCCCGGTGATTTTGTATTCGCGCTTGAGGGTGTTAATCACCTTGGCCAACTCGATGTCCATGAGATTTTCTCGGTTTTCATTGGCCACCACCTGCGCCAACAGAACCCGCGCTTGCGCCTGCTTGCTGAACACCACCGGCACATCCTTGAGTCCGGCCATCTTGGCCGCCCGCCATCGGCGCTCCCCATCGACCATGATGATTAACCCCGCCTCCTCGCGCACGAGGATGGGCTGCAATAGATCCATTTGTCGAATAGAAGCGGCGAGGTTTTCGAGCTTTTCTTCATCGAACAAGCGGCGGGGTTGTTCCGGGTCTGACTTGATGAGATCAATGTCTATCCGCTGAATGCCTTCATAATTTACGCCCGATGAGGCAGTTGAATCCGCCCCATCCATCATGGCCTCGCCGAGAAAATCAAGAACGGAAGCCATCTCACGCCACCTCGGTTACGGTACTTGGATGAACGCGATCAGTTAGCCCAATAGCAATGGGTAAATCACGCCATAACGCCGCGTAATCCGCATCTACCTTATCTTTCTTCAGGTGCCAAATGGGCAGGCGCGAGCTGTAGGCCGTGCTGACCACGGCTTGGCGAGCGGTGAGCACGGTATCGATCATCCCTGGTACAGCGGCCTTCATCTGCTTCACTGCGTTACGCTGATCCGCAATGCGGCTATCAACGCGATTCAGCAGCACCTTCGCCTCAAATCCATCCACTAATAGCCCCTTGGCGCTGGCTGCTTTGATCATGTCGCGCACGCGCGTCCAGCCCGCCACGGCTTTTTCTTCCGGCTCGATGACGGTGATGAGCCGATCTGCCCACAACACAGCGGCAAGTTGGCGCAACTGCATGGCCGGTGGGGTGTCGATCACGATGAAGTCATAGGGTAGGGCGCGGACATAATCCCGCACCCCCATCGCATCACCCGTGGTGCGCTCCCCCTCATCGATGCGTGATAAAGCATTGTGGCCAAACAAAAGATCAACACCCAGCGGCGTGGTTAAAGGTGAGATGCCGGTTTTAAGCTTTTCAAGATCAAACAGCAATTCAGCGCCACCATTAGGGCGGCGATTGATGGCCGTATCGCCGGTTAAGTGCGTGCTGGCCTGGCCCTGACCATCCAAATCAACGAGCAAGGTTTTATACCCCCGTTCCGCCAAGCCGCAGGCGAGGTGAACCGAGACTGTTGTTTTACCCACGCCGCCTTTTTGGTTCGTTACCGTAATAATGTTCATATTCTGTTCCTCGTGGTGATTAATCGACCGCGCGCATCGGCCTCGATAAGCGCCGCTTCAATAAATACCGACAGAGATACGCCCAAGTGCTGGCAAAGCTTCGTAACCTCTTGATGCTGTTGCGCACGCAAACGCACACTGGTTGTAAACAAATCAATGTCGCCACTGTGATCGCGCGGGAACAGGGTTAATTGATAGGCGCGATCGTCCTGCAAAATGAATTGCAATGCGGTATCCACTACCCGCGCCACATCACCCCGCCGGGCGGTGTATTGACGCAAAATGCGTTCCCCCAAGGGTGATAAACGCAGGGAAACATGCTTGAGTTCAGAGGTATCGATTCCGGTCATTGATACGCTCCCGGAAAAACAACATCCTTATCAACCATCACCGAAAAGCGATAGCCTTGCCGGATGACAATGGTCGGCTGGATGGCCAGATTCTTTTGCGAAATAGAAACGCCCAATTGGCCAATTTGTTGCCCCACGGCTGCGCCAATGGTTTGTCCCGTTCCCTGCACGCCATTGTTGTTGTTGGTTTGCGGCTGTGAAAGCTGAATCCCGGCGCTGAAAATCGAAGTCATCAAGGCGCCGGTGAACAGTCGCCAATAATGGTTGTCCACCTGACCTTCAAAGCCTGCCGAACCTGTTTTATCCACGCCGCCCATGCCGCCGATTTCAAGGGTTGAGCCATTGGGGAAAATGACCCGCTGCCAAGCCACCAATAAACGGTTCTGGCCATAACTGACCTGCGAGTCATACTGACCAAAGAGCTTTGCCCCCTTGGGAATGAGCAAGTGATTGCCCGTGGCGGTATCAAACACATTTTCAGAAACCTGGCCGATTATTTCGCCGGGTAAATCGCTGTTCAAACCGGTTACCAACACGGCAGGAATAACGGTGCCGGAATTGATTTCAAAAGGTGATTGAGCAGGCTTAACCGAAGCGGCCAGAGTTGGTGTGGCGATTTCAGCCTTGGCGGCCTGCAAAAAGGCTTTTTTGTCCTTTTGATCGCCTTGGGTGCCCTGACCGGCGGCATTACCCAATAGGCTGCTCGGATTGAATCCAGAACCACTTGCCGCCAATCCAAGCCCAGAAACTTGCCCCAACGACCCACGATTGATGGACGGTTCATCCATTGGCGCACCACCATTGGCATCCCGAAATGATTTGGTTTTGGTTGCTGCATCCATGGCTTGTTGTAAGCGCTGGAGCCGCTCATCGGCCAAACGCTGAGCCGCTTGTTCCGCAGGGGTTAAGGGTTTGGGTTGCTCATTTGATGGTGTTGCATGGCTTAAATCAGGAGCGGTCGCTTGATTGGTTGTTGGTTTGGCATTTGGCTTGTCACTAGCCGCCGACCCACTATGCTGATCTGAAGCGGTAGGTAGGCTCGGCGCAACCAGGCGCGCGGCCTTTTGGTTGATACTTTCTGCCACATCCATCGCTGATTCGACCGTTTTTGGCTTATCGGCAGAGGCCAAAGTTGGTTCATCTCCCCGAGAGAAAATGTTGTAAATGACCACGCCGCCCGCCAAGGCGACTGGGATGGCGAGCAACAAAGCGGCGCGTTTGGATACGCGGATTCCCAGCTTTGGCTCGGTTTTGGTAGTCAGAGGTTTTCCGCTTGAAGACAAGCCCGCGGGCTCGACAGTAGGTGTCTTGCTCATGGCTTAATCCTCATAATCCAGAAACCAATTTTTGTCCGATTTGGCTTTCTCGATAACACGATGGTCATGATGCGTGATCGTGATACGGGATTGATCGTCGCCTACGCCTGCAATCAGCGCGGCCTGATGAAACAATCGATCGACGATAAAATAACCATCACGCAGGCGGTAATTCACGAGTTGATCCTTGCCATCCTGCCCGACGATAAACAGAGCAGGTGCTTCCTGCATATCCGTTGGCATCTGGATAAATACCTTCTGACCATCGTTGAAAATGCGTACCGGCACCATGCCCATACCCTTCACGCTTTTAACCGTGTAATTGAAGTCGAGCTGATCGACAGAAACGGCAGGCTTATCTACAACAACAGCGGCTTTCTTGGCTTGCTGCGCTTGATACGCCGCCCATTGCTTGGCTTGCGTATCTGGGTAGGTGAAGCCAATGCTGGTCACATAATTCTTCTTGTCGGAAACCAAGCGCAGGTAATAAGTTCTCCGATTGGTGGGGATCACCATATTGGTGTCCAGCCCAACATCGGTGGGTTTAACAATCACATGCGTGATTTTGTCAGCCCCTTCACCGGAAACGGCGGGTGCCACTTGCCAACGCACGGTATCGCCCATTTGCGGCGCCCCATTAATCACCTCGCCGGGCTCAAGGCTAATGTCGCAAATCCGCAGCGGAGCACAGGTGATGGTGGGCACGCTTTGACCGTACACAAAAGTGACTTGCCCGTTATTACCTTGAGCTGGAATGGCCTTGGGGTTTTGCAAAAACCGCTCACTCATCGTGCTGGCCATCACGGCGGGGTGAGGGATTGGAATCGGGGTGAGGTTTAAGTGTCTCGGCATCGCCACCGTATTCGCCTGAGATGGTCGTGTCTCAGCGCCGCCGTGCTCAATCGCGGGCACGACTGGTTCGGCGAACGCCACCGAAGTGACGGACAAGGCAATGCCGATAGCCACAGCCCTTGCGAGTGGCGATAACATGCGGCCGCGAATCAAAATGGGTTTATTCATTGTGCGTTCCTCAATCAAAGAATTTGGGTGATGGAAATATCAGTCACAAACAGCCCAATGGGATTCAGGCGAATCAATTGCTCGTTGGTGATGGGGGAAAGTTGGGTGGTCAGCGTGGCGCGGTAGCGCTTTTTAGAGAGCAACATGCCATTGGGCGAGCGGGCGGTTTCGCGGAAATCGACCTGCCACGATTTGGATGAAATCGGCAGAATGCTCTCAACATCAACTGAAATGGTTTCCGTCGCCGAGCGGGAAAAAGGCGATTGGTCTTTGAACCAACCCGAAATAACGGTGGTGGATGCCGCACCCGAAGGAAGCATGGAATACACCCGATCAATGGCCGCCTTCTCGGCCTGTTGATCGGAAATCACCCCGCGTAAATCGGTAATGAATCGCCCGATGAGCGAACGAATCACGCGCGGATCAGTGGCTGAAGCCCGGTCGGCAATACCGGCTGCCACAGCGCTGCCATGCTGATCGACCGCCACCACATAGGGAATGAATTTGCTTTGCGCGCCGATATAGATGACACCAGCCACTGCCATAACTGCCGTGATCCCGGATAACACTGCCACAATGCGCCAGTTTTTGGCCTGCGACACATAATCGCCATAGCGCTCATTCCATTCCCGACGCGCGGAAATATACGGATTGAGCTGTTCATGCGCCGATGGAGCATCGGCGGGTTTGGATTGCTTGTTCAAGATAGAGCCCTCTGTTCACTGGATGCGATACCAGTGTGTCAGGGGCTTGGGGAATTCGATTTAGTGTTGCTTCACTGTCACAATCCGCCCGCGCAGCGGGTGGGCGGTCGGGTTGAGCGCGAGGTTAGGCCTTAAGTCGATTTTCATACTCAACATAACCATCTGCGTATGCGGGGAAGATATTCACAATTGTAAAATACCCCTTTGAAATTAGCTCTGAATCTCGGAATTCTTCAAAAAAGAAATAGAATTGGCGCGGATCATCACATGAAAACATTTCAATATCGGATACAAATCCACAAAATGCCTCGGCATCAAAATGCGTGTGATGAACATTTGGATGTTCTTGCAGAATTGGAAAAATTTTTGCCTGAGTTAGCTCATTTCGCTCTGGACGAGAAAGAGCCAGCCAACTAATTTCGGCCTTTAGGTGTACGAAAACGGTAAAAGCATGTTGATTCATAGGGGTTTCCCATGTGGCGCCTAACGTTTGAATTCAGCGGACTGCGCGGCTTTTTGCGCAGGTCCGGTGGAATGACGGGTTGGGCCATTCATCACAGGGAGACCTTCAGTTTGCGGCCACCACTTATGGCGAAACCCTCACGCTCATAAAACGCCAAGGTTCTATCGAACTGCGGCAGCGGCGGCGTTGTTACCTCCAACCGTTTCCAGCCACGTGCCGCGCCGAAAGACTTTGCTTGGGACACTAGACGGAGACCCAGCCCATTTGTGCGGTAATCTGGGCGAACGTAAAGCTCCGGTATGGTGCCGAAAGTGCCTTCAGCGTAGAGAGCATAGCTTTCATAAAGGGCAATAAACCCTGCCGGATTCCCACTCACGCCACGAGCGACAAATACAAAATACTTCTCACGGTTGAGGAAGTCCTGGAGTCTAGATGTCGTTTCGACAAGGTCGAAGTTAAACGCCTGAACACCAATGGCATTCATGATTTCAGCCAGCAACTCGCCAACCATTACAGCGACCTCTTGCGCGTCGTCGGTAATCGCCCTTTGGATCGTGAAGTTCGAGCTCATATCATGGGGTCCAACGCTGCAATCACGCGCTCGTCGCGTGCATTGCCTTGTTAGCCAAAGCCAGCTGAATATCCGGAAGATTATCTGCCACCTCCTTATAGGCACTTCTTTTTAGAAGCACCTCAAGAACAGGCCCAATAGGGCTTGCCCATATCTCTGGCAAATCAGCCTCTCCATCTGAGATTATTGGGAATGCCAACCGTTCAACCGGAGGACAGAAATCAGCCGAGACCCCTTCTTTGTTTCCTCTGGCATCAATCCGATACCAACCATGATCTTCTAAATACACGGCATTTAACCCATGCAGGCAAAATGGCGGCTTGTCATTGCTAATGGTCAACCGCTGATAGCACAGCCCGGCTGGAATACCGTTCGCACGCAGTAATGCCGCAAGTAGATGACTCTTCGCATAGCAGTAACCTGTTCCGTGCTCCAGAACATCAGAGGCTTTACATGTAACAGGATCACGCTCGTAGTCCCAGCTATGCTCGATTCTGTCTCGGACAAATAGAAAGCACTTCTCGGCAATCACCTCGACACAATCAGCACCATCAGCCAGTGATTTTGCCTTGGCCAACACTGCTGGTGTCTTCCAGTCTATGTACTCCGTTGACTCTAAATATTGGTGCACGATCTAAATTTCCCATTATGGCTAACGACAAAGCTCACCCGACGAAAACCGTGTAGCGGTTTTTGGTCGGGTAAGCGCCTTGTTATAAGCGACTTGCATACAATATATCCGTGAAGGAGTTCTGAACGATATTCCAAACACCATCAGACTCAGTTCTGATCAATGCATTGTTTTCAGTATCTTGATAAATAGCTCGAACAGAAGCATGTTTGAAAATTGGCTCATTTTCCCTCTCAAACGTTAACTCTACTTCAACATGCGATACAGCCGCCGCCTGATCTTCAATAGAAAGCACTTTGAAGGATATGGGCACCCAGCTTCCGAAATCCTCCCTAGCTCTTCCCGATTTCTTTCCTATTGAATCGTCGGTGAAATATAAAAGTGATTTCGCTATCAAACCATATCTTTTGGCTATCCAGTTTTCTATAAACTCTGCCACAGCTCTCTCAGGTGTTCCTGATGGCAGGTGACTTGCTTCACCTGTATGAGGTAAATATGGAATTTCATGATTGTTGCGTGGCTTCCATTCCTCCAATAGCTTTTTCTGACGATTATTTTCGGCTAATTGAGCGAATATTTCTGACCATGACTTTTCTTCTTTTGGCTTAGGTATTTTTTTGCTATCCGCTAATGCGACAGCCCAATCTCTAGCCGCAAATAGAGCTGCCCAGACTTTTGCTGCTACGAGCTTGTTATCAAAGGCAAGCTCCCTTCCGTGTAGTATTCCATGCCTGAAGGGAATGGAAATACTTTCATCATTTGTCTTGTTTCGTCCCTTCGTCATGAGCAAAACCAATGATTGCAGCCCAGATTCATGTGCTGCAATACAATCCCAAGCAGTTACGTCTGTTGATTCAGCAAAAAAACCAACATGATTTGAAACATCATTTACGAGCCCATCTAGCATACTCAGAAGTAGAGGAATGCAAGCATGATGACGACCTGCCAGGTAATCCACCCTTGCAAGTTCAGCGAGGCGGATTCGACGACGAAACTCTGGGCTACTATTAAACCAGCGTATGCCCCATTCTAAACAATCTGCATCATAAGAGTCGGCCAGGTATTGTTCCGCTGCATCCTTTCCATCGGTGTCGTAAATTTTTATTGCTTCCTGCATTACTTCTATATTCATTGATTCATATGCGATGAATCCCAGGTTCGCAAAACGTTCATTGAACCGATCAGGCACCTTCAGTATTTCTGCTTGTTCCTTAATCTTCTTGAATTCAGTGAAGGCCTGTTCCATGCCAGGGAACAGGCTGCGAGCGATCGGAAAAGCCTTGTATAGAGCCTCCAAGCTTTCAAACGCTTCAAATTGCTTTATCAACTCGGCACTTGTCGGATTGTCGATGATTTTCTTTGACTTACTCACAGATTTTCCTTGAGCTTATAATGCCGTAGTTAAGCGGCGCGCGGCTTTTCACGCGCCCGCTTGGACGAGCTGTTAGACTCGGCCGATTTCACGGAGAGTTTGCGCACCGCTTGGCGTTAATTTTAATTGACCATCTTGATCCGGAAATATAAACCCGAATTGCTGCATCTTGTTGAGAACTTCACCGGGGACCTCTTTGCCTTCAACCCAATCAGCAAGCGCAAGTATCACAGGCGAAATCTTTGGCTTTGGCGGCGCTGGCTTATAGTTTGCGACGTCAGGCAGCTCATCAATTAGCGGTTTTATCTGGCGAGCGACGTACACGGCAGGTTCGAGCGGTAATGAATTGCCGCCTGGATCGACAACCTGAACACTATAAATCGTTCCGTTACTCAACTGCTGTGTGTATAAGCCGGTATAGCTACTCATCTGGTTTCTCCGTGACACTGATGATTGGGGTCTAACGTCTGAATTCAGCGAGCGGAAAAAAGCGCAGCTTTTTGACAATCCACTGGAATGAATTGTTAAGCACTGCCATCAGCTTTGTGCTGCCCCTTGCTTTTTAGGTAGTGCTGGGTTCATAAAGTCCCAAGGTGCAACACTGCTCACATAGAAATCCAACTTTGGAACATAGCTTGATGCGTCATTCAAAGTTCCAGCCTTTATACCCAGCATTCCTGGCATATTGCTGAACCAAGCAAACAATTGAGAACCACAATTCGGGCAGAAACCTCTTTTGTGCATATTTCCGCTGTCAGCCTGAGATTCGAAATATTTTACTTCACCTGAAACAGCAACATTTTTCTCAGGGAAAATCATCGCCGGAATGAACGCACTGCCTGATGATCTTTGGCAATCTTTGCAGTGACAATTACCAGTAAATACTGGCTCGACGTCAACAGAGTAGCTGATTTCCCCACAAAGACACTGACCAGAATACTTTGAACTCATAAAAAACTCCTACCTGAAGATTGAGGCATAACGCTAAAGCTCAGCCGCGGCGGAACTGCGAAGCAGTTTTGACGTCGGCTGGAGCGCCTTGTTGGGCAATAGTTTCTAGTTTTGCACGGATGAATTCTACTCGCTCTTGCACCGAAGCCTTGGGGAGAACACACGTCTTATAACCGGCCCCAATGTACGCCGAAATGGTTGTCTCGTATGATCGGGCTGCTCGCTCAAAGCCATGTTGACGATAATGATCACACACATAAATATCCGGCCAAGGCTCTGCCACGAAAATCGTGCTGGCATATCGGAGCGAAGTTGCCGCTACAGCGCTTGGCTCTGCGCTAGCACCAAGGTAACGCACCCATTCGGGGATGCCTCGATCAAAGAACACGGGCCCGTTCAGTGATTGAGCTGTTTCGTAATCCCGAATGCTGCGGGCAAGTACCGCTTCCATAAAGGCTGTGCGATCAACTGAAGGGAGGATTTTTCCGTTGCATTCCAGCTGTTCTCGCATGATAGCGAGGGCCGCTTCTGGGACAGTGGAGTAGCCAAGATCCTTCAGTGCAGCCACAAGTGTTGACTTGCCGCCCCCAGAAGCACCAGTAATTACGTGAAAACGGGTATTGTCCAAGATTACAACCTGACCTCTTGTGCCCAACGTTAAAGCCAACCCGCCGCCGGAGCGCGACGCGCGGAGGGAACCCGCCCGCGCAGCGGGTGGGCGGTCGGGTTGAGTGCGAGGTTAGGCCTTAAGTCGATTTTCATACTCAACATAACCATCTGCGTATGCGGGGAAGATATTCACAATTGTAAAATACCCCTTTGAAATTAGCTCTGAATCTCGGAATTTTTCAAAAAAGAAATAGAATTGGCGCGGATCATCACATGAAAACATTTCAATATCGGATACAAATCCACAAAATGCCTCGGCATCAAAATGCGTGTGATGAACATTTGGATGTTCTTGCAGAATTGGAAAAATTTTTGCCTGAGTTAGCTCATTTCGCTCTGGACGAGAAAGAGCCAGCCAACTAATTTCGGCCTTTAGGTGTACGAAAACGGTAAAAGCATGTTGATTCATTTGGATTTCCCATGTAACGTTGGAGTTAATCTGCGCGCGTTAGCGCGTCCGTATTGAACGACGTGTTATATGCAAGCTACCTTAAATCTCAGCTCATTCATTTTCATAATCCTGACCCTTAGCCCCAGAGCTTTAGCAACAAATTTTGATTTCTTATATGAGCTGTCATCTTCAGTGACATAATACCTCGCGTCTGATGCAAAGAAGAAGTGCTTCAAGTCTCTGAACATGTTTTCGGGCTTTTTTTTTATTTATTTTATCTCTAAATAAGGGGTGAAAATCTAGTAGTAAATAAGCATTTTCTATCTTTTGTCCTTTGGTTAAATCCCCCAGTTTTCTTCCGTCTATTGCTAGAAAAGATTCTTGTATTTTTGGAAATCTTTCCAGAAGGGTGTCAGCATTACTTATTTCAAAATAATCTATAATTTCCTCTAGTTTTTTGAAATACGGACTTTCCTTGTTAAGGATGGTTTCATTGTTGGAAAATGATGATTTTAAATTTGATACTTCTGTTCGAAATTTCTTGTATGTTTCTGGAGTGCTTATCGACTCCTGCATCATGTTTATGAAACTATCCATAACGCTAGAATTTAGGATTCCGCTGCTTTTTTCAAGGAATGGTCTAAATAGACTGTCCTTTGAGAGTTTTTCCATGTCAATTCTATAGCTTCCTCCCGCCACCTTAATCTCTGGACGGGAGGGAGTATTTAATTGAATTTTTTTAAATTCACTATAAATATCAGCCTCAACTGGAGTCAATGATTCATCCGGGTTGACTCCCAGCATAAAACCTTTTGTTATTTCTTTTAAAAAAGAAATATCTTCTTCTATATATTGGTTATTTTCTTTAGAGGAAGATGCAAGGTCCCGTAGATGTCCTTCAGATGCGGGGAAGATGTACGTTGATGATAATTCACTAATAAATTCTTTAAATAGTGCGGCATCAAAATCTTTTGTAATGGTTTTGTGCTTCATGTATTGAAGTACATTCCAATCTAAATAAATATAATTTTTCAATGCACAAACTCTCTGATGGCATATAACGCCGCAAATCACGGGCAGGCAAAACAGAGCGAAGCGATGCTTTTGACTGTCCGTGATTTGCCTTGTTATGCATTTATTTACAAACAACCTTCTGCAAGTATAAGTTTGCTAGTTGTTGATTTATAACGGATGTCAAATAGCGCTTGTGCATCTGGATCATTAAGAAAGCCCTTTGCTCCTTCCTTTGTAGGAAATTCGATAACAACAACTCTTTCGGGTTTCCAATCGCCCTCCATCACTTCAGGCTCGACACCTTGTATGACATATCTGCCATCATGTTTTTGAATGAATGCTGGTATTTTTTCTATATATCCTTTAAAGCTTTCAAAGTCATTGATCGATATGTCCAAGATTAGATAAGCATTCATTTATTTTCCTCTGCGTGACAAACAGCCTCGATATTGTGGCCATCTGGATCAATGACAAAAGCACCATAATAATTTGGGTGGTAGATTTCTCTCACGCCTGGTTTTCCGTTGTCTTTTGCGCCTGCCAAAATTGCTGCCTCATAGAATTTATTGACTTCTTCTCTGCTGACCGCAGAGAACGCAATATGCATCGGGTTTTGTATTTTTTCGTGGACACCAAACCAAAATTCAGGCTTCCCATCCTTACCAAAACCCGCCCAGCCTTGTACTTCTGCTACGAGGCCAATACCTAATGGCGCCAATGCCTTAGAATAAAATTTCTTACTCTTATCATAATCTGATATAGCCATCCCAATATGATCAATAATCATATTTTCTCCTTCGATGCATAACGTTGGACGTAACGGGCGCCGGAGCGCAGTGGAGGGAACCAAAATGCGCAGCAATTTGGCGTCCCGTTGACGGACTTGTTAGCCGTTTCGACGCTCATAGACAGAGTAAGTATATGGGATAGCAGCTTGAATTGTTTCTGACGAGACAAGCTCGAAGTCTTTTTCATCCAGCTTTGGAAAGAAGGCGTCACCGTCGAAGGTTTGGTGCACCTCAGAAAGAAAGATGCCATGGGCATGCGGCATGGCGAGGGCGTATATTTCAGCTCCGCCGGCGACATATAGATCCTTGCCAGCTTCAGCAGCGATGGCAATCGCCTGTGCGAGAGTTGTAGCGACAGTGCAGCCTGGCGCTAGGTAGTGCGTTTGGCGCGAAATTACTACGGTGTGGCGGTTTGGCAAAGGCTTGCCGATTGATTCAAAGGTCTTTCGCCCCATTACGACCACCTTGCCCTCAGTGAGCGTACGAAAAATCTTTTGCTCGCCAGGTATCCTCCATGGGATGTTGGAGCCGTTCCCGATAACGCGGTTGGATCCCATCGCAGCAACCAGATAAATACGCACGGCTTGCTGATTCATGGGCCTAACGTTTGAGTTCAGGCCGCCGCCCGTCAGGGCGGTCGGCCTGCAACGAATTGTTAGCCACTCACAAGCTCGCTACATTTCATTAGTGTCACTGCTGGATGCTTAGAGAGAATGAAATTGTGATGCTCGCGGATCTTTTCAGCGCTGAGGTGCGGCTTATCGTGGGTGGTATGAGCATCTTCAACTAAAGTCACTCGATATCCAGAACATGCGGCCCTGAAAACTGTACGATCAATGCAAAAGTCTGATGAGTACCCGCAGATAATCAAATGGTCTACTTCAGCGTCTCTTAGGGTCTTGTCAAGATCAGTGCTCACAAACGAATCTGGCGTACTTTTCCTGATGCGCATATCTGCTTCCTCAACAGCAATCCCATCATATATTTTCCATGCATCCGATCCGTATTCGACAACTCCTTGAGCTTCGTGCTGAACAAATATTACGGAATTTCCATTCTTGCGAGCATGAGATATTAGCTGGCGAATATTATCTAATATATTTTCAGATTCATAAGGAGGTCTGGCGGCGTTGAATATCCCGTTCTGAACGTCAATTGCAAGTACTGCTGTCTTCATTACAAATTTCTCCTGAGTGGCTAACGTTCAAGCTAACCCGCCGCCGGAGCGCGACGCGCGGAGGGAACCCGCCCGCGCAGCGGGTGGGCGGTCGGGTTGAGCGTGATGTTAGGCGCGGAGCAAAGGAAAGACTGCAAACTCATGCTGTACGGAACCTCCCTGTGAGCCACGCCTTTGTTGGCAACTATGCACCAAACCCCGACGAGGCGCGAGCCGGAATTTGAATGGTGAGTTTGTAGCCCGAATTGGCTGCCAAACCACTGACAGAAAGCACCCTGAATCACGGAGTGCCTAACGTTAAAGCTAACCCGCCGCCGGAGCGCGTAGCGCGGAGGGAACCCGCCCGCGCAGCGGGTGGGCGGTCGGGTTGAGCGTGATGTTAGAACCGCAACTCATGCCAGAAAAGCTCGAACAGTTTCAACAGCCATACCTATAGTAACGATCAGGAAAAATAACTGAAATTGGAACACGCCAAAGATTGAAGAAGTGTAGCGGTCTTTGATTTTGTTTTGCTCACTCAATGGTAGGTGGCTAAGCCCCCCTTTCCACATGCTTGAAATGACACTAAATGGTGCCTTTTTCATTGAGCTACCCCATCGAAATGAGTCATATGTGACATATCCGCTCAGGGTGGTTAGGAGAAGAAGAATCCAAGCATTCATAGGGTTCTAACAAGCAATATACACCTTGGTAGGTGTATATTTCAGTAGAGGGTGGGTGTATAACACGGTTGGCATTTACATATTCCTTTGATTTAATTGCCTGATTAAGAAATAGAGGGCTCCATGGATGAATATAAACACACCTTGGCCAAAACTACTCGATCAGGTTCGTGATTTGATCCGAACCAAGAATTACAGCATCCGCACGGAAAATCAATATCTTCAATGGATTAGGCGGTTCATTCTGTTTCATGGCAAGCGGCATCCGCTCGACATGGGGGCGCCGAAGGGATACGCATAGCAGAGGACAGTTGTCCCGTTTTGGGACTTGCGCAACCTCAATAAGTTAAGAAACAAACCCACCCCACGATTCATCAGGTCGAGCCGGTTCATTGGCACGGGATGGTTTTTCAGCCGCTTGGTTCGGTGCACTATCTGCCCGTGTTTCTGCTTTCAAAACATCGACTCGCGTTACCCTCTCGCAGATGATTTCTCGGTGGGTTCTTTCTGTGCCCTTGGCGTCTTTTGCTGTTCGGGTGCGGATGCGGCCTTCAATGGCTGCCCAGTCACCTTTATTGAGCTGCGCCATGCGCTCGGCCACGGTTTCCCAGCCGACGACTGTGTGCCACTCGGTTTCCTCGGCAAATTCGCCATGGGCGGTTTTATAGCGATTGGTGGTGGCAAGGCGCACATTGCACACGGCTTTGCCGCTCTCGCCAACATAACGTAATTCGGGATCATTGCCGACAACCCCTTGCAATTGTGCACGATTGATATAACTGCTCATGATGTTCTCCTGTTATCGCGGGCTGAAAATATCGAAGATGGCATCGGTTCCTTCATCGCTAATCTCGGTTTCGCGTAATTCGCTGACATCGGGTGTATCGTCTGCCACAGCGAACCATGCCTGCTCGGCGCTATCCATCTCGGCATTTTCTGTGATGGCTTTGAACTCGTTTAATAAGTCATCCGGCTGGCGCGCTACGCGGACGGGCTCATCGGCATGACAAATCACCAAATCCTCGGTGCCATACCGTTCGGCATCCGGCTCACCCGTATCTAAATCGGCTGGAAGCAAATCCTGCGTTTCTTCTGGAATTACGGCAAAACCATCCGCCGTCATTTCTTCCCCATGCGATTCTGATTCTGGTTCGGCTGTGATGTTTTCATGCGGTTTGGATTCTTCGGCTGGGGAATGAGCAGGCGCAAATGTTGCGCTGTTCAGCGTGGCCGATGTCGAGGCGGTCATTGGTGTCGTCTGCACGGCACTGGTTTCACGGTTTTCCGAGCTGGACGTGGGCGATAACGGCGCAAACGCAACGCCGGTTTGTCCTTTCCCTAAAGGCGGTGCGACTGAGTTTGGCGCGGCCTTGAGTGGCGCTGGTTGTTGCGGAGTTTGTTCATCGATTTCCGCCACGGCTGCGTGGGCTGGCGCGCTTAAAGCGGCTGCCACTGGGCGCGCGTTCGGTGCGGGGAACTTGGCGCGTGCCAGAAAGAGCGGGTCTTTGAAGTACAAAATTTGTTTGCCGTAAATCGGCGCTTTGCCTGCGACAAAAATCAGCATATCGCCCGCTTCCATGATGTTGCCTTGGCCATCCTTTTGCGGCCCCGGCAGTCGCAAGGCTTCATCGGGCGTGAGCAATGGCCGCTGAACTTCCTGAATGCTGGTGCTGATTTGATCGAGCATTAGCTTGGTGCGCCCACCTGAAAAACTCTCTTGCCGCTTGATGATCGTGGTGGTGCCGCTCATTTTGCTGAGCAATTCGGCTGTTTCGATCTTGTTTGGCGCGTAGGCGATTCGTATATGGCAGTTCGACATGATCGACTCATCTTTGCCATACGCCGCGTAAAGCTGGCTTAAATCTTGGGTAATGAGATACGCCTTCATGCCGTAACCGGCGATAAATGCCAAGGCTTCCTGAAAAATATCCAGCCGACCCAAGGAGGGAAACTCATCAATCATCAGCAACAATCGATGCTTATAACCCGCCACCGAACGGCCATCTTTGAACTCCATCGATTCGGTCAGGTTGCGGATAATCTGGTTAATCATCAAACGAATCAGGGGTTTTAAGCGGTCTTTATCTGAAGGTGGCACCACGAGATACAGCGATACCGGCTGCTCGGCATTCATCAAGTCGGCCACGGCAAAATCGGATTTGTCGGTGTTTGAGGCCACGATGGGGTCGCGGTACAACGTAAGAAACGACATGGCGGTCGAAAGCACGCCGGAGCGTTCATTATCAGCCTTGTTCATCATGTCGCGCGCTGAGGCGGCCACGACGGGGTGCGGCCGATCGCCCAAGTGATTCGTATTAATCATTTCGGCAAGAGATTCTTCCAAGGTTCTCGAAGGGTCAGAGAGAAATGTGGCCACCCCGCGCAAGGTTTTATCCTCCTCCGAATACATCACATGCAGCACAGTACCGACCAGCAACGCATGGCCTGTTTTTGCCCAGTGGTCGGTCATGCCCTTGCCATCTGGGTCAACAATCATCGTCACGAGGTTCTGAATATCAGCGATTTCCCGCTGGGTACCCAAGCGCACTTCATTCAAAGGGTTGTAACTGGCCGAGCCGGTGATGTCGGTTGGTGAAAACCGGATAATGCGGTTGTTAGCTTCCTTCTCGCGCCAGCCTGCTGTTAGCGCATAGTTCTCGCCCTTGATGTCGTACACCAAGGCCGAATGCCGCCATGCCAGCAAGGTGGGTAACACCAAGCCCACGCCCTTACCAGAGCGAGTCGGCGCAAAGGCCATGACATGCTCAGGCCCATCGTGACGCAGATACTGAACATCTCCACATGGATTTTTCCATGCGCCGATAAATACCCCAGCGGAATCGAACACCCCCATTTCCTTGATTTCATCCTCGCTTGCCCAGTGCGCCGACCCATGCAGGGAATCCATGCCGACATTGCCAAACTTGCGCCGATACCAATAGCTGATGAGCGCCGCACCAATCACGGCAACCGCAGCCCCACCAATCAGCAACACATAAGCGATAAATACAATCGATTTAAGGGTTGGCACATTGCCGTATTGCCACAGCCAGATGGCAAACATCCAAGGTGCGTACAGCTTGCCGATCAGTGGCGAACCCAAAGCTGCCTGATAATCCAAAGCAGATGCTAAGTATTGTGTCGTGACAACCATCACTGTAAACAACATGAGCAAGCCAGCGGCCACGCCCATTAATTGCAAGCCGCCTGGCTCGGGCGATTTATTGGAGAGGTTGTAAAGCTCAGTCGGGGAAGAGGGGTTCTTGGCCATGATTGAATCCAGTTTTTGGGGACTCAATCACGGTATCAAGGGGGCAAGGAATTGAGAGGGATGGGGCTTCACCGCCCCATATGTTGTTCTAAAGCTTTGTTGTGCTGATTGCCTGACAGCTTACCAAAACCATCGGCACCGTAATTGATGGACGCAAATGAACCCAGCGCCGGAATGGCGTCCAGCTTGGCTGGGTTATGTACGGCAACCTGTTCGCGACCACCGGCATCCTTACCAAATTTAGTAAACACGGCATCCGGCTCAATTGCCAGAACCTTGCCCATGACGGAGCGACGGTTTTGCTGCACCAAGTCATCTGCATGAATGACGGCGTAACTTTGGCCATCGATTTCGATTTGCTGGATTTTCGGTTCAAGGGTTGGTTCTTGCTGCAAGGATTGTTCACGCGCCAGTTCCAGGCCCAGAACATAGCCTTGAATTTTTTCAGCATCGGCAGCCGCTCGGAATATTTCCAAAGGATCTTCTTGCAAAGATTTGATCCATGAGCCGACATAGGCCACATGCTGACCGGGATCGTGCCCGATTCCCAGTTCATCGCCCAAAATCATGCTGGCAATTTCAGCCCGCAGTTCTTCCTTGGCATAGGACTCACTGCCAAAACCACCAGTCAAATCTCGATCAAGACGGCTGCTGTGCCCCGTCCAGTGCCCCAGTTCATGCAACGCTGTGGCGTAATAGTTATCAGCGCTGGGGAATTGCCCCTTATTGGGAAGATGGATGCTGTCGGTTGCCGGTCGATAAAAAGCCCGATCGGCTTCGCCATGACGAATCACCGCACCTGATGCAACCAAAATATTTTCGGCGCGTTCCTGTGCTTTCCATGTTTGCTCTATTTGAACCTTTGGCTGCAAAGGCGGCAAACCATCGATCTGTTCGGCATTAAATACGGTGGCGAAAAATGCCCGTGGTCGTTCCAGCCTGACGGTTTGTTTTACCTTATCGCCCTCGGCATTGATCACGGGTTTGCCGTGGTCATCGCGTAAAATTTGCTCTTCAGTAAATTTCCAATACTGAATGCCCGTGCCTTTCTCACCTTTACGCACTTGGGCGCCGATGTCTTGGGCCTGCTTGTAGGTCATCCAGCGTTGATCGGAGTAGCCTTGTGCCATTAACCACATGGCATTAATGCCCTTGTAGCGATTCTCAGTGGTGGGGTTCATTGGCACGATGCCACCGGCCTCGCCCGGTTGCCATGGCTTTTGCCACGGCGCGGTTCCCTGCTTTAATTGCTCTATCAGTTTTTCAGCCACGATTTCGTGGAAAGGCTTTTTGGGTTCCATGGGAGCAGTCTCCTGAATACGAAATTGCACATCGTCTGATGCGGGAAATGTGAGTTGTTTGCGCTGACCAAGTGAATTTGCTCAACACTAAGCCCATTTATTCGGGGGCCTTGTTGCTTTCCTCAGCATCCGCCTCACTGACTGCATCTTCGATGAATGCGCCCATGAGTTTGGCCTCATCGGCGGTAAACTCGATTGCTCCGCCTGACCGTTCAGCCAAAATGATTTTTTCTCGAAGGTCGGCCATGTTCACATCGCCGGTTACTTTGCTTTTGCTTGAGTTCATGTGATTTCCTTTTGGTAAATGAGATTAACGCTCGATCTGCTGATCGAGACCATGACCGCGTGTTTTGGTTACGATCTTGCCCAGCCCATCGGTGCCATAAGTGATGGATGCAAATGATCCCAATGTCGGAATCACATCGAGCTTGGCCGGATGGTGAGCAACCACCTGATCCCGGCCTTCGGCATCCTTGCCGAACTTGGTGTACACGGCATCCGGCTCAACGGCTAAAACTTTCCCCATGATGGAACGGCGGTTTTGCTGCACCAAGTCATCTGCGTGAATGACAGCGTAGCGCTGGCCACCCAGTTCAATAAACGGACTTTTGGTTTCAATTCGAAATTGATCGTGGTCTGTTGCGGGGAAAATTTGCTGGGTTCTGGAACGATCACGCAAACCATCAGCCACCAACTCAGTAATGGCGATCAGGTCTTGCAGTTGCATGGGGCGTGTTTTTTCGGTGCAGGTTTCGCGCAAAACGCGATTCCCCTGATTTTGATCGAGCTCTTTAGCGGGATTGATGGCTTCGCATGAGTAGGCAAATACTTCCTCTGCCTTCATCAAAAGAGGTAGGTCTGGGTAGTTTTCTTCAACTAAATCCCAGATTTTATTGATGCCCGGCTGATCGCGGGCATCAATGATTATGTTTAGGATTCGTCCTTTTTCGTCTGCGGTAAAAGTGTTGATTCCAAAGTGTCCGATGGCTTCATGTCGAAGTGATCTTTCAAGGTCGTCGTTGTCACGAATATTGGCAAGGGGAATGATGATTTCCCCTCGTGCAGGATGATACGAGGCTTTGATTTTTCCGAAGACTTCGTTTTCAAGTTGGTTTCCATAAATTTCCTCCAATGTATTACATAAGCGGCAAGTAATTTGCCCATCGAGCGCTGGAAAGGCATCGAAGAATTCATTAATTGTATTCAGCGCCACGTCGAGAGATGAGCTCATGTCATCACCGCTCGATCTGCTGATCGATACCTTTACTTTGCTCCCTGGCTACTAATTTGCCAAGTCCGTTTGTATCGTAATTGATTGTGGAAAATGAACCCAGAGCTGGAATGACATCAAGCTTAGCCGGATGGTGTGCCACCACCTGATCCCGGCCTTCGGCATCCTTGCCGAATTTGGTGTACACGGCATCGGGTTCGACAGCCAAAACTTTTCCCATGATGGATCGGCGGTTTTGTTGCACCAGGTCATCCATATCAATCACAGCATAACGCTGGCCGCCCAACTCAATATTCTTATCCCGAATCGCCCGCCCGCGCTCATCGTGGCCGTATTGATTTTCATAACCAAACCGGCTGTTTTCACCGACCTCAACATCGCCTTCCATTCGCGCCTTGCTCATAGCGACTGCTCGATGCTCGCCGACCTTGACGATTACCGTGCCACCATCTTCACCAGCGACCGTGCCGACATACGACATACCATCGTCCACTGCTTTTTCGATGACAAGATTCTGGCCAGTAACGAGCTGATCGAATTCCGTTTTTTTGTCAGGCTCTAAGGCTTGGCTTTTTCTTGTTACCTCGATTTCCTCAAGTTCAGGTGCCAAGGTCTTGCGTTCTCTGGCGCTGAGCTTTTCAACCATTTCACCCATGGTTTGATCGACTTGTCTGAACGCATCCGGCTCAAAACCCATTTGAATTAATCGTGTTGTGGTGACTTGTTCCATCAGCGCAACCGCTTTGCCAAGCTCATTCAGGGTGCCTTCTTGTTCAGCCACATCCAGCATTTGATCAAAAGTGCCATCTGCTAAAAGTGTGTTTAGTCCCACGGTCGGCTTGGCATTCATAGCAGATGAAAACAAATCTCCATGAAGACGATTACCGGCGACCTCCATGAATTCTGGATGACCATTCAGTGCCCTTTCGAACTGCTCAAGAATAATCGTGGCATTTGCGGGCTCAATTTCCGCAGCAAGTCGGTCCTCATCGCTGATTGATTGCTGCCAGGGCGCTTCACCCCGACCCATGATATCTAGCACTTCTTCGAGCAATTGCTCTTGGTTTGTATCAGACATAAAACCTCCTTTAGTTTCCGATTGAGCAATCAACGGAGTAAATCTTTTGATACGCCTTGGACTGCATCATCTGAGTTTGTGCATACATGAGCTGCATAGTGTCGGAGGGAACCGTGGTTGCGTGTTGGCTGTATAACTTCTCCATCGTGGCTTGATTTTCTGGCGTGATATAGCCGTAACCGGCATAAAATTGAACTGAGCCCACATTGCCAATACCATCCTCATTCAACATGACCTGGCGAGCCACCGATTGGCAAATTGTCATGTCACCGCCGAAGACCGTGAATGTTTCATGCCCACCTGCGTCAATTGCGGCTGGTTCATAGAGTCCGCTTTTATATGCCTTCCATCCAGAGCTGGTATACATCCCAGACATGGTGTTGTTGATCCCAATGCCCACATAGTAGGCAGTTGGTTGCCCGACCCCAGCAGTCGGATTGATGTTAACGGTCATCTTCTGACCAATAAGTTGCGGATTGTCATGGTCATCGTAAATATCCGTTACAACCGAATTAATTGCGCTACTGCCATAGGTCTGGCTTTTTGTGAAGCCACCCCAATACTGTCCGTCCGCGCTTGCTGCGCCGATACCAAGAAAGGCCGCTGCCGTTACCATCACCAGTGAAATTCGCTTCATCGTGTAAAACCCCGTTGTCGTTGACGATTGCCCAACCAAACTGCCATCCCGTTCTCTATGCGCATCACGCCTCGTTGCACCATGGCTGCTTGGGTGGTGGCAAGGTTGGCTTGGCATTCGCCCACCCATCCACTCAAACCTGTAGGCGCCACGGCGTAGCTGCCGCGCGCCAAAGTGGCTGATACAGACATGAGGCGTTTTGGATCGCGCAAAAACGATTCGGCATCCCCTTCTTGATACACCCCGACACCGGATTTCAGATTTTGCACATGAACGGTGGTCCCAACCTTCTGATACTGGTTGGTATTCAGGTAATAAACACGGCCATCCACGGCCTCGATCAAGGCATAAGGCTTCATCTTGGCTTCATCCTCGCCAACGCCCACCACACGCCCGAACAACCGCTTTTCCAACGGCTCGCGGCTATCCAGATAAACCAAGGGCATTTCTGGATCAGATAACGTTTTTCCATGCTGGAATTTGGTTTTAAGCCGGTCTTCAGACATTTGCCTCACGCGTAATGCCTGCTCAAAATCCCCCCGTATTTCCCATTCCATACCACTTCGTTTTTTTGCCAATCCCATGTGCTCAAGATGGGTTAATCGCTTAATCAGGCGCAACCGGTCTGATTCTTTGATTTTTGTATTTTTGAAATTAATTGAATTAGGCTCTTCGTGATACCAATGTTTCACGGCAGATAATGCAGTTGCTTTTTTAATCAATTCTCGATCAAGCCCCGTAAATCTATTTTGATTAATTTGCCTATCTAGTGATTTTATAATATCGGCTTCTTGTCGATAGCCAATATGCTGCGTGGCAATATCTTGTGATGATTCCCGTAACCCAGATTTAATGTATTCTCGCGGGATACTGATTTCATGGCCTGACATATCCATTCCCCGAATAGCCACATGCACATGCGGATTATCCGTGTTGTAATGATCGACCGCGACCCATTCAAATTCACAGCCTAAATCATGTTGCATTTTGGCCATGACATCGCGTGTGTATTTCTTCAAATCCATTTTCTCCCCGAATTCAGGCGAGATAATCATTTTGAACATGCGTGGGTCATCCGCTGTTTGCCAATCTCGCAAAGTGCTCACGGCATCCAGAGCCCCGTTCATGCCAAAGGCACCGCCGCCCACCTCAATGGCGGAATCGCGGGAAATGTACTTGCCATGCGCCGCCCATTGCCCAGGCGCACGATTGGGCGAGTAGGTTAGGCGAATAGCCACCCGCTGAAAGTGATTTCGCCCCTCCTTACTCAATGTCTTTTGCTGGAATCCGCCGCCCAATCGGCTGTTTCGACCAAAGGTTTGCACCGCCCGCAATAGCTTTGCCGTCTGTTTGCGCTGAAGCCGGAGCGAATCCTTGTCTTTGATGCCTTTCATAAACCATTTGAGTGGACTTTCCCGCTCTGATGATGTGTTTCCGCCTGAAGTTTGCGTACTACGCAAAGAATCCTGATTCGCCATTGCCTTTCCCCACCAGATAAAACCGCTCAAAAAGTTTGCGTACTACGCAAACTTTTGGCCTAAACCGACGAGCGGTTCCAGAATGACCAGCCCGAAATTGCTTGTTGCGCAGTTCCAGGTAAATACCTATGCACTTCTTTTTCACCGTGACGATCCAGCCGGATGACATCTAGCGCATCATCGAAAAGCGCCTCATCAAGCCCGCGCAATTGGTTTAGGTCAAAGGGATGGTCGTCTCCATTGAAAATGCCAATGATGAACGCGCGCAGTATTCTTGATTGTCCACTCGTGCCAGAGGCGGCCGCGTAGATACGATGCAGAGTAGGGATGCCGTCTTTAATAGCCTCGCTTCTTGCAGCTTTTATTCTTTGCAGTTCGGAAGTAAGAAAATCTAGGCTGTTCATCACACGTCTCCAGAGAAATATTGCCGATACAACAGGCATTGCCATGCGCGTAAAAACATGGCTCCGTATACTTCGGCCTCCGCACTTGTTTGAATAAATGGACCAAACTTCCTTGCAGCTCGCCATGCTTTAAGCCACTGCTCGCGTGGGGACTGCTCGTAGTGCGACACGTATTGTTTGCGTACTACGCAAACTTTTTCATTGCCGTTCATTGCCGTTTTCCTCGCTTGTCAGAAAGGTGCGCGCCACCTCGGTGATACCAAAATCATCAGATAGCCCCCGATGAATCGCCGTGATGATTTCGTCATAACGCCTCTTGGCCTCTTGCCTTGCAAACTCGCGATTAGCCTCTTGAATCGGCGGGGTGTGGGTTAGGTAGGTGCGAAGAAAAATATCGATTGCCGATAACGTCACCTGCTCGGTAGAGTTCAATCGCCGCATCTCTTTGGTGAGGTAGCCAAGCGTATTCACCAAACGGCGCTCAAATTCGAGAATGTGGTTTTCCATGGCCGACGCTCTTTGCGTGCTACGTAGGTCGGTTAAAACCATTTCTCTCAATAGTGACGATGTACTTTTCTTCTCACTATTTGCCAGTGATTTCAGCATCGCGCTTTCTTCTTCCGTAACCCTTAGCCTGATTAAAGCTGTTTTTGGAATTCCGCGTGATTTCATAAGCCCTCCTTGTTTGCGTAGTACGCAAACATCCTGTGATTTTCCGTAGCCGTTTGTACTACGAAATTAACGCTATCAGGCCACACCGGAATTCAGCATTAAATCAACGCTTGCGAGGATTTCAGGCTAATACTTGTACCCCACCCTTTATGTTCCACTACCATTCCGAGTAGCCCTGTTTTGTCGTTCTGCTTTTTTGGCTGCTGGGGAGTTGATATGTGCCGGATATGGTGATGCCCACCGAGAGCGCGACAAAAGTTTGCGTAGTCCGCAAAATTGTCCAACCGCAGGCACCAATCGAAGCGAGGGATTACCCGAAGCGTTTGGTTGATAACACTTCCAGTAAGCAAATACTGTGGAGAAAATCACCCATATGGTCTAAATTGAATGTCCATATGGAGGTAATTTTTATATGAACACAACCAAGACTGACCTATCTCGTTCTCGCATAAGCGGGCGCGTTGCCACCTCGGCAGATGCCGATCAGATGGGCATGAATGAGGTGTTCATGTTTGATTCTGAATCAGGCATGTTGCATCTCTCCAAGGCGTCGGTGTGGGTGCATGTAGTGAAAACGGGCATTGGATACGGTTACGTCAGCAGATTGGCTGAACACCTTGGCGTTGGGGATAACAGCGTCCTTATGAAAATTGGTGTTGCCGGTGGCACGATTGCGCGCCGCCGCCGGGCTGACGTGCTAAAGCCCGACGAATCTGACAGGCTGTATCGGCTGGCCAAAATCACTGCGATGGCTGAACGTGTTCTGGAGGATCCCGTTAAAGCCAAGAATTGGTTACAGACAAAAAATCGTGCACTTGGCGGAGTGTCTCCCTTTTCACTCCTTGATACCGAGCCTGGTGTCGATATGGTCGAAGATGTTCTGAACCAGATCGAGTACGGAGTCTATAGCTGATGAGGTTATGGCGTCTGGCCAAGGCGAATCGGTCACATGACAGTCTGGACGATGAGGCAGAAGGAGCAAAGCGCATTGGTGGCCGCTGGAACAGCAGAGGAACCCCAGTTGTTTATGCTGCGCCTCATGTGTCCACGGCAGCTATGGAAGTTCTGGTTCATGTGGATTGGCAATTTGCTCCAGCTCACGTCTTGATTGCCATTGATGTACCGGAAAACGCTTCAATCTCAAAAATAGAAGAAGGCCAACTTCCAGATGATTGGTCAACATATCCTGCACCTGGACTGCTTGCTGAGATCGGCGATAACTGGGTGACCAGTGGCACATCGTTGCTTCTGGACGTTCCTTCGGCTGCTAGTCCCTATGAACGGAATATATTGATCAACCCGAAGCACCCTGATGCCTCACGCTGCACGATGACGATCATCGGCCCCTACGTCTTTGATGGTCGTTTGAAATCAATGAATCAGTAAGTGCAGCTTAAAAGTTTGCGTAGCACGCAAACTTTTTGGGAAGGAAACCATCAGCCAGAAGGCTGAATTCCGGCCTGTTCACGTATCTCTTGAAGCGTCACTAATGACTTTTCAGGAGAACCGAGATGAAATTCGACGCATCAGAAATCAACCGTCTTCGCGCCATTCCGCTGACTGCCGTGCTGGAGCAATTTGGCTGCGAACCCGATTCTTCCGATCCCAAATACCAGTTCAAAAGCCCGGTGGGGCGACTCTCGATTGATCGCCAATCCAAAACTCGGTTCTATGCCCACGACATAGGCATCGGCGGTGGCGGTGCACTGGATTTGGTTCAATTGCTGCAAACATCCCAACTGGATAAACAAGATCGGGAGGCATTCAAAAATGCGGCTCAGGTATTAGGGGGAGAAATCACGCCTCAGGCCATCGAGCGAGCGCAGCAACAGGATCGCGCAGACAAAGCCACCCCCAGCGAACCGCCTAAGCATTCTGATTAACCAAAGCATATCCAAGCAGTGAAAGACTACTTGGTTGAAGATCGAAAACTTTCTGCCGGTTGGGTCGATCGGCTTTTCGAACAGCGCAAAGTTTTTGCCGGGGTCAGTCAACAAGGATTTGTGAATGCCTGTTTCGCGCTGGACAACGGCTCCATTGAACAGCGTGGATTAAGTGAAAAACCGTTTCACGGCGTGGCTGGGGAAAAGGGATTCTGGACGCTCAACATCGGCAAACCTGAGCGCGTGGTTTATGTGGAATCCGCCATCGATGCCGTGAGTTATGCCGAAATGGCTTATAAAAACAAAGAGCGAAATTTTTCTGTGGTTTCTATAACTGGCTCATCGCGTGAAAAGCTCCAGGCTCATGTGCTTGAACAAACTAATAACGGTTTGAAAATCCAATCCGCATTCGATTTAGATAAAGCCGGTGATAATTACCATCAACGGGTTTTGGAGGTGAATCCCGATGCAACCCGATTAAAACCTGCGATGGGAAAAGATTGGAACGATCAACTCAAAGCCACGAAAATCATGCAGCAAAACCCAGAAGTGAGAAAACAGGTAGATATTGAAATTAATAATCGACGCCAAAAATCGGTATCACGTTAATGTATGATACCAATGTATCAAAGGGTTGATGGGGGAAATTATCCACCCATTAATCCAAAAGTATTAATCTGAGAATTATCTATGAATAAAAACGCAGTGATGACCGGATTGCTCATGGTGGTTTTATCCCCTACAGCTCATGCCAGTTTTTTTGGCCATATCGCTGAACATGCCGCAGGTTATGCAGCGGGTGCCATCGCGGCGCACGAGGGCGAAAGGGTGATAAATGACTATCAGCGCCAGCATGAGCAAAATCAGTCAATAGGGCAGGGTGGTGGAGCCAACGCCGATGGCATACAGGCCGATGGTCGTTATGCGGCCGTAGCACGCGCATCTCAGGCCACGCCAAACCCAAAATTAACGCCTGGCGCCATCAATACGGCTGTAACCCAACAAAACCTTGATGTGACGATTTGTCGCCGTGGTGGCTACACCAAGTCAATTCGTCCCAAAGAGGCGTACACCTAAAAGCTAAAGCGCGCACAAATCAGAGAATATGGCTACAGCGATACCCGTTTATATGACTACGAGGAAGATCACCTCATCAGTTTGGAGTTGGGCGGTTCGCCCAACTCCCCTCAAAACCTCTGGCCAGAGCCGCATCATGTGATCGGCGGTTGGGGTAGTTATGCAAAAGACAAATTAGAGAACAGGCTGCATGCCTTGGTGTGTCATGGGAAAATATCCTTAGCGCAAGCTCAGCATGAAATCGCCACCGACTGGATCAGCTCATATAAGGTGCATATCGGCGCGGCGACAAATGATGAGCGTAGTCATCATTGAGTGACTGCGCACGCTCCTGAAAGCGTGGGGGTCAAACATGAGTTAACTCAGATTGAATGGCTTTTTGTCGAACCCGCCACATATCGTGGTCAAGTTGCATCCCCGCCCACAACTCAGCGCGACCGCCATGCTCCACCCCCAGCCAGCACTCGATCCGCAAAGCCATTTCCGGGGATATGGCCGCATGGCCATTAAGCACGCGTGACAAGGCGGCACGAGTTACCCCTAACTGCTGTGCAGCCTGGGTTATGGTTATACCCAATCCGGGTAAAACCTCTTCCCTTAAAATTTCACCGGGGTGAGGTGGGTTGTACATGCTCATGGGAGGTGCCTCTCAGTGATAGTCTTGGTAGTCAACCAGAACGACATCGCCATCTTCAAAAGCAAAGGTTTATTTGCCGAAAAGATCGGAATGAGTGCTGGTGCGTTCAAAGCGAACTACACCCTTTTCGACGTGCTTTTTTCCAACTTCACGTCGCGCTTGAACTGATCGGAATAGCTCGATGAACACATCAAATACGCAATTGTGAGTCTCTGTGCTCGGACGTGTCCCGCTCCGGGCTTGATCGTTGTTTGCGCCGCCACTGGGTGAGCAACCTCAATACCATGATGCCGAAGTCGTCACAGGAAGCCCCTAAGTCCTTTGAGAAGTACGTGGATTCGAGTGAATATTGACCTGGTACAAGCACTGATGGTGATTTTAGTCACCCATCCCTACACGCTGCCTAGGTTCTGTCGCAAACCCTGATTTGGAATGGCGATGTTCGGGCCATAAATCATCACCTCAGACCCTTGTTTTTTTTCTTGAGCTGTATAGCTCAGAAAATATTTGTCCTGACGATATCTTTGATAAATCTTACTTATTTCTGGAGTGTCGTCGTATGAGACAATCCACTGATGGTTTACGTTAGCGAGCGTGTTAGCAATTTTTACATGGTCATCATGCACATAGAAATTGCGATATAAACCAGAACCCTTTTCATAATAGGGTGGGTCAAGATAGACCAAGGTTTTCTGTGGGAGGGAGGGAACTATCTCTGTTAATAATGCTATTGCATCCAGGTTGTACACCCGAATTCTGTCGCGGTAGCGACCAATAAGTTTGATCCGTCGGACAAGATCAATTTTATTGTATCTAACGTCGAGCTTCCATTTTCCTGATTGAGCTAATCCTCCAATTACACCTGCTTTCAATATCCCTGAACGATTTGTTCGATTAAGAAAGAAAGTCGCCAATGCAATCTCGATTTCTGAATGTTGATCAATATCTAACAACACCCGCTTTTGCTGGTGCCAGTTTTCCATGGTGACTGGCGTGTCGTGAATTAGTCGACATAGCTCTTCAGTATGATTTACCGCTGCTTGCCAGAAGATTGAAATAGCAGGATCAATATCGTTGATATGTATACGGGAAGCGTATTCATGGAACAGAAGCTCAAGCGCCACGCCCGCTCCACCAGCATATGGTTCGACATAGTGCCCGTCCAATAGCTCGTTCGCTTCAAAAACCTGCTTTACGAAATGTGCAAATTTACCTTTCCCTCCTGGATAGCGAAGGGGGGTTGAGAAAGCCTTGGTGCTCATATACTACCTGCCAATTTCCATTGGTATATTCATGAGAGCATTTTTGGGCGGAGTTGATCAGTCATTGTCACTGCCAGATTGCTACAAGCATGGGTTTGTATTCATCCGCAATATCCTTGAGTTCTGAAGGAAGTGGTGCAGAAGCTGAACCGTGAACGAATTGGTTGAAGTGATCCACCGAACCAATAGCGTCGTGTGTGGTCGATCGTTTTGAAATTGCTTTTGAGTGTTGTTTATCAATTTTTCCTTGGTCTGCCAAATGTTTGCTTACAGCTTTGATTTTTGCAGACAGCTTGTCATCGACGGTAATGGGCCTTTGATTGTCATCCCTGGTTACTGGCGTTCCTAATTGATTTTGCTTCTGAGAGAAATCGTCACAACTGACCTCGATAAATACACGGAACAGAACGGCTGTAGCATTTGGACATGTGTCAACTTCTAGATTTGAGCGTAGCTCGCGATATATTTCGTTGATTCGTGCATTTGAGATGTTTAGAGGCCAAGGTAGAAGATATTTCCGGGCACGTGAAGAAGATTTTGCTCTGGTCTTCTTCTCTGACACTGGTGTGTTTGTTTCCGAATCAGCCGCCGTCCATCCTGACCTGTCGGAGTCCCTGTCTTTATTTTCTTGAGGGGCATCTGTCGATTTTATATCGCCTGATGGATCAGTTTGGTTTTTGGTGTCGTAATGATGTTCCGTTTGCTCTGCTAGCTTGGCTGGATTAATTTCATTAGGGATACGTCCGACAAAGCGTCGTCGATCCTCGTCGCTTCGGACGTCATTGACGTTGTAACCATGATGCATGAATAGGTCAATGGCAAATTCCAGAGCTGGAGCAATGTGCTTTAAGCCCAGCAAAGGGATGATCTCTTTATTTTCAACTTTCAACTGAAATATTTCTTGGGCTGGTTTGGATGAGAATAGACGAGTTATTGTTGTTACTGGAATGGCAAAAATGTCGCGAATATTGTCTTGGGTAAAAATGGTTGGGTTGTCTTTAATCAGGTTACGGATCTGGCGACCAATGGACTCAGTCCCCGATTGACGCGCCCTGCGTTCATCTCGAATGTCGCTATCCCAGTTTACTCGGCCAACACCGCCATTTTGCCCGGTGTGCTTTAACTCTACCCACATATCTCCATCTGCCCTTGATGGAACCACACTACATTCGACCTCATTCAGCGAATTCGGACTCAGCTTGCCTTGAGCCATCCTAAAACTTTTGACCAATCTTTCATCGGGGCATAGATCCGGGTTCTGGAGTAATTTGAGTGCTGTCAGGCGCCGATTCCCTTCTAGAACAATGAAAGAGCCATCTTCGTCAGGGGTTGTGAGTTGCAGCTCGGTTGGATCCAGTCCATGTGATGCTATGTGTTCAGCCAGTTTGAGGATTTTTTTTGCGTCCTCTGGGTCTGCCATCATGAGCTCAATGGCTTCACGCTGATTTTGGGCGATGTCACCGCCAAAACGTACATTTTCCTGATCGAGCTTTATGAGGTTGAGTTGGATGGACTGGATTTTCCGTTTCATTCGCTTACCTTAGGAATACGCTAATTTCATCAAATACATCGTAACTGAATCGCCCCATGTTCGGACGATTCACAGCCTGAAAAATTCTGTCGAGTTGGCAGCGTAAAACGTTTCTTCACCTCGATCACTCTTACGAAGCGTCTCGGCGGTTAGTGTGATTGTGGTTTCGCGCTGTATGCGATGTAAAGACACATTAGATCACGGATGATTTGAACGGCTAAATGACGTCGGTTCGCTGCGACGGCCATGAACCGGACGCGTAGTTCTACATTTTGATTGACATTTGCTCTTCATTAGTCTTGTTGGCCTCGCTTCGGTGGCTTGGTCGAATTTACTACCCTAAAAGGTATTCGTTAGGTATGCAATGGCCACCTGTTCGGTAGTTATTCATACCCGCAAAGCGAAAGTTATTTCTTGTTTATTAATGCTATACGGCACGCAAATTAAACGCCCAACCTGAGCCCCAAGCCTGCTGTACTGTTTGAAATCGCCTGCGCGTTGTGCTGCCACCATTGCATCGGTCAGCCGTGCAATTTCCGCGCTGACTTCCTCAGACGGTGCAGGTTTTCGGGTAGGCAATGTCGTTTGGAAATCGTTTTTACGGCGTTCTCGCGCCTCAGCCAAGGGAATGCCTGCCTCGGGGATAAATTCGCCACTGAGGGCGCAATCCACGAGCCTGCGAACATACCCTGAGGGTGACTTAACGCTTCCGCGCCGCGCTGCCAATTCATCAACGATCGCCTGCCTTTGCTCGGCAGGGCAGCGGTTCAAATGACAGAAGATTGCGGTTTTATCACGATCCCCTATCCCGTCGGGGAAAATCAATTTTTCTTCCCAAGAAGCCGATTTGACCGTTTGCTCAACTGTATGGCTCGATTGCCTCGGGGTTGCGATTGTTTGGGGTGACTGGGTGGCATGCTTCACCGGTTCGCTGAGTTCATCGGAATCACCACCACCAACCACCGAATCGGCCATCGAAACATCTTGGCGATTTTCGGGAGGAGGGGTAGGGGTGGTTGTTTTTTGATTATTGATATTTGATTTTAGATGTGTGGCGGGTTTTGTTGAATGACGGGCATTTGATGGGGTTTTTTCCCCGTTCAAACCCGCATCAGAATGCGGTTTTTTATTGTTTGATGATTCATTGTGAATAGCGTTGGGTTTTTTTTGCTCAGACGAATGCGCATCAGAATAAAACTCGTTTTTTGCGAGAGGTAAAAGGTACACAAGGTACCCTTTCTTATCCTCGATGCGCTCAATCAGTCCGGCGCGCTCCAGCCAGCCAAGCAAGCGTTGAATTTGGTGTTTGTTATAACGGCTGCCTTTCATGCCCTGATGCGGGAAAACCTCAACGAGCTCCTTAAACATCACGAGGCTGATGCGACGAACAGACGCGCCGACAATCGCACTGCGATAATCCATAAATCGCCGCAGACCACGCAAATACAAAAGTTGAGCTGCCGCCGGTATCCCTTGAAGTAAATCATCCTCAGCAGAATTAAAAGAAATGTATTTGCCTGGTTGATAAGTTTTTTTTACGAAAGGCAAAAAGTACACAATGTACCCATCCTTATCATCGATGCGCTCAATCAGTCCCGCGCGCTCCAGCCACCCAAGCAAACGTCGAACCTTCGATTTGTTGGGCTTTACCCCTGCTATGCCCTGATGAGGGGAAACTTCAATCAACTCAGAGAGAGATAACAGACTGATTCGATGATCCGGGCCGCCCACAATGCCCGTATCCGCGTTCGCATATCGTCGCAGACCACGCAAATACAAAATCTGAGTTTCCTGCGGCATACCGTGATAAATATCATCTTCTTCCAAGCTAAAAGAACTCACACGATCAAGTTTCATTGCATACCTCAGACCCGCACAGGGGGAAAAACCACCAAAAAAACCACTCAGCTTGAATACCGTAGCAAGGGGTTTCGGAATTCAAATTAGCGAAATAGCCCGCATCAGAAATAACCAAAATTGTGGTGATGTGCTCTTCTCCGCCAACCGCCTTGAGTTTGATACTGGCCACCGGACTCAACCACATCTCGCTGCTCCAAATCATCAAAACCCTCACACGGCCACCACATAAAATGATTCCGCTCGATCGTTAAACGCCGATACACCGGCCAGATTTCGCCGAGGTTTTCACCGTAGGCGCGAACTTCGCGCAAGTCCTGATCCGGCTCTGCCCGTTGCGCTTCGATTCCTTTCCAAAAAGCCGGTAAAAAATCGGCGGGGTATAAACCCGCCGCCTCGCACCAGAATCCCGCGCCGCCTTTATCCATCGATGCCGAATCAATCCAGCGCTCAAGGTTTGGCCACTCACTCGCCCAGCGCGTGGATACAGCAACGCAGGCCACCACATGAAATAGGTCTTCCACCAGTGCCTTGGTCAAATGATCGTCTTGCAGGAATGCAAATACCAAAGCAGGCACAATCGCGGGGTCAACCGGCGGTCGTGGCGTGCGTTGCTTGCGCGCCTTGGCGCTGGCAGTTGGGTTATTGAATAAATCCAGAAACAGATGTGATGCGTCGTTACGGGCGGACTCTTGCCGCCGATAACGTGAGCGCGGACGCGCTTCTGTTTCTAATAAATCACCAAAAATGGCGGGATTCGGGATTTCGAGACAAAGCTGCCCCTTACCCCAATTGCGGGTATGATCGATGTTCATGGCACGCATTCCTTGTGATGGTGGATGGGCGTGGCGTGATTGTTGTGCAGTTTTCTGCACTTGTCAAGGGTTATATGTGCAAAAAAGATTACAGATAGGTGCTCGACTTAAAGAAGAGCGAACTCGATTACGGCTTTCTCAGAGTGAGATTGCCGATAGCTTAGGTGTGTCTAGAAGGTCAGTAATTGACTGGGAAAAGGGTGGAGCCACCCCGAATGCAGAAAATATTTCTGATCTGTATGATTTTGGCGTCGATGTCCTCTACACCCTCACCGGGCGGCGCGAGCCTGAACCGTTTTCAACTGAAGAAAAACTCTTGGTCGAACGCTACCGGGCTGCCGACGAAGCTACGCGCTACCGGATATTAAGCAGCCTGCTGGAAGGCAAAACTGCTGCTCAAGCCGCTACAGATTCCAATCAGGTAACGCAAGTTGTCACCGGCATGGCCGGACAAGTGGCTGGTCGGGATATAAAAAATAAATAACTTGCGGTGACTTGGTTATATACTTGTATAGCGATTTCAGAATAGGAGCTTAAAATGCTTGCCATCCGACTACCCGCCGAAGTGGAAAACCGTCTTGATGCACTGGCAAAGGCCACTGGGCGTACCAAAACTTTCTATGCCCGCGAAGCCATCCTTGAGCACTTGGATGACCTCGAAGATTTGTACCTTGCAGAGCAACGCCTGATCGACATTCGCGCAGGCCGCAGCAAGACCTACAGCTTGGAAGAAGTGGAGCGCAGCCTTGGCTTGGCAGATTGAATTCGACGATGCTTCCAAGAAGGACTTGGCAAAGTTGGACAAGCAGATCGCTCGACGCATCACGGAATTTTTGCGCGAGCGTGTGACAGTACTGGACGACCCGCGCAGCATTGGCGAAGCCCTCAAAGGTTCCAAGTTGGGGGCTTTTTGGAAATACCGCGTAGGCGACTATCGCATCATCGCCAGCATCGAGGACGGCGCCTTGCGCATCCTTGTTGTGAAGATTGGCAACCGCAAGGATGTTTACCGCCAATGAACGGATGCGTTCACCCAAACCATCACCGGCATGGCTGGGCAGGTGGCGGGTCGGGATATAAAAAACAAAGGATGAGAGATTTTCATCTTTAGCTTGAAATTAAATACCTTGGTGTATTATTGTTTTCAATATGTTTTTTGATATATTTCGTTTGCAGGAAATAAACCTATTTCCTTGGCATTCCGTTTAACTTGATAAGGAGTTCGAGATGCGCCTTCTTCTGGCTATCTTTCTGCCGTTCATCGCCTTCTTCACCAATGCCGCTGTTTTATCGTCCCGCTTGGGCGGTGATTATGTCTAACAAATTGGTTAAAAAAATTATCCAGCAAGCCGGACAGGTGGCGGGTCGTGATGTTGTGCTGAATGTGAACATTTACATTATCCAAAACACTGCTGATGAAAAAAAATAAAAACACCCTGTCCTAAATGGACAGGAATAGTCCAACCCTATGATTTTTATTGATCTGTAAGTTTGGCTAACCTTTTTTTCCCTATTCGCCCAAAACTAGAACCTTGCAATGTCTCAATCATCAAAGAGAAAAAATTCGAACAAAACCCTTCGAGTAACAGCGTTGGCTTTAACGCTTGCCGGTGGTTCCTTCGCGTTGATTGGATGCTCGAATCCGAAAAGCGAGATGGCTGATGCCATCAATAAGTCACTTGCGGCAAAACCAAAAATTGATGTCATAGGAATTGCAGTCAAGCTACCGCAAATCGACTCCAGCTCCACGGGACTCAACAATGGCGAATTGGGGCTTGTGTTGCCCGATGAGCAGGGCACTCCTCAAAGTAAGGCATTGGCTGATTTGGCATCTGCCAACTTAATCAAGGCGACAACGGTGAATGTGTTCGCCAAGAAGAATGACAACACATTCAGTGAAATTAAAACGGTGTATGTGCCCGTGCCAGACAAAGCATCGCTGGATTCAGATCAGGCTAAAAGGATTCTAGCCCAGCTCAAAGACGCATCACCGGGCACGGTTTGGTCGAATTTAGGCACTGATTACTATAGCTTCGGTTCTCAGGGGTATGTGGCCAAGGCAGATTCATTCGATAAAGCGAAGATGGGCACACCGGACCCGGATTTTTTTACTGCCGTGCAGAAAAGCCAAAGTAATATGCCCTTGGCGAAGTTGCTGGCAAAGCTGGCAGCTAACGGCTACCTGAAAGCTGAGGAAAAATCCATTTATATCCCTTGGAACGCACCCATGGTGGGTGAATGGACGGGCAATCCTCAGAAGGTCAAATTTGCAGGAAAGACAGATGTCTTTCTGTACTTTTTGACAGATAAAGGCAAGAAATTGCTCGCCATTCGTGATCAGCCATATGGCGGCAGTGCCCCTGCGGTAAAACTGGCCGATGCCAAGGTACTTAAAATCGTCTCGATTTCCACTCACGGCCAAAATATGTTTGCTGGACCAACGACCACAGTTGATTTTGAAGAGACCAAAACTTCAACGGGCATCAACAAAGCCGCTGACTTGGGTTTGCCAACCCCTTCAATCGACGATGGAAAACCAATTCTTTCCCAGGTGAGTATCTATCATGGAAAAATTCAGGACTACAAACCGAGCAAGCTTTTATCCGCAACCCCTGTGAAGGCCATCTCATACGCCGTATCAAAAGATAAGGACGCGTTGATCACGCCCAATTTCGGACACGGCGCGTTCAACGTGGCTCTTGGGCAATGGAAGCTCAAATCAGTCGATAATTTCAGCAAGGACAAAAATCCCATGTTTGGCGGCCAAATGGCGCAATGTACTTTTGAGTTTGAGTACAACCCTGAAATCAAGCCGTTGACCAAACAACTTGCGGCACTGGGCGTTACTGAAAAGGACTTGCCAAAGCCAGGCGCCACAAAACCGTATGATTGCATTGTCAATGCAATGGATAAAGGCTACTCGGTCATAGGTTGTTCACCCGCTCGTCCGGGCGGGCTGTAACTGGGCTGATTCGCACTCAATTCCCGCTCCATGGTGAATCCTGTAGGTACATAAGCCCTACAGGAGAACACCATGCTTGATGAAGTCACCCAACGCCGATTACTGGAAAAACTCGAACGCGAAGGCGGCGAGGTATTTATCTCGGCACTCAGAAACCCCGATGTCATTGAAGTCATGCGCAATTCTGATGGCCGCCTTTGGGCGGATTTTTCAGGCGTGGGCATGAAGTGTTTGGGGGAAATGGCCGCCTCACGCGCCGAATCGATTTTATCCACCTGCGCCTCGATGCTCGGTACCGCCTTGACTCGCGAATCCCCCATTCTGGAAGGTGAATTTCCGCTGGACGGCTCACGGCTTCAGGGGTTAGTTCCGCCCTTGTCTTCAACCGCCGTATTCGCAATCCGCAAAAAAGCACTCAAGGTGTTTACCCTGGCCGACTACATCGAACGCGGAATACTTGCGGAACACTCAGCAGAACCCCATGATTTTCTTTCCCCAATCGTCTCTTCTATGCAAAGCCACGCCGCAGATTGGTTGAATCTGGCGCTATCAACACGCCTGGAATCTGCAATTAGAGAAAAGATGAATATCTTGGTTGTCGGCGGTACCGGATCAGGCAAAACCACGCTGGCCAACGCGTTGCTGCATTCGTTATCAGAGCAATGTCCTCATGACCGAATTGTTGCGATTGAAGACACGATGGAGTTACAGGTGCGCGTGGAAAACGCCGTGCTGCTCCGTGCATCCGAACAAGTGCCTATGTCGCGTTTGCTTCGCGCGACGATGCGCTTGCGACCCGACCGAATCATTGTGGGCGAAGTGCGTGGCGGTGAAGCCTATACCCTGCTCAAATCTTGGAATAGCGGTCATCCCGGCGGACTGGCTACCATTCACGCCAATAGTGCGGAGGAAGGTCTGGATAAACTCAGCCAGTACATCTTCGAGGCGCCAGATGCGCGGAATTTCTCGCATGACATGGTGGGCAGAATGATCGCCAGCACGGTTAATGTGGTGGTTTTCATCGAGCGAACTTCAATGGCACCAGGGCGGCAGGTGAAGCAGGTCGTGCGCGTGCGCGGCTTCAAGGATGGGCGGTTTGTATTTGAGGGGTGATGGATTGCACTTGTTCAAACAAAAAACTAGAATGGGTTTGTACGGCAATATGCCGTATTAAAACCAATAGGAGGACGCTAGCATGTCCAAAGTCGCTTCTACCGCTCGCCTCGAAGCTAGGATCAGCACTGATCTTCATTCGATGCTCAAGCGTGCCGCCGAACTTCAGGGGCGCACCATGACCGATTTCGTGGTTTCCGCCGTGCAGGACGCTGCGCAGCGTGCCATCGAGCAAGCCGAGGTTATCCGTTTGTCGCTGGCCGATCAGGAATGTTTCGCGCAAGCGCTGCTGTCGCCACCGCAGCCTTCACCGGCGTTGGAACGCGCCTTTGCCCGTCGCAGCAAACTCCTGCGCCCTGAATGAGCGACGTTCCGTTCCGGCTTACGTCGCTCAATACAGTGCACGACCGTGCCGCATTCAACAGCGGTTCGGAACCGCTGGATCGCTACTTGCGGGAACTCGTCACCCAGGATGTTCGTCGGCGTGTGGCCGCCTGCTTCGTGGCAGTGACCGAAAAGCATCGTATCGCGGGTTATTACACTCTGGCATCAGCAAGTCTGTTGTTGGCTGATCTTCCTGCCGACAAGGGCAGGAAGCTCCCACGCTATCCGACCGTGCCCGCCGTTCGTATGGGACGCTTGGCTGTCGATCAGGCATTCAAGAGGCAAGGTCTTGGGGGCGCATTGCTGGCCGATGCGCTCGATCGCGCCGTTCGTTCCGAGATTGCGGCTTATGCCCTCGTGGTGGATGCCAAGGACGAAACATCGTCGGCCTTCTACCTTCATCATGGTTTTATTGCCTTGCCAGACGCGCCGCTCACGCTGTTTCTGCCGCTGGCAACGGTGCCGATTCCTCGCTAATTTGAATTCCCAACCTCATTGATACCTTGATGTCGTGGTCATGGTGACCCGTTTCATCATTTGTGAATCAAGAGGTTGATATGAAAAAAGTCCTGTCTGTTTTCCGCCGCGCTGGCGATGCCGTCAATAACAAAATCTACCACTTCGCCACGATTGGCGCCGCCGATGAGCGTGTGACCAAAATGGGGCGGCGTTTCGCCTTTCTCGGCGTATTGGGTGCGGCCGCCATGGCTGTATCCGAACCCTCCATGGCAGGCACCGCTACCGGGCTGCCTTGGGAAACGCCCATGGATACCATCAAATCGTCATTGACCGGCCCGATTGCCTTGGCGATTTCAATTATTGCCTTGGCTGCTGCCGGTGCCGCTCTAGTTTTTGGCGGTGAGCTGTCTGAGTTCACCCGAAAAATCATCATGCTGGTGATGGCCTTGGCATTGCTGGTTTCCGGTGCGTCGATCATGACCAAACTCTTTGCCGCTTCTGGCGCAATCATCCACTAAACCATGCTGAAGGCGCGCTTCGGCGCGCCTGTCTTTTGAGAACAGAGGAAGAGCCATGAGTGAAGAAAATGCACACCGAACCATTCCAATTCACACCTCGTTTAATCGAGCCCATTTACTGCTGGGCGCAGAGCGCGAGCTAACACTACTGACCGTGTTAATCGTGGCCTTGGTTGTGGCCTCGGGCATGAATCCCTTGAGCTTTGGCGTGGGTGCATTGCTGTGGGTCATCATGTTGGGGATCGTGATCCGCATGGCCAAAGCCGACACGATGCTAAGCAAAGTTTACTTTAAGCATGTGAAGTATCGAGCTTATTACCCCGCAAAATCAGGCGCATACACGAGGAATTAACCAAAATGCTTAAATTAAAACAATACCGCGATGCCGCCGTAGGGCTGCCTGATTTACTCAACTATGCGCTGATGCCAGATGAAGGCATTGTGCAGGGCAAAGACGGTTCGTTGATGGCGAGTTGGTACTTTCGGGGCGAAGACATTGGCTCATCGACAGCACAAGAACTCGCCCAACTTTCCGCCCGGCTAAATCATGCCCTGGTGCAACTGGGCTCTGGCTGGATGATCCATGTGGATGCCATCCGCCAATATGCCCGCAGTTATCCGCCTCTGTGCCCCTTCCCCGATCGCACGACCTTGGTGATTGATGCCGAGCGCCGCGTGCAATATGAACAAGAAGCAGCGCATCTGGAATCAGTTTACGCCATGACGCTGACCCACCTGCCACCCAAGGCGGCTGAAACCAAGATTGCGGGCTGGATTTATTCCGGTAAGAAAAATGACACTGAGGGCATGGCTGGCCGCATACTCAATAACTATAAAAACGCCTTGCTGGATTTTGAGTCGGCTATTTCCGGGGTACTCAAAGGCCGCCGCATGCGGACAACCGAGCACACGGATGGCTTGATTGGCCACCACGCATGGGGTGCCGCCTATACCCTTGATGAGCAACTGCGTTTTTTCAATTACTGCATTACCGGCGAAGATCGCCCCGTGCGCCTACCCTCAGTGCCAATGTATCTGGATGCCCTCATTGGCAATCAGCCCTTGCTGACCGGCGTTGAACCCCAAGTCGGTGATAAACACATCGCGGTAATTGCGCTGGATGGTTATCCGCAAGAGAGCTGGCCGGGGATGTTGGGCGCACTGGATACCTTGTCCATTACCTATCGTTGGAACACAAGATTTATCTTTTTGGACGGCCATGAGGCCAAAGCCATCATGAATAAACACCGCAAAAAGTGGCAACAAAAACAGCGCGGTTTGAAGGATCAAATATTCAAAACTTCATCCGGCGCGGTTGACCTCGATGCCTTGCAACAAACCAATGATGTCGAATCGGCCATGTCGGAAGTAGAATCCGGCGTACTGAAATTTGGTTATCACACCGCCAATATCATCGTGATGCACGACGATCCGGTTGTGCTTAAAGAACAAGCGCAAAAGGTGCGAAAAGCCATTTTAGAGCTTGGCTTCGGTGCTCGAATTGAAACCATCAACGCCGTTGAGGCTTGGCTGGGTTCCCTGCCCGGACACAGCCAATACAATGTGCGCCGCCCGCTGCTGCACACCCTGAATTTATCTGACATGCTGCCGATCACCTCGGTTTGGGCAGGCAATGAATTTAATCCATGCCCTTTTTATCCCGAGCAGTCGCCCCCTTTAACCTACACCGCCACCACGGGACATACCCCGTTTCGCCTGTCGTTGCATGTGGGTGATGTCGGCCATACCCTCATGCTGGGTAAAACCGGCGGCGGGAAATCCACCGCGCTGGCCTTCCTGGCCGCCCAGCATTTCCGTTACCCCGATGCTCAGGTATTCTCTTTTGATAAGGGCTATTCGTGCTTCGTGCTCTGCAATGCCGCCGGTGGCGAGTATTACGACATTGCCGGTGAAGACAGTGAACTGGCCTTTTGCCCGCTGGCGCAAATCGACACAAAAGAAGAACAATCGTGGGCAGTTGAATGGGTTGAAACCCTGCTTGTCCTTCAGGGCGTCACGATCACCCCCAATAATCGCAGCCTGATTTATGACGCCGCGCAGCGGTTAAGCCATAGCAGCGTGCGCACCCTGACTGAATTTGTCTCGCAAATTCAGGATGTCGGGATGCGCAGTGCCTTGAACTACTACACCGTGGCCGGACCACTCGGCCATCTGCTGGATGCAGAAAAAGACGGCCTGAAAAACAACCGCTACCAAGTGTTTGAGATGGAACATCTCATGAATATGGGCGAGAAGGCCGTGATTCCCGTTTTGCTTTACTTGTTCCGTCAAGTCGAGCGGCGCTTGGATGGCCGCCCCACCTTAGTGTTCATCGATGAAGCTTGGCTTGCACTCTCGCATCCGATGTTCCGAGAAAAAGTGCGGGAATGGCTGAAAACATGGCGTAAGAAAAACGCCGCTGCCGTGTTGGCCACGCAAGAACTGGCCGATGTCATGAACAGCCCGATTCGGGATGCCATTCTTGCCAGTTGCCCCACGAAAATTTTGTTACCGAACCCCGAGGCACAAGAACCCGCTCAACGGGATTGGTATTACGAAATTGGCCTGAATGATCGGGAAATCGAAATTTTGGCCACCGCAACACCCAAGCGTCACTACTACTACAAGTCACCCAATGGCCGCCGGGTATTCGATCTTGGACTGGGTGCCGTTTCACTGGCTTTTGTTGCCAAATCGAGCCCGGAGCATATCAAACAGGCCAGAGCCATGATCGCCCAATACGGCGATTCATGGCCCGCACACTGGCTCGATCAACACGGATTGAGCGACTGGGGGGATTATTGGCGAACGCTTTAACCCTCGTCATTGGTAAAAGTCGAATTCCGAAACCGCTTGATAGCGTGTTCCTTGTGATCAAACAAGGAACCGCGCCATGAACCCAAAACCCCGTGTCATTGCCTTTGCAATCGCAACAGCCACTATCGTCGCACTGAATCTATCTATGGCAAATGCCAGTGGAGTGGTTGCCGGAGCGACCGAGCCCACCCAAATCATGAACAACATTGAACTGGTGGCGAGCAATGTCAAAGAAGCTGAACAAATCTCGAATCAGCTGACGCAGATAGCGAACCAAATTCAGGCTTACCAGAACATGGTCACCAATACCTTGAATATCCCGAACCAGATTTGGCAAAACGCCGACGGGTTATTGCAACAACTGGTTGGGGTGATCAATCAAGGTCAGGCGCTGGCCTTTTCAGCCACTAACATCAACAGCCTGTTTCAGCAAAAATATCCTGGTTACACGCCACCGCAGGACTTTGCTGCCTCTTATCAGCAACTGAATGAAACAACCTTGGACAGCATCCGAGGGGCATTGAATGCGGCCAATCTTCAGTCAAACGAGTTTACTTCGGAGCAGGGCGCTCTGAATGCCATCGAGGCGCAGAGTCAAACCGCCCAAGGGCGGATGCAGGCGATACAGGCTGGCAACCAGATTGCCATGGCCCAAGTGCAGCAAATGCGCAAGATGCGCGCCTTGCAGATGGCGCAGATGCAGGCGCAGGCTGCATACATGGACGCGCAAACCCAGCAGAAGGCCAACGATGACATGATCACACAGCAAACGCTTAATTTCACCGTGACCCCAATGGACACACGTTCTGCTCCACAAGTGGGTCAATAACCTAACCACCGACCGCCAAGGAAAAACACCATGCTCATGTCAAAAAAAATCACTGTAATTGTCATCGCCCTGTTCGGACTGGGTGCCATCGTTGCCGGAGGGTATTATTTTTTCGTCATTCAGCCAGAAAACGCGGCCAATACATTCAAGGCATTTGACGTGACGCCGATGGATAATCGGGCTGCCCCACAGGCTGGAAGTGAACCAGAGTCAGGCACCAATACGTTCAAGGCATTCACGGTTACACCAATGGACACGCGCTCAGCTCCGCAAGTTGGCGTTTTCCCATCGAAAAGCCAGTCTTCTCAGGCAGCTCAACCATGAGTACAAAATCCACAAACATTTTGATTCTGACGACGATCTGCCTGTTATTGGCAACATCGTCGGCATCCGCCGCCTCTACGTCAACCGGCGGCATGATGATGGATCTCATGGATCAGTTTCACACCGCTTCTGTCAGTTGGACAACTCGTGCCCTGCAAATCGGGAATTGGATTTTCTATACCTTGGCCGTGCTTGAGTTGACGTGGGCTGCCGCTCTTTGGGTAATGGAAAAGGATAGTGCCAGCTCATTGATTGTCGCTCTGGTAAGAAAATTCATGGTGCTGGGGTTTTTCTACACCTTTCTGATTATGGCTCCGTCATGGATACCGGCCATCATTAATTCCCTACAGGATACGGGAGCCCAGATTGGCGATACTACCGTTGGCGCGGTCACTCCAATGAGTATCGTTGGTCATGGAATCAATGTGATCAATGCCATCTGGAAAGCCTTTTCCAATTCCGCTTTGGGGAGTCTGAAAGCCATGGCTACTGCGATTGTGATCGGGTTCCTTCTGATAGCTGTGTCTATCGCCATCATGTTGTCGTTTATCTACATTGCCATTGAATATGTGATGACCGTTATTGAATCCTACATCGTGGTGGGAATGGGGCTTGTGTTGATGGGGTTTTCAGGGAGCCAGTGGACACGGGACTTTTCCCAGAAATATATCGGGTACGCATTTTCTGTTGGCGTGAAGCTCATGGTGTTGATGTTGCTTTTGGCAACCATCATCACTGTCACAAACACTTGGCCAGCCGATGTACGAGCCACTTTCACCGGCAAGGATATGTTCGCTTGGATTCAGCCTATGTTCATGATTGCCGGATCATCAATTCTGATGGCATTGCTCGCCATTAAAATCCCCTCCCTTGCCTCATCCTTGCTCTCCGGCGCGCCTTCTTTGGGCGGTGCCGCTGCGGTTGGGGCGGCGGCGGGCGCCGCTGCCGGGGTAGCGGGCATGGCGGTTGGTGGGGCAAAATTGGCTGGAATGGCCGGGGCTGCGGGAGGTGCTGCCACCAAAGGCATCGCGGCGGCTGCTGTTGGCGGTGCTGGCATGGCTCAGGCTGTGGGCGCCGCATCAAACCTTGCCACGGCATCGGGCTTTACACCGGGATCAGCGGCTCACATGGGGGCTACTGCGGGCAACATGATCAATGGACTCGGCGGCATGGCTGCAAATGGCATGAAAAACTTATCGAATAAGGCCGGATCAGCGCTTGATGCGGCCACGCAAAGCGCTGGAAAAACATTCGACACAGCCGTGTCAAATTCCACTGGCGGCAAACTGGCTGCAAGCCTGAATGAGAAAGCATCTGGAAAGCAGACTTCTAGTGGGAGCCAATTGGGCGGGGGGGGGCGAATACCCCAAGCGGTGGTTCCGCCGCCACGGTTCCGCCGCCATCGCCCGGCGGTCAGGCGCCTGGCAATGGAAATAACCCAAATCAGCCCGCCCCGCCCAATGCGAGTCAGCATCTAAATAAGGCCATGCAGCATTTACCGCTAGATCAGGGTGCCGTGGCTGCCGCAGCGCCCAAATTGGATCATCACGAACCGTAAGTTTGGTTTGGCTTTAACCCCATAACTTCAATTCCGCCCCGACTCGATACCTTGGTATCAGTCAATCAAGGGGCGGTTTTTTATGCGCGTTCACAAAAAAAGTTTGCTCGGTGTTTTTGCCGTGATCGGGGTTTTTGCCGCCGTTATTTTGCTGGCGCGCGGGTTCGGAGTGTTTTACAACGACACCCCATCCATCCCTGAAGGGTTCTGGTATTCAACCAGTAAGCCAAGCCCTGAACTGGGTGATTTTGTGGCGGCTTGTCCGCCTATCCCTGCTGCGAAACTTGCGCTTGAGCGCGATTACTTGCCTGCTGGCCGCTGCCCGAGCGGCACGGTGCCGTTATTAAAACGGGTGTATGCCACGCCCTTTGATCTGGTGCGCATCAAGGGTGGCACCTTGTTCATCCAACATGGCGAAACAGCCATCACTCACTCTATCAATGTACTCAAAACTGATCCCGAAGGCCGACCGCTGATCCAAGCTCTCGGCGGGGTATTGAGTGCTTCGCAGTATTGGCTCGGTAGCCCGTGCCCGATTGGTTTTGATAGCCGCTATTTCGGCGCGGTTCAGCGCCAAAACATCATCTCGGTCATTCGACCGTTATTCACCTGGTAGGGAAAAAATCATGCGTGTGTATTTATGTGAAAAGCCGTCACAGGCTCGGGATATTGCCGCTGTTTTGGGTATTCAGTCCAAAGATAAAAGCTCAATCACAACCGCCGATGGCGTGGTGACCTGGGCATTCGGCCATCTGCTCGAACAAGCGCCGCCCGATGCCTACGATGACTCACTCAAGCGCTGGGCGCTGGCTTCATTGCCGATCGCGCCGACTCAGTGGAAAGTCGAGGTGAAATCGAGCGCCAAGGATCAATTTAAAGCCATCGCCACCTTGCTTAAAAGGGCCACTGAGGTGGTGATTGCCACCGATGCAGATCGTGAAGGCGAAATGATTGCGCGCGAGCTGATGGCGTTTGTGGGCTTCAAGGGCAAAGTTCAGCGATTGTGGTTATCTGCCCTCGATGCTGCTTCGGTCAAAAAAGCCTTGGCAGCTTTGAAGCCGAGTGCTGAAACCGCCGGTTTGTATCAATCGGCCCTTGGTCGGTCGCGGGCGGATTGGCTGGTGGGGATGAACCTCACGCGGGCATTTACCTTGGCGGGGTGTAGCCAGGGCGGGGAGGGTGTGCGCAGCGTGGGGCGAGTACAAACTCCAACCTTGAGCCTTGTTGTCGCGCGGGATCGTCAGATTGAGCATTTCAAGCCCGTGCCTTATTTCGAACTGTTCGGGTTCTTTGAAGCAGGGCAGTCATTCAGTACCAAATGGAAAGTGCCCGAAGGGGCTGGGGATGACGCAGGGCGCTGTGTCGACCAATCAATCGTGGATGCCGTCGCCAGCAAAATCACCGGCAAAACGGGCACGGTAAGCCAGTATGAAACCAAGCGCATTAGTGAAAATCCGCCGCTGCCATTCAGCCTATCTACTCTGCAAAAAACCTGCTCGGCCAAGTTTGGTTTAGGTGCACAAGAAGTGCTGGATATTGCCCAGGCACTGTACGAAACCCACAAGGCCACCACCTATCCCCGATCGGATTGCAATTTTCTTCCCGAGGAGCAATTCCAAGAGGCATCTTCCATCGTAACGGCACTGGCCAAGTCAGATACCGAAGTGCAAGGGATCGTTGATTTGCTAGATTTCAGCCGGAAAAGCCCCGCCTGGAATACCAAAAAAATCACGGCGCACCATGCCATCATCCCCACGCAAACGCCGCCAAATATGGATGCGATGAGTGACAACGAGCGCAGAGTCTATGAACTGATTCGTCGCCAATATCTCGCGCAATTCTTACCCAACTATGAATATGACCGGACCCAGATTGGCATCAGCATCGAGGGCGAGTTATTTCAGACCACCGGCAAAATTGACCAAGTGACCGGCTGGCGCGTGCTGTTCGGCAAAGCGGATGCCAGTGACGATGAGCCCGATGACGAGGTGCAAACCTTGCCCGCCTTGACGCAAGGCCAAACGCTGCCGCTGAGTCACACCGAAATTGCCGCCAAACAAACCAAACCACCCTCACGCTACACCGAAGGCACCTTGATTGATGCCATGCAAACGATTGGGAAAAACATCACCGATCCACGGCTGAAGGCCATTCTCAAAGAAAACTCGGGCATCGGCACCGAAGCCACGCGCGCGGGCATTATTGCCAACCTGATTGAACGCGGTTTCATCACCAAAAAAGGCAAACAGGTCATCAGCAGTGATGTCGGCAGACAATTGATTGATGCACTGCCCGATTCCGTCAAAAGCCCTGCACTCACTGCCCTGTGGGAGCAGTCACTTGAAGAAATTGCCGAGGGCAAGCGTGAATTGGCGGGATTTGAGGCCGATGTCGTCAAATTCATCACCGCGATTATCGACCAGATCAAAAAGCAACACGCTGATGCACCAGCACCAACGCGGCCGACGGCGGATTGCCCGACCTGCAAGGCGCAAGGCCAAGCTGAAAAAGTCTATTCCATCAAAAAACAATGCCACTACTGGCACTGCAAAGCCTGTAACCAATGGTTTGATGACGCCGCCGGAAAGCCCGTGCCGAAAGCAGCGGCAAGTAGCTCGAAAACAAAGCCCGCACCACGCAAAAAAACTACGGCGAGAAAAGCAAAATGAGCGACTCGAAAGCGGAATTTTCCAGCGAGTACTTGCCGAGTGAGTGTGAATTAAACGAAGAGCGCAATTTCGATGATTCGTTCGTTGATGAAATCCTAAGTTTTTGTGAAAAGGATTTAATCGAAAAAAATGCGCAACGATTCAAGAGGCTGTTCAAATGAACCGGAGATTGCTATCCCTATGGCGCATTCCTGCCGGTTTGGCGGTGGGTTATCTCGCTTGGAATGGCACCCATCCGGCGATTCTGATGCTGGCCTTGGCTATGCCTTTACTGGTCATGAACTCACCCAGCCGCGCGACGGCGGGGCTCACCGCTTTGGCCTACTACCTTGGCTCAGCATGGGATTTACCCCATGGTGCCGCCGTTTTTTTCGGCGACAACCTTGGCTCGGGTTTATTAAATACAGCAGGAAGCTATGCCCTATGGCTAGGCGCATCGCTGGCATTAAGCCTGCCCTGGTGGGCGCTTTGGACAAGCCAGAGTCAATGGCGCGGCCTGCGCTTGCTGCTTGCGCTGGTCTTGGTTGCGCTTCCCCCAATCGGTATTGTGGGTTGGGCATGGCCCTTGACCGCAACGGGCTTGGTTTTGCCCGGATTCGGCTGGATTGGTTTGGGCTTAATGGCATTCTGGTTAGTATTCCTGGCCAGTATGCCCGCATCGAAGCAAGCCATGAGTGTGCTCTTGGCTGCGCTGTCCTTCCTGATATTTTTACCGGTGGCATTGGTGCAGCGCCATGATCCCGCCCCGTTATGGCAAGGGCAGGATACCCAACTGGGCTGGGGCTCAGGCAGTTTGTATTGGGTGGAAATGTATGAGCACACCCAAGCCCTTAAAACCTACATTCAGCCACTTGCACCCCACCACAACCTCCTGCTACCTGAAACCGTAGGCGGTGAATGGCAAGCCATCTTGCCGTTATGGCGCAATGAATCGGCACGATTGAACGCCCAACATTCCACGGTTTTGATGGGTGTGCGCCAAACCTATCCCCAAGGCTATGACAACTGCTTAGCCGCCATTGGGCAGCATCAAGGTATCAAGTATTGCCAGCGCGTACCCGTGCCGGTTTCGATGTGGCAGCCTTGGGATCAAGCGACTTCCGCGCATCCGCATTGGTTCAGCCAGCCCGTATTCAAACTGGGCAACCAAACCATCGCGCCCTTGATTTGCTACGAACAGCTTTTGGTCTGGCCGGTGTTGCAATCATTTTTACACCACCCCGATCTCATTTTGGCGTCGGGCAACTCGTGGTGGTCACGGCAAACGCATCTGCCACAAATTCAAATCAAAGCCGTGCATGCCTGGGGACGCCTTTTTGGCGTGCCCGTTGTCACGGCTATGAACTATTAGGGAGAAAACCATGGACTTACCAACGCTGTATGCTCAATGTGCGCCCAGTGTGGCACCACAAACCCTAGCCGCCATCGTGCGGGTTGAGTCCGGTGGTAATCCGTGGCGGATCGGCATCAATGGTGATTATGTATTGCCACAACAGCCTGCAAATCAGGCCGAGGCCATCCGTGATGCGAACCGGCTGATCGGGATGGGATACAGCATCGACATGGGCTTGATGCAAGTCAATTTGAAGAACTTGAATGCGCTGAAACTGAGTGTCGAACAGGTGTTTGATCCCTGCACCAACATCAAAGCAGGTGCACAGATATTGCAGAATTTCTACCAAAAATCAGCAAGCGACATTGGCCAGGGGCAACACGCACTTCGCCGCGCTATTTCTGCATACAACACTGGGAATTTCATCAATGGTTTCACGAACGGCTATGTAGCCAAGGTCACCAAAGAGCGGCCTGTTCACGCTCAATCTGATGAGCTGGTTTCAGCCATGTTGGCCAAGACTTTGGTGGTTTGGTCACCACTAAATGGAAATGAGTATTGAACGAATTTTGAACACGGCGATTGAAAGATTCACCCACTCAGACCCACGCTCGCAGTGCTTGCTTGCCGATGGCAGAACCTAATAAACGTAGCGTGTTCAGCACTTTTTCGGTATCCGGCCAGGGCAGCCGTCGCTTGCCAGACTTCATTCGGTCAAGTGCCTTGAAGGCGTCGTCGACTTACAGCAGCTGGTTCTCGATCATGGCGCACAGCAGCCCGATGGTGCCCATGACGTTGACCTGCTCCTTGTTGGCAACAATCCGCAAATTGCCGTCACCCGTAAGTAGGGTGCAGGCCTCTTGCTTCGAAAGCGCCAATGCCAAGTAGTCGTTGTGACCGCGGCTTGTTACATGTCAATCTACACCGAAAGCATCGGCATTCCAGCGCCAGACGATCAGCTGTTTGTCATTGGTCGCCAATCGTGGAGCACCCATCGCGTCTGTATGCAGGTAGCTGATTCGCTCTGCCAAAAATCCAAAAATTTACAGATTTAAGTCGCTCAGAGTTGGGTGTTCATCTGGACGTCGCCCAAGTACCCAATGAAATTTACGCTCACCTTCATGTATCGTCAGGTCGTTGATACTGGCGATTCGGCGTTGCATGTAGCCATCGGCATCAAACGCCCAATTCTCATTCCCGTAGGATCGATACCACTGACCGGAATCATCATGCCATTCATAGGCAAAACGAACCGCGATGCGGTTATCTGTGTACGCCCATAGCTCCTTGATCAGGCGGTAATCGAGTTCGCGTGCCCATTTCCGTTGCAGAAACAGACGGACTTGCTCACGCCCGATCAAGAACTCAGATCGATTGCGCCAATGGGTATCTAGCGTATAAACAAGAGCAACCCGTTCGGGGTCGCGCGAGTTCCAGGCATCCTCGGCAAGTCGAACCTTCTGTGTGGCGCTTTCGACATCAAATGGCGGCACGGGTGGTTTAGTCTCCATGTTAGTCTCCTAATGGTTATGTAGACAGATCTGTATACATCGGAAGACTACTCAAAATAGACAGATCTGTCTACAATCGACTGATGATCAAACCTACCCCTACCAAAACATCCAGTACGCGAGAACGCATTCTGCTGACCGCATATGATCTCTTTTACCAGCAGGGTATCCGCGCCACTGGTGTGGACAAGGTGATCGCAGAATCGGGCGTGGCCAAGTTGACTTTCTACCGCCAATTCCCAAGCAAGAACGATTTGGTGGGCGCATTCCTGGAACGCCGGCATCAGATTTGGATGGATTGGTTTTCCTCGGCTCTACAGCGTCACGGCGGAAATGTGTATGCCCTCGTGCCGGTAATGACTGAATGGTTCGGTGAGCGGGGATATCGCGGGTGCGCCTTCATCAACACGGTAGGAGAGTTGTCCGGCGACTTACCAGAAGTCGTCGAGATCGCTCGTCGACATAAGCAGGACATGACTCAGGTGATTGCAAATCTGCTCCCGAATACGGTTGAGCGCCAAGAGATTGCCCAAACACTAGCCATGGCAGTAGATGGAGCAATCATCCGGGCCCAATATGATCAAACCCCGGATACTGCTTTAGCGGCACTTGAGCGGATCGTTAGGGCATTGTTCGCCAGGACGTGATGGTTTAAAAGACGTCTTGATCTCAGGAAAGCTTTGAAGGGGCTAACTGCAAAGCCGCACATGACTTATGGGATGACTTCGTCATCGGGGATTAAGGCAAACCTTAGTTGTCTGTCTGTTTCGAGTTGATCAGTTACGTTTCACTTCATTCGGTGGGGAATTGCCCATGACGACCCAAGAGCATCGTGTTGCCCTTGTTACAGGATCGACAACAGGCATCGGAGCCGCCATCGCTAGGCGTTTGGCACAAGAAGGGCTGACGGTGGCACTTCATTCAAAGTCCTCTGTCAGCGCAGGCATTGCGCTTGCCAATGAACTCGGTTGCGCCAGTTACACGCAAGCCAACCTGGCTGAGAAAGAAGATATTTGTCGCTTAATCGACACGGTGGTTGAAAAGCATGGACGGCTCGATGTGTTGATTAACAATGCCGGAATCACTGAAGTCATTCCACACGCTGCGCTCAAGGAGGCTACGGCTGATATTTGGCGAAAACTGTACGAAGTTAATGTCGTCGCTCCATGGCTGCTTATTGGAGAAGCGGAAGCTGCATTACGACAAAGCGCCACAGCAGGGCGATCCAGTTGCATTGTGAATATTAGCTCTCATGCGGGCGTGAGACCCAAAGGGGCATCCATTCCCTATGCGGTTAGCAAGGCCGCCTTGAACCACATGACAAAGCTGCTTGCAGTTTCCTTGGGGCCTGTCGTTCGAGTGAATGCAATAGCCCCTGGCCTTGTCGATACTTCCATGACGGAAGCATGGGAAGAAGCTCAGAAACTTTGGCGTAATCGCTCTCCCATGCGCCGCCCCGCGAAACCAGAAGACATAGCCGACCTTGTCGCCATGATCGTACGCTCAGACTATCTAACAGGTGAGATCATCGTTGCAGATGGAGGCCTTAATCTCATATGACGGTGGGCTGCCCTGGGTTCTGTAAACACTTCCTGCCTTTGATTTAGGCTGGAATGTATCTAGAGAATTGGTGACTATTCAGATAGTTGAGTTAATGATACGGTCGGTCTAATATCGCAACCATGAAAGTCGACCAATCTCATCAAAAGCGACGAGGCCGCCCCCCGAAGGCTCGTGACACTCTGATAGAAACCCGTGAGCTGTTATTAAGAGCAGGCCTTGAAGTACTCACCGAAAAAGGGTTTTCAACAAGCGGTATCGACGAAATACTTAGCAGAGTGGGTGTTCCGAAGGGATCCTTTTATCATTACTTCGACAACAAGGAAGCATTTGGCTCGGAACTTATTGAGCGTTATGCACAATATTTCGCGACAAAAATAGAACGTCATTTGCGAAATGAAATGCTCAGTCCACTAGATCGGTTGAAGGCCTTCATAGAGGACGCCAGCCTCTCGATGGAGAGGTATGCATATCGTCGGGGTTGCCTTGTTGGGAATTTAGGTCAAGAGGCGGGAGTGCTCCCACAACGCCTTCGAACCCAGATAAAGGATGTCTTTTCGGACTGGGAAGTCAGACTGTTGCGTTGTTTGGACGAGGCGAAAGCTGATGGTCAGATATCTGTATCTGCGGACACCACTCAGCTAGCGTCCTTCTTCTGGATAGGATGGGAGGGAGCTGTGCTTCGAGCAAAGCTGGAACGGTGTGGCGAGCCCCTCAGAATCTTTTCTCAAGGTTTTTTTGCAGTGCTAACCCCTGCCACTTAATTTTTTCGCCATTTATAAGGCGATCGGTCTAATTTATAGAGAAGGGTCAAATGTTTAAAGGTATCTTGATTGAGAATGACGATGCAGGTTATCGAGCCACCGTCCGTGATATTGATGAAACATCATTGCCTGAAGGCGATGTCTTGGTTCGTGTTAGTCATTCCACACTCAATTACAAGGATGGACTGGCGATCACTGGGCGCGCGCCTATTGTGCGCAAGTTCCCGATGGTGCCTGGTGTTGACTTGGTTGGAGTTGTTGAGTGCTCCATGAACCCAGAGCACAAAGTGGGTGATACAGTCCTGTTAAATGGATGGGGAGTCGGTGAAGTTCATTGGGGAGGATTGGCTCAGAAGGCGCGTCTAAATGGAGATTGGTTAGTACCGCTCCCATCCCAGTTTAAGCCCCAGCAGGCAATGGGAATTGGTACGGCAGGATACACAGCCATGCTCTGCGTAATAGCCCTAGAGAAACATGGCGTAAAACCAGATGATGGCGAGATTCTTGTGACGGGTGCCGCAGGCGGCGTAGGAAGCGTAGCTACAGCAGTCCTAAGCAAACTGGGTTATGGGGTTGTAGCTGTGACAGGGCGTCCGGAGGAGACAACTTACGTCAAGAGCCTCGGCGCAATAGAGGTAATTGATAGATCGGTATTTTCTTCACCAGGCAAACCACTGGGCAAGGCGCGATGGGCCGGCGCAGTAGATGTAGTCGGCAATCATGTTCTGGCGAACATATGCGCTTCCACCAAGTATCGTGGTGTGGTTACTTCCTGTGGCCTGGTTGGTGGAATGGATTTTCCTTCATCTGTAGCCCCATTTATTCTTCGGGGGGTAACACTCGTCGGTATCGATAGCGTGATGTGTCCACGTATAGATAGGGTGGATGCTTGGCACCGTCTCGGACTAGACCTGGACGTCGACATATTGAGGGCAATCACTCGAGAAGTTGGACTTGAGGAGGCCTTGCCTCTCGCTTCATGTCTGCTAGATGGAAAGATTCGAGGTAGAGTCGTCGTTGATGTAAATCGGTAACGACACTTTGAGTCGCCATCAATACTCTAGTCACTTTCCGCCACTCATCGTCCACTTAGGCACCGAGAAGCAGACAGTGATATCCGTAACCGTAAATGTGAGGAATTCAACCAAAGTGGACCCGCCCGTCTCGGAAACCGTGGCGTCACTGGTGATCAGCCATGCTTGCCAAGACCGTAGTGGTTTGGTCACCATTCAATGAAAATGAGTATTGAACGAATTTTGAACGACATTTATAACTAATTGATTTATATTGATTTATATTGATTTATTTTTCTTGTCGTTTATTGCCCATCGCAGACAAAAAGAACGGAGACTTTTTCACTTTCAGACATAACATCACCCTGATTTCGGTTCGAAAAATCATGGTGTTATTTTAATGAAATCATTCCGGGGAAGCTCGAAAAACTCGTCATCCCCGCGTAGGCGGGAATCCAGCGCCTTGGTTTTTCTGGGTTCCCGCTTTCGCGAGAACGACGAATCACGGTTATTTCGAGGTGCCCTCCGTTTTGTCTGACGAATTAGACGAGGGCTAATGCACTTTTACCTCATGGGCACCTACCCCAGCTTTACCCTTGCTGAAGTCGAGCATCACCTTACAGAGTTCAAGGCCAAATGGATCGAGATCTCTCTGCTCATTAGCCTTTCCTGGTGATGGGATTCCTCTCGGATCTTTCCGTTTTCCAATTGTCTGCTCCTGACTCGCTAATAGATTTTCACGACTTATGTGATCGAATCAGTCAAGAAGAGCATGTGATAAATTATCAAGAATAGGATTATTTCGAGAATGTGGGCTGTGGGAAAACCTTGCGTTTACCACGAAAAAACTAATAAATTTCAGTCGCCAAAGCGATTTATTTAAGTGCTACCGCCATCTTCGCTGGCTTGGGTCATGGTTGATCAAAGGGCACGAAAACAGGATGTGTCGCACCACATCCTGTGATGACCTTGTTGAGAAATTATAGGTCGAAGTTGTAGCCAAGGTTGAAGAAAATGGCGTTCTTTTGCTTAGTACCATTGCGATCTTTGCCGCCAATAATGTAGTGCATGCTAACGTTTGCCCCTGTTTTTCCGATTGGATGTGACAGGTTGATATCAGCGTAGCGGAAGGCGTTTTTCTCGGGGGTTGATGCTATGTACGTGCCACTATTCTTGTAGGTGTAGTAACCGATCGTTGTCCCAAATTTAAAGTCTTTGGGCAAAGCCGTGCTGTAGTCTAGGGTCCAGAAGGTGTCCCCCTTGTTGCCCCATGCCACGTCTTTCAACAGCGTCTTGGCGCCAAAAGTGACTGGGCCGTAACCGACGCTGCCGTAGCCTTCTATGCCATTAGAGTTGGAAATGTTGACGTAGGCGTATTGAACGACGCCGACTCCGTAATGAAAGTCACCAATACTACCGTTGTAACCACCATAGAAGTCATTTTCGAAACCGTTGGATTTACCCGGATCAGAATATCCAAGTGACGAACCCCAGTAGCCAACGTAAAGGCCATTGTCTAGGGAATAGTCAAATCCACCTTGCAATGCAGCATTGTCATCTTCTGGTGAATTGGTAATACCTCGAAGAATATATTTAGAGGCCACGTTGATATTGCCGGTAAACGTATCGGCTTGGACCGCTGCACTGATTACCGGCAGGTTCAGAGCGGTTGCTACTGTGAGCAGCGTTAAGATTTTCTTCTTCATGTTACAAAAGCTCCTTAAGGACGATAGTTTTTTTAGGTTCGTCAAAAAAATGGTTTTTAAATCTGTGGTTTTGGGTAATAAGCCTCAAAAATCATCAATGTCCGATCATCCACGGGCGTTTGCCCTGTTGCATCTTCAGGTGGGGACCTCCTTTGGTTGTCGTGGTCTTGGGTGTGCTGGAATGGCTGCAGCCCGGTCCGCACTGGTGCCGCTTAGTCGATCTTGGTTCGTGGGCACTTCGTTCATTAACTTGGTGGGCCTTACGAACGCTGGCCTTCATGTCGTTCAGTCTCGGAGCGGACAGGACAGCCCTTCCCGCATCGTGATTGCACTCGGGGCAGGCGCATGGCTCTAGGTACTGGTCCATGGGGCGCATTTCCTCGAACACGTGGTCACAGTTTTTGCAGTGATACTCGTAAATTGGCATTTCACCCTCCGTGAAAACAATGGGTTGCATGACTCTTCAGATCGACTTTGAGTAGACCTGAAGATCGGCCGTTTATTTATCAGCCCAGTAGGAAACCGGCACATCGTCGTTATCCTTGATGTACTTGGTCGGGCCTTCGGCGCAAGGATCAATGTTGAAATTGAAGATTTCTGTTGGCAGGAAGAGTGTTGCGCACACGTTCGGAATGTCGACGATGCCGCTGATGTGACCTTGGACAGGAGCCGTACCGAGGATCGAATAGGCCTGGGCTCCGGTGTAGCCGAATTTCTTGAGGTATTCGATCGCGTTCAGGCAGGCCTGGCGGTATGAAACATGCGCATCCAGGTAATGCTGCTTGCCTGATTCATCTACGGAAATCCCTTCGAAAATCAGGTGATTCTGGTAGTTTGGCTGTAGTGGGCTCGGCTTGAAAATTGGGTTCTTGACAGCGTATTTGGCAACACCGTCCTTGATGATGCTGACTCGGATATGAATCCAGCCGGCCATCTCGATGGCACCACAAAAGGTGATTTCTCCATCGCCCTGCGAGAAGTGTAGATCGCCCATCGAAAGACCGGCACCCTTCACATAAACAGGGAAAAAGACACGAGAGCCTTTGGTGAGATCCTTGATGTCGCAGTTGCCGCCGTGTTCACGGGGCGGAACCGTGCGCGCACCTTCGAGCGCGGCTGCTTTCGCCTTATCCCCTTTGAGTTGGCCCATGTGAGCGGTGCCAGCACAGGGCGGTGCTGCGAGCGGAGGAACACGTTCAGGATCGGTCGCGATCAGGGCACCTTCTCGCTTGTTCCATTCGTTCAGCAATTCTCTGGAGGGAAGGCAACCGATCAGACCCGGATGCATGATTCCCGCGAAGTTCACACCGGGTACGTGGCGAGAGGATGTATAAATGCCGTTGAAATCCCAGATTGATTTTCGCGCATCCGGGTAATGTTCGGTCAGGAAGCCACCACCGTTTTCTCTGGCGAATATGCCATTGAACCCCCACTGGAATTGTTCCAGTGTGCCGATGTCGAGGATATCAACGACCAACAAGTCCCCCGGTTCGGCTCCATCCACACCGATGGGTCCACTTAAATAGTGGACCTTAGTCAAATCCACGTCACGGACATCGTCGGCAGAGTTATTGTTGTTGATCTGGCCGCCGGTCCAGTCCATGCACTCAAGAACGAAGTCGTCACCCGGCTTTACCCATGCGTACATGGGGATGTCCGGGTGCCAACGATTATGAATGCAATCGTGCGCTTCTGGTGGTTGCGAAAAATCAATTTCTATCAGTTTTTTTGCCATTGTACTAATCCCCTTGATCTTATTTGGGCATGGCCCGCCGGTAGATCAATAAGCCAATTACGTTAATTGACGTATTGAAATGATTGCCTTCTGTTGCCTGGTTCCTATTTAAATTTGGAATAATGCATTTTGGGCTTACTGGCCTAATGCATTACGTGTGCCAACTTATGTTTTACCTTTGTTTTGGTGTTATTTACAGGTGATTGCATTCCATTTGTTTGCGAATGTAACGTTTTTGCCATGACAATTTATTGTGACAATTCAAATTGTCATGAAATGTAACGTGACAATTGATCGTTGCCATTGCCCTAGACGCATGTTACGCCATTACTTTTTATAACATACTGAAAAATATATATATATTGCATTTTCGGTGCAGATTTTTGGCCCGGTGATTCGGGCGTCAAGCGGCTGAATCCTGTTCGGGACTGGTGATCATTTAATCGAATATCTCGGTGCAACCCATTGAATGTCCGATTGTTTTATTTCTGTTTTGTTAATAATTCATATGGGGGTTTATCGTCCGGATTTATATGGTTCATGTATTTATTTTCATGCGAATTAATTGCTGATTTTTTCTGGCACGCTTCCTGCAGTTGTGTTCATGCGAGGGATTTTCCCTTTAGTCCTTGTTGCAAGGAAAAACGTCCAGATGAGATTTTAAGGAGCAACCATGATTAATAAGACCGATTCTAAAGTTTGGCGCAGTGTGAGAGCTGCGATTCAGGGTCTGACACTTTCGTCAGTATTAATTGCATCTGCCGTTTATGCCGGGCCCCCGACCGCTGAAGTCAACACAACAGGTCTTGCAGTGACTGACGATACGGTGACCGTAGGTATCCTCCATTCACTGACAGGCACCATGGCAATTAGTGAAACCGGTGCTCAGGAAGCCGAGAAACTGGCCATTGAGCAGATCAATGCGCAAGGCGGCGTCCTAGGGCGCCAGATCAAATTTATCCAGGAAGATGGCGCCAGTGACTGGCCTACCTTCGCCGAGAAAGCCAAGAAGTTGTTGGAAGAAAACCATGTGGCCGCCATTTTTGGTTGCTGGACATCAGCATCCCGTAAGGCAGTTCTTCCCGTGCTGGAGCGTGATAACGGCCTGTTGTATTACCCGACTTTCTACGAAGGTCTGGAGCAGTCCAAGAATGTGGTCTATACGGGCCAGGAGGCGACTCAACAGGTATTTGCTGGCTTGGATTGGGTAGCCAAGAACAAGAACGCCAAGACCTTCTATCTGATCGGTTCTGACTACATCTGGCCACGTACGACGATGAAACTGGCGCGCAAGTACATTGAAACTGTATTGCACGGCAAGGTGGTGGGTGAGGAATACGCCGCGTTGGGCAGCACCCAGTTCGGTTCAACCATCAACAAGATCCGTCTGAAAAAGCCGGATGTCATCTACGCCGCTGTGGTTGGCGGTTCAAACGTTGCCTGGTTCAAGCAACTCAAAGCGGCCGGTATTAACGGTAGCAAGCAGACATTGCTGACCTTGTCTGTCACTGAAGACGAAGCCCAGGGCATCGGTGGCGAAAACCTCAAAGGCTTCTACTCTGCGATGAAGTACTTCCAGTCTCTGGATACACCGGAAAACAAGGCTTTCGTTGCTGCGTTCAAGAAACGCTGGGGTGCTGATGCGCCGATCGGTGATGTAACTCAGGCTGCGTATGAGGGCCCGTGGTTATGGAAGGCTGCTGTCGAGAAAGCGGGTAGCTTCGATACGGACAAGGTTGTGAAGGCTGAAGAAAGCGGCACGATAACCTTCAACGCTCCTGAAGGCATGGTTTACCTCGAGCCAAACCATCACCTGAAGACGCGTCTGCGAATCGGCGAATGGCGTGACGATGGTCAGGCAGACATTGTCTACACCTCACCGTACATCATGCCGAATCCGTTCCCGAAAGGTTACTGAGCAAAGGCGGCCGGGTGAGTGGCGTTCTGGTTAGCTTCATCTGATCAGGGCGCTTCCCACTCCCTATGCAATTTTGGACAGGAGCAACTTCCATGTTGTTTGGATACTCATTCTCTGATTTAGGGTCCATCCTGGTGATGCAGGGGTTCTCCGGCTTAAGCCTCTTCAGCGTACTGCTGTTGATGGCCTTGGGTCTGGCGATCATCTTCGGCCAGATGGGCGTCATCAATATGGCTCACGGAGAGTTCATGACGATTGGGGCCTACTCAATCTATGTCATCTCTAAAATTACCGAACAGTACTTTCCTGGATTCATGGCTTATTACTTCGTGGTGGCGATCATCGCTGCCTTTGTCATTGCCTTTACGGTGGGGTATTTCGTCGAATTCCTGCTCATCCGTCATTTATATAGGCGACCGCTTGATACGCTGTTAGCCACGTGGGGTCTCAGCCTGATCATGCAGCAGATCTTCCGTTCGGTGTTTGGTGGCCGTGAGGTTAGCCCGACACTGCCCGACTGGTTGATGGGGTCCTGGGCACCGACGCCAAACATTGATATTCCCATCAATGGCCTCTTTGTGATGCTCATCACGCTCGTGGTTACGGCAATCGTCATTCTCGCGCTTTATAAATCACGCTGGGGATTGAAGGTCCGCGCCACTACACAGAACCGCATGATGGCCGGTGCAGTGGGGATCAACACTCAAAAGGTTGACCGCATGACCTTTGCCGTTGGATGTGGTGTTGCGGGAATTGCCGGTGCGGCATTCACGACGATTGCGTCAACTGGCCCGACCAGCGGATCGACTTATATCGTCGATACGTTCCTGGTGGTTGTCTTCGGTGGGGCAGCCAGTCTGCTGGGTACGGTCGCTTCCGCGTTCACCATTTCGCAGGCCCAGTCCATTCTTACTTTCTTCATGACGAACGCCATGGGCAAAGTGGTCACCCTGTTGGCGATCATCGTCATTCTCATGCTTCGGCCCGAAGGTCTGTTCTCAAGCAAGGTCAGAAAATAAGGACACGTACATGAATACTTTCTATGACAGATGGTTGGGTGGACGGCAAGGCGCGATCGGGCTCCTGTTGCTCGCCTTGCTGATTTTTATCATTTTGCCGCTATTTTTGGATATTTACCGCCTCAACAACGTGGGCAAGTACCTGACCTATGCTTTTGCTGCGGTCAGTTTGGTCATGCTCTGGGGGCACGCGGGCATTCTCAGCCTGGGTCAGGGTATTTTCTTCGGTGTGGGTGGTTATTGCATGGCTATGTATCTGAAGCTGGAAGCTTCCGATCCGGCAAGTACCGCAAGACAAACGACACCGGGTATCCCAGATTTCATGGACTGGAACCAGATCACCCAGTTGCCCCTTTTCTGGGAACCCTTCCATAGCCTGCCGTTCACGATCCTGGCGATTTTCGTCGTGCCTGCGGTGCTTGCCTATATTGTTGGCGCGGCCATGTTCAAGCGGCGCGTGGGCGGGGTGTATTTCGCGATCATCACCCAGGCGATTGCGGCCATCCTGACGATTCTGGTTGTCGGTCAGCAAGGCTATACCGGCGGTATCAATGGCATTACCGATTTGAAGACACTGCATGGCTGGAACATCAATACCGATTCGGCGAAGTACATACTCTATTACATCAATGGGGTGTTGCTCGTCGGTGTGATTTTGCTCTGCCGCTATGTTTTGTCGTCGAAACTCGGGCGGCTGTTGCTCGCAATGCGGGATAAGGAGGATCGGGTCCGATTCTCCGGCTACGACGTGTCGAACTTCAAGATTTTCGTCTTCAGTCTCTCGGCGATCATTTCGGCCATCGGTGGTGCCATGTTCACGCTTCAGGTCGGTTTCATGTCACCCACCTTCGTCGGCATCGTGCCTTCCATCGAAATGGTCATTCTTGCCGCCGTCGGTGGTCGTCTATCTCTGATCGGTGCCGTGTACGGCGCTTTGCTGGTCAACTACGGCAAGTCGGCGTTCTCGGAAACATTCCCTGCATTGTGGCTCTTTCTGATGGGCGGCCTGTTCATCGGAGTGGTGATGTTTTTCCCCAACGGTTTGGCCGGTCTGTATCAGACCTACCTGAAACCGAGTGTGGATCGTTTCCTCGACAAGCTCACCCGCAAGTCGAGTGCTGTTAAGCCGGCTGCGTTGAGTGATAAGAAGGAGGCAGTGGAATGAGCAACACCGATTTCGTGCTGGCTATCGAAGACCTGACGGTATCTTTCGATGGATTCAAGGCGGTCGACGGCTTGAATCTGTACGTGGACAAGAACGAGTTGCGGGTCGTGATCGGCCCCAACGGGGCAGGGAAGACCACCGTTCTGGACATGATCTGCGGCAAGACCAAAGCTACCTCCGGTTCCATCAAGTTCAAGGGCATGGAACTGACCAAAATGGCCGAACACCAGATTGTTCGGGCTGGTGTCGGTCGTAAATTCCAGACCCCTTCCATTTATGAAAACCTGTCCGTTTTCGAGAATCTGGAAATTTCGTTTCCAAGAGGCCGAACTGTCTTCGGCGCTCTGATGTTCAAGCGCACGGCCGATGTGGATCAACGCATCCACGAAGTGGCGGACATGATTTATCTCTCGGACCTGCTGGATAAGGAGGCTGGCCTTCTGAGCCATGGCCAAAAGCAATGGCTGGAGATCGGCATGTTGCTCATTCAGGACCCTGAACTCCTGATGCTGGACGAACCCGTCGCCGGCATGAGCGTGCGGGAGCGCGAACAAACCGCCGATTTGCTGAACCGGATCTGCCAGGACCGCTCGGTCATCGTGATCGAACACGACATGGAATTCGTCAAACGCATTGCGCATAAGGTCACCGTACTTCACCAAGGCAAGATCTTGTCACAGGGAACCATGGAACAGGTGCAGTCGGATGAGCGCGTTATCGAAGTTTATCTAGGCCATTAATCGGGGAGACATGACATGCTTGAAGTATCCAAACTCTCCGTGAGTTACGGCGAAAGTGAAGCCATCCATGGTGTGGATCTGATCGCCTCGAAGAACGAGACCATTGCCGTGATGGGACGCAACGGGATGGGTAAAACCACCTTGTTCAAATCTCTGATTGGTGTGTTGCCTGTAGGCGGCGGCTCGATCAAGGTCGATGGCGTCGATGTGACGAAGATGACCTCCTATCAGCGGGTTGCAAACGGCATTGCCTACGTGCCCCAGGGACGGATGATTTTCCCCAGCATGACCGTACTGGAAAACATCCAGACCGGTCTTGAAACCGTCAAGGACAAAACGATCCCAGACGAAATTTTCGCGCTGTTCCCTGTGCTGTTCGACATGCGCCAGCGCAAGGGCGGCAACCTGTCCGGCGGTCAGCAGCAACAGCTGGCCATCGCGCGGGCACTGGTTTCAAACCCGAAAGTGCTGCTGCTGGATGAACCCACTGAGGGTATTCAGCCATCCATCATCAAGGACATTGCCAATGTCCTGAACGAGATCCGCAAGATGCGGGAGATCACCATCATCGTCTCCGAGCAGGTGCTCAGTTTCACGATGGCGGTGGCCGACCGGATCATCGTGATCGACAAGGGTTCATTCATTCATGAGGACCTGCGGGAGAACGTCGATACGGCTCAGATCAGCAAGTATCTGTCGGTTTAACCCGTTGTAAATGACAGGCCGCAGATCGCTACCCGCGTCTGTGGCGTTACCCGATTCTCCAAGGATGGTTTGTTTGATCCCACACGGTTGAGTGGGGTCGTTAACCGTTTTTGTTTTCAATTTTACAGAGGATACAACTTATGCGTCATGGTGATATTTCATCCAGTGCAGATACCGTCGGCGTCGCTGTCGTCAACTACAAGATGCCACGCCTGCATACCAAGGCCGAGGTTCTGGACAATGCCCGCAAGATCGCGGACATGGTCGTGGGCATGAAGCAGGGCCTGCCGGGCATGGACCTTGTGATTTTCCCCGAGTACAGCACCCACGGGATCATGTACGACCCGAAAGAAATGTACGAAACAGCCTCAACCGTTCCGGGCGAAGAGACCGAAATCTTTTCTGCCGCCTGCCGTAAGGCGAAGACCTGGGGCGTGTTCTCCCTGACGGGCGAGCGTCATGAAGAGCACCCGAACAAGGCGCCGTACAACACGCTGATCCTGATCAACGATCAGGGTGAAATTGTGCAGAAGTACCGCAAGATCATGCCCTGGTGCCCGATCGAAGGCTGGTATCCCGGCGGCAAGACCTACGTGAGCGAAGGCCCCAAGGGCATGATGGTCAGCCTGATCATCTGCGACGACGGCAACTATCCTGAAATCTGGCGTGATTGTGCCATGAAAGGCGCCGAGCTGATCGTCCGTTGCCAGGGCTACATGTACCCGGCCAAGGACCAGCAGGTCATGGTCGCAAAAGCCATGGCCTGGATGAACAACACCTATGTTGCCGTCGCCAATGCGGCAGGCTTCGATGGTGTGTATTCCTACTTCGGCCACTCGGCCATCGTCGGCTTCGACGGTCGCACACTCGGTGAGTGCGGCGAGGAGGAATACGGCATCCAGTACGCCGAATTGTCCGTTTCCCAGATTCGCGACGCCCGCAAAAACTGGCAGAGCCAGAACCACCTCTACAAGCTGCTGCACCGTGGCTACACCGGCATGATCAATTCTGGCGACGACATGAACGGCGCGGGCGAATGCCCCTATGAGTTCTACAAGACCTGGATTACCGATCCAGCCAAGGCGCGTGAAAACGTCGAGAAGATCACGCGCTCGACGCCCGGCACGGCCGAATGCCCGATCCAGGGCATTCCGAACGAGCAGGATATGGGCGGCCACAAATAGGGCAATCCACTCCGACACTTGAACAATGGCGGGTGCGAAGTTGCTGTTACCAAGCATCCTGAATCGAACAAGAATTAAGTCAAGGAATAATCCAATGAGCCAAGAACACGATGCCAGCCTGAAAAAAAGCGGCGAACATAGCAAGGGTGAGTATCTGGTCGAAGAGATCAAGCACATCGAAGAAGAACTTGAGCATACCCTCGGCAAGGAATACGAGCATACCGCCGTACCCATGTCTGCCCGTCGCAGCATGTTCTCAGTGAGCATGGTCTGGATGGGTTTTCCGATGATCATTACCGGGGCGATGACCGGTTCGCTCCTTGTGCTCGGCATGGGCTTCACCAGTGCCTTGTGGGCCATGCTGATCGGTAATCTGATCATGTTCGGATATGTTGGTCTGCTGGGCCTGCTGGGTACCAAGAAAGGATTCAATTTCGCGCTGCTCGCCAGCATCGTGTTCGGTCGAAAGGGTTACGCTTTGGCGTCAGGACTGCTTTCGACCCTGCTGCTGGGTTGGTTTGCCGTGCAAACAGGTATTGCCGGTTCCCTGATCAGCAGTGCCTATCACATCAACTACGTCGTCATGACCATCATCGCGGGGCTGCTGTTCATCGGCATCACCTTTGTTGGTGTTCGCGGTCTTCATTGGATCGGTATTATTTCCGCGCCATTGTTTGTCGTGCTCGGGTTGTGGGTGGTGATCGATGCGTCCAGCAAGACAACCTTCGATGCAATCATGTCCTACCACGGGAACGATCCGACAAATCTGCTGCCGTTCGGCGTCGGTTTGACCATGGTGATTGCCCTGTTCGTTGATGCAGGTACCGTAACGCCAGACTTCAACCGCTGGGCCAAGGACAAGAAGAACTCCCTCGTGGCGACCTTCAGCGCCTTCCCGTTCGCAAACATGATCGCGATGCTGGTGGGCGGAATCATGACTGCAGCGCTCGCCGTACCGAATGCCAACCCATTCGGCCAGGACAACATGTTCGGCTACATGATGGCCAGCGGTTCCGGCGTCCTGATGGTGATCGCCTTCATCTTCCTGCTGGCTAACCTCGGTTCCGTGTGTTCGCACTGCCTGTACAACGCATCTACCGGCTGGTCACGAATTCTGGGCAGCGAAATGCGACTGATGGCGGTTGTGCTGGGTGCCATCGGCATCCTGATCGCGGCGACCAACGTCTGGGCCTTCTTCATCCAGTGGCTGAGCCTGCTGGGCATCATCGTGCCGCCAATCGGTGCCATCATCATCATCGACCAGTACTTAAAGCGTCCCAACTCGCAGGTCGATGCTGATTGGCGTCCGCTAGCCTTCATCGCATGGGCGGCAGGGTCTGTGGTCGCCTTTATTGTCGAGAAGGTATTCCCTGGACTTTCTACCGCCATTTCCTCCGCGCTCGTTGGAGGTTTGGTTTACTGGATTCTGATGAGTTCTGTCGCCAAGAAAAGCGTGGTGGCCTGACGTGGCTGGTGTACAGAAATCGTCAGCTGAAATCTCGAATCGACGGATGTTCCGGATGTTTGATCAGATTGATGAGATTGGCCGAAGCCTCGATGGCTTTGGCGTGATCGGGGAGGTCTCATGAGTGGTCTTGGTGGTTTGAACAAATCTCCGGATGGCGTTGTTCTGGGGCTGGTGCAATTGCAACTTCCTGTCGTGAAAACGCCAGCGGATCTGACTCGCCAGACGGAGAAAGTCTGTGCCATGGTGGCCAAGGCAAAGAACGGGATGCCCACCCTTGATCTTGTGGTGTTCCCGGAGTATGTGCTCCATGGACTGTCGATGGATACCAACCCCGAAATCATGGTGCGCATGGATGGGCCCGAGGTTGCTGCGCTGCGCGTTGCTTGTGTGGAGCACGCGGTATGGGGTTGTTTCTCCATCATGGAATACAACCCAGATGGCTACCCCTACAACACGGGGCTGATCATCGACGCCGAAGGCGTGATCCGCCTGAAGTATCGCAAGCTTCATCCGTGGGTGCCGGTTGAACCCTGGGAGCCGGGTGACATGGGCATTCCCGTGTGCGAGGGGCCGAACGGCAGCACCCTGGCTTTGATTATCTGTCACGACGGGATGTTCCCCGAAATGGCGCGGGAATGCGCCTATCGCGGTGCCGATATCATGTTGCGCACGGCTGGCTACACCGCACCGATCCGTCATTCCTGGAAGATCACCAATCAGGCGAACGCCTTCTGCAACCTCATGTACACCGCGAGCGTGTGCATGGCGGGCACGGATGGGACATTCAACTCAATGGGCGAGGGGATGGTGGTCAATTTCGACGGCACAACTCTGGTCGAAGGCAGCGGTGTGCCGGACGAGATCATCACGGCGGAGGTCCGTCCGGCCCTGGCGCGTGAAGCACGGCGACTGTGGGGGGTAGAGAACAACATCTACCAGCTCGGGCATCGCGGTTATGTCGCCGTGGCCGGCGGGGCGCGGGATTGTCCATACACCTTCATGCAGGACCTGGTAGCTGGTAAATACCGATTGCCTTGGGAAGACGAGGTTGCCATTACGGACGGCACGTCCTGCGGCTTTCCCAAACCCGCACGAAAGTATGGCGCGGCATGAGTGTTTATCCACCAGTACCTATGCGCTCTGCGCCTCGGCCTTCAGGACGTACATACCATGCGGACGTCCTGAAGGTGCTGCTCGGTGATCGCGCGGCGGCAATGCGCTGCACGGATACGGTCATTCAATCGTTCGCATCGAGCGATATTTATTAAACCTTGAGGAATATGAAATGAGTGATTACAAGATTTTTGCAATGGGTGACGTCGTTCTCCAGTCGGGTGCCACCATCCGCGACGCCAAACTGGCGTACAAGACCTTCGGTACGCTGAACGCGGCGAAAGACAATGTCATCGTGTATCCGACCTGGTATTCCGGTCAGCACTACGATAACGAGTGGCTGGTCGGCACGGGCATGGCTTTGGATCCGGATAAGTACTTCATCATTATTCCAAACATGTTCGGCAACGGCCTGTCCTCGTCGCCGAGCAATACCCCGGAGCCCTATAACCAGTCACGTTTCCCTGGCGTTACCTCGTTTGACAACGTCAACTTTCAGCATCGTTTGGTGACCGAGGTCTTTGGCATCGAGAAAATCGCGCTTGTGACTGGCTGGTCCATGGGCGCGCAGCAGACATTCCAGTGGGGCGCGTCCTACCCGGATATGGTCGAGCGTATCCTGCCTTTCTGCGGTTCGGCGAAGACCTCCGTACACAACTTCGTATTCCTCGAAAGCGTCAAGGCAGCCCTGACCGCCGATGCCGCCTGGAACAACGGTTGGTACGAGAAGCCGCCGACCAAGGGCTTGCGTGCCATGGCACGTGTGTATGCCGGCTGGGGTTTCTCCCAGGCGTTCTACCGTGAGAAGCTGTACCTCCAACATGGTTACTCTTCGCTGGAAGACTTTTTGGTCGCATTCTGGGAGGGATTCTTCTTGGCCCGTGATGCCAATAACCTGTTGGCCATGCTGTGGACTTGGCAACAGGGCGACATCAGTAACAACCCGATGTACGGTGGCGACTTTGAAAAGGCGCTGGGTGCGATCAAGGCGAAGGCCATCATTATGCCGGGGCAAACTGATTTGTATTTCCCGCCGGAAGATAACGAATACGAAGCCAGCAAAATGCCGAATGCCGAGTTCCGTCCGATCCCGTCCATTTGGGGGCACTTTGCTGGCGGCCCGGGCATGAACAAGGTGGACGTGAAGTTCATCGACGATGCCCTGAAGGAACTGTTGGCCCGTTAATCCGGGCAGTATCTCCGTCCGGAGTCGCGTGCAGCCCCGGATGGATTGTCCGATCGTCATCAAGACCTTGCGGCTCTATGTTTGGTTGCCGCATCACTGTGGTGCCCACAAATTCCTATGTCCGTTTCCATGAAGACCCATATGGCTAATCTCATACCTCCACAATTGGAAGCGGAACCTGTTGTGTCGTCTCAGTCCTTCGAGGACGTGCGGCATCTATTAAATTTGTATCTGATCGCACTCTGGGGGCAGCCTTTCGATCTGGCTGGCATTCCGGCCGCGTCGGAATCGGCAGCCGTTCGCCCCCGCATTGATCAGACGCATATTCGACTGCCGTCTTCACTGTCCCAGCAAGGGGAGGTGACCGCGCGGCGAGTCTATATTGCAGCAGCGGTCCATGCGGCCGCCCATCACATGTACAGCCAACCGTTGAACCCCGAGTCACTGAATGCGCGTCAGCGACATCTGGTTGAACTGGTCGAGGATGCTCGGGTCGAGTACCTCGCCTTTTCGCACTTCCCGGGATTGCGTCGGCTCTGGTTGGATCTGCATCCTCCTGTATCGCCGGACCCCACGCCCTTTTCGACACTGATGTGGCGTCTTTCCCGTGGTTTGCTGGAACTGGAACAGTCCACGGACGACGACTTCATGGTTCGTAAGGCCATCTCTCTGTTTCAGGAACGAATTTCCGAAATCGATGACGCAAGGACGGCCCGTGAAATCGGATTGCGATTGGCTCACGATATCGGCCAGATGCGGCTGTCGATGGACGAGGGCAGCGTGCCGCCGATGTCAATCTACCGGGATGACAATCAGCATCTCTGGTATGAGGAGCACCCGTTGCCCGAAGAGACGAAGGCCGCCGATCAGGCGACCGAGGGCGTGCAATCCGGCTTACAGTTCGAGGAAGCCACCGAAGGACGGCAATTGGCCTTCACCGACGTTCCTCAGGTGTCGAGTGGTGCCGAGGCCGGCTATCGAATCGAGGAGGTGACGGAAGACGCACAGTTGACGTTTTTCCAGACCAGCGAAGACGAGGAAACGCATCCGTCACGTTACCCGGAGTGGTTCGCCCGTTTCGGTGTCGAGCGGGAGAACTGGTGCGCCGTGCATGAACGAAAGGCGCAAGAGGGTGATAAGGATTGGGCTCCGGCAGTTCTCGCTGCTAATCGCCCATTATTGGCTCATTTGCGCCGAGTCGTCGGTGCCTTGCGTAGTCGGCACCGGGTGTTGCTCCGCAAACAGGAAACGGGTGATGAGCTGGATCTTGACGCGGCGTTGAGAGCGATGGCGGATATTCGGAACGGTCGGGAGCCGGATGCGCGCGTGTTTATTCGTACCCAACCGCAGGACGACCAGGTTTTGGCGCTGTCGCTACTGCTCGATCTCTCCGAATCGGTGAACAATCCCGATCCCGTCAGCGGTCGCCCCATTCTGGATTTGGCCCGGGAAGCCGTTCTTCTGTTGGCCGAGACCGCAACGGATCTTGGTTCGGAGCTGTCTTTGGCCGGGTTTCACTCCCAAGGACGTCATCTGGTGGATTATCAGAGTGCCAAGCGCTTTGATGAGCCCTTCGATGCGGCGGCCAAGGCGCGCCTTGCTGCGTTTGACGGGCGGTATTCCACGCGGATGGGGGCGGCGATCCGGCATGCGACCGAGGTGTTGCTCACGCGGGGTGCGCATAATCGGATAATACTGATTATGACCGACGGGGAGCCATCGGATATCGATGTCTTCGACTCCGAGCATCTGCTGCTCGATACGCGCCAGGCCGTGATCGAGGCGCGCCAGCGGGGCGTGCCTGTTTTCTGTGTCAGTCTCGACCCGGGTGCGGATCGGTATGTCGAGCGCATTTTCGGCGAGGGGCACTTTCTGGTTCTGGATAACCTGCGCCACCTGCCCGAGCGGCTATCCCGCTTGTTCCTGCGTTTGGTGAGCAAGAAATTCTAGGTTCGAATTCAGCCAGAGGGTCGGCTTAACACCAGAGCCGCTGCAGCCGTCCGGGTTTCGACTCCCAGCTTTTCGAACACGTGCTCCAAGTGTTTGTTGACCGTGCGTGGGCTGATCTGCAGGATCTCACCGATTTCCTTATTGGTCTTTCCAAGGGCGACCCAGTAGAGGCTTTCCGCCTCGCGCGCCGTCAGCTGGAATATCCTGGCTAGTGCTTCCGGTTCAGCCTGTGCCGCATGGCGTTGGATGGACAACAGACCGGGTTCGATCCGAGTAAACAACAGGCGCTCACCCTGATGCCAGAGCGGGAAAGAAGGATCGGCATCCTTGTCTTTAAGCCATTGGCGAACGGGGGGTGGCAACTGATCTCGCGCGTCGACCACGGATTGAACCAACCGCTGAGCCAAAGGGGTGGCCCAGGTAATCGCATAGCCCGAGTCGAAGGCCAGAATAGCTCGACCGGCTGAATCGATTGCAGAGCGGGTGTGCGTGACCAGCTGCGCCCGCTGCATATGGGTGGTGATGCGCACCAATAGCTCTTCTATCACGACCGGTTTGGTTACGTAATCGACACCACCAGCCTGAAAACCCTGAACGATGTACTCGGTGTCACTAAGGCCTGTCATAAAAATGACCGGGATATCACGAGTGGTCAGATCATTTTTTAGCCGTTTGCAGGTTTCAAAACCGTCGATGCCGGGCATGCGTGCATCAAGAATGATGACATCGGGTGGCATGAGCTGCACGCTATCCAGTGCGCTTTGTCCATCGGTGGAAACCAGCACCCGATAGCCTTGCTGCTGCAGCGCATCGTGAAGCACGCGCAGATTGTCCGGCGCATCGTCTACCAACAGAATGGTGCCGCGCTCATCCTTATGTAGGTTCATGCTTGGCTTCTATTTGATTGAGTAGTCGCATGTACTCACCGAGGTGGAATTGTTGAATGGAGGTTCGCAGTGGGCGGACCATCTCCGCCAGATCAGGGCGCAATTGTTCCAACTCGTCGAGCTGTTCAAGAATGCCCTGAACGTACCCCATTGTGCCCAGCTCGCGCAGAGCGTTGAGTGCGGCTGCATCGGGCAGGGCGTCCACGTTTGGTTGATTACTGCCGCCCAGCGTCTCTCCCTCAACGTTTGCGTCGGGTGCCGTATCTGCTGGGTCCGTCGAAGTCGGTGCGGGGGCCGTGGGCGCAATTTTCGGGGCAGGTTCCGCCAATTGTTGCTGGGTTGCCGTGGCCTGAGCGGTTAATTGTTCCTGGCCACTCGTGATCCAGTTGAGGTGCAGTTTGTCGTGGATACGCTGTAGCAATAAAGGGATCTCGACTGGTTTGGCAATGAAGTCATCAATGCCGATGTCTTCCATGTTTGGTTTGCCCCGGTCGAGGACGTCGGCGGAGACGATCAGGATCGGTGCCATGGAAATGCCGTTGGCGCGTAGCAGTCGTGCAGTTTCCCAGCCATCGATATCCGTCATGTTGATATCCAAGATGATCAAGTCCGGTGGATGTGCCGCGGCCTGACGCAGGCCGGTAATGCCCGATTCTGCTTGAATTACAAAAAATCCAAGAGCCGAAAGCACGCTGTGCAGAAATTCCCGATCGCTTTGTTGGTCATCAACGATGAGTATGCGCCTTTTCGGCCCGCGGTAACCCAATATATTGGACGGCGTGTCCATGGGTTGGGGACGCGGGTTGCGAACGGCGGTCAACAATAGACGCAACTGAAATCGGCTGCCCCCACCCTCGCGCTCATGTACAGTCAACTCACCGCCCATCAGCGTGGCCAACATACTGGCGATTGTCAGGCCCAAGCCTGCGCTGGCGGCATTGCCAGTTGCATTACTGCCGCGTTCGAAGGGGAGGAAAATTCGCTTGCGATCACTTTCTGTAATGCCGATTCCCGTGTCCTCGATTTCAAAACGCGCCAATTCGCTGCGGTAAGAAATCCGGAAGGTCACGTGTCCTCGTTCGGTGAACTTGATTGCGTTGCCCAGAATATTGATGAGGATTTGCCCCAGTCGTTTCTTGTCGACGCGCACCACGGGTGGAAGTTCGTCTACCACTTCGAAGTTGAACTGGATGCGCTTCTCCTGAGCCTGTAGCCGAAACATGTCCGCCAATTGGGCGACAAACTGTGGGAAATGTACCTCTTCGGGTTCAATGGTTAGTTTTCCTGCTTCGATTTTTGCCATATCCAGCAGGCCATTGATCAGCGAAATCAGGTGCTCTCCACTGCGGCGGATAACCTTCATCTCCTCGCGGCGTTGTCGCGGTACGGCGGGATCGTGTTCAACGATCTGGGCGTAACCCAGAATACAGTTCAGCGGGGTGCGAAGTTCGTGGCTGATCCCTGCCATATAGCGGCTTTTGGCCTGGTTGGCGCTCTCGGCGGCCTTGATGGCCTTCTGCAGTTGCACATCGGTTTTCAGGTGCGCCTCGATTTCGTTCATCAGTAGATGGGTCTGTCGGTTGGACTCGTCCTGAGCGACGTATCGGCTTTCCAGGGTGAGCGCCAGCCACCAGCCACCAATAGCGGTCAGTGCGAAAAGGGCGACAAAAAGCTTGATCAGCAGCATCCTGAAAATCGCCAGGTCGTCCGGGGGCATGCTGCTGAGTTGCTGCAAGTAGAAAAAGAGCAGTGTTGTACCCAAAGCCAGTCCTGAAATCAGAATCAGCAGCAGGTAATAGCCAATGCGTGTGTTGATATGCCTTGCGAGGGTCTTGGGCAGAAGGCGACTCAGCATGGCGGTGAACTGTTCCAGTAAGCCGGCCTTGGGTCGACACATATCGTGGCAACGCGCGTCCAGAGTGCAGCAAAGCGAACAGATGGTTCCCCGATAGGCCGGGCACATGGCCATGTCTTCCGTTTCGTAGTCATTCTCGCAGACAACGCACCGAAGTATCTTCTTATCACCCAACTCATCGGCTGTGCGGGCGATGTAATACCGGCCCTTGGTCAGCCAGGCAATCAGCGGTGCCGTGATAAAGGCACTGCCTAATGCAATGAAGGCAGAAAAAGCTTCGGCCCAAGGCCCAAACCAGCCACTGAACGCAATGATGGACAGCGTAGAGGCGATCAGCAATGCGCCGATACCAACTGGATTGATATCGTAAAGGTAGGCACGTTTGAACTCGATTCCCGGTGGGCTCAGGCCGAGGGGCTTGTTGATGATCAGATCGGCAACGATGGCACCAACCCAACTGATCGCGACATTCGAGTAAATGCCAAGCACATTCCCCAGCGCCTCGAAAACTCCGAATTCCATCAGCATCACGGCAATCAGTACGTTGAATATAAGCCAGACGACTCGGCCCGGGTGGCTATGCGTCAGGCGGGCGAAGAAATTCGACCACGCAAGCGAACCCGCATACGCATTGGTGACATTGATCTTGATTTGGGAGATCACCACGAAGAGGGTTGCCGCGAACAACACGACTGCTGGTGAGTTGAAGACATAACTGAATCCGAGCTCATAAAAAACTGCGGGTTGAACGGCTTGAGCCAGACTGATCCCGCTGCTGAGCGCGAGATAGGCCAGCAAACCACCGGCCAGAAGTTTGAACATGCCTAAAATAATCCAGCCGGGACCAGCCAGGAGTACTCCGAAATTCCAAGCGTGTTTATTGGATTTATCTTTTTGTGGCATGAAGCGGAGGTAGTCGACCTGTTCCCCGATTTGTGCAATCAGGGCCAGAACCACGCTGGTGGCAGCGCCGAATGCCAGAAGATTGAACTCGGGTATCCCGAGATTACCGCCAAAAGATAAGAGTCGGTCGAAAATGGTCGGATCTTTCCATAAGATGCTGATGTAGGGCAGGAACAACAGGATTAGCCAAATGGGTTGGGTCCACAGCTGCAGTCGGCTGATCAATGTGATGCCGTAACCGACCAATGGCAGGACAATCAGGGCGCTGAACAGATACGAGGGTGTCATCGGAAGGCCCAGATACAGGTTCAGCGCTTGCGCCATGATGGCGGCTTCAATAGCAAAGAATATGAAAGTGAATGACGCGTAGATAAGTGACGTGATGGTGGAGCCGATGTAACCGAAACCCGCTCCACGGGTGAGCAGATCCATATCGAGGTTGTATTTCGCGCCATAGTGCGCGATCGGCAGACTGGTCAGAAAAATCAGGATCGAGGCGGCAAGGCAGGCCCAGAATGTATTGATAAATCCATATGCCACGGTCAGCGCTGCGCCGATGGCCTCCAGTGCCAGAAAGGAAATGGCACCGAGCGCGGTGTTGGCGACGCGGAAGATCGACCACTTGCGAAATTCACGTGCAGTGTACCTAAGCGCGTAGTCTTCGAGTGTTTCATTGGCAACCCAGGATTTATAGTCCCGCCGGATTTTCTTGACCTGTCGAGGCGGGACGGCATCTAGGCTCGGAATCCGGCGCAGCTTTTTCATGGAGTTCTCGCGTTGAGCTGACAGGCGTGCATGAATGTTTCATTGTCAGAAAAGTGTTGATCTACTGCCTTTGCACCCCGAATAACAGACTGCGCTGTTCGATTGCGGTGTCGCGTGCTCGTATACGTTCAGTTGGCGTAAGCCCGCGGCTCCATGAACTCGAACATGCTCTAGACATTTTTCGAGGTGCCCGCCTTTATGTCGATAATCAAATTATCTGGATTTTTCCCGATGCCATGTAATTGGACATAACTATCTGGATGGTTGAGCGTCCAAGCAGACAGTGCCTTTGAGGTGGGTCTACTATAATGCGAATGATAGATAGCTTCCACTATACGTAATTTGACGTAGTTCGCGTATCTAATGTTTCGCTTGAAATAAACCCAATTAAACAAAACTAGGGGCGTGCAGAAAACGATGTGATGCCGCATCCGTTGTATGACGTATATCAGTGGACGGGTGTGGCATGTAGTCTTATCCCAGAGGCTAAATGACACTGCTGTCATGCCACGGGATCATTTTTCAGAGGTTTCTAGTTGCGGCGTATTTTCGCTGTTTAGTTTAATTAGTTAAATACCTACTCATTGTTGAGTTTGTTTATTAACACTTAATTAACGCAGTCAGTTTCGTCCTGATTTTCATCACCAGTCAAGAAAACTAGATAACCACTGAAAAATTTCCGGATGTATTGCAATTAGTTGAGGATGCTATGAAAGAAATCACAGGTACGCGGGAAATCAATTCTGCACTATTGCTTGAGGTTTCCAGACTCATGAGTAAATCAACAGCATCGTCTGGTTATAAACTCATGAGTTTGCTGAGTTTGCTCTCTCGTTGGTCCAGTCTTCACTACGGCCGGATCATGTTGCCGAATTACTCCCTTCGAGTGCTTGAGGTCGCCTACAGTTATGGGCTTCCTGAAGAGCAGATTGCGTTGGGTAAATATACCGTACCATTTGATCAGGGACTCACCGGTTTTGCCTGGCGAACAGGTCAAGTATCGCTGGTAACCGACGTGTTGGATGAATCGATCTTCATTCAGCGGATCGCTGAACCGATTGAGGGTAGCTTGAGCCGGATTGGTTTTATTTGCGTACCGATCAATGTTGATGGACTGGTAGTCGGTGTGTTATCCGTTCAGCGCCGCGCTAATCCAAGGCGGTCCTATTCGGAGGATGTCGATTTGCTGAGAATCATTTCCAGCATGACTGGGCCAGTGTTAGTAAATATGCGGCAACGGGTCCAGCAGGTAAGTTTCCTACCATCTCAACTTGACCATGATGGTGGTCGTTACATCCGCATGTGTGAGTCGAATAACATTATCGGTTCAAGCCATGCCTTGTTGTCTGCGGTTAAAGAAATTGATCAGGTCAAGAACAGCGAAGCACCGATCATGCTTCTTGGGGAGTCCGGAACGGGCAAAGAGATGTTTGCACGAATGGCTCACCGGGAAAGTCAGCGTCGAGATAAACCGTTTATCTGCATCAACTGCGCATCAATCCCGGAAGCTTTGCTGGAATCGGAGCTTTTCGGCCATGAAAAGGGAAGTTTCACCGGTGCTTATCGTCGGCAGAAGGGAAAAATTGAGCAGGCACACGAAGGCACGCTATTTCTGGACGAAATCGGGGACATGCCGCTGGATCTTCAGGCGAAATTGTTACGGGTGCTTCAGGATAAGCAGGTTCAACCGATCGGTAGTGATCAGCCGCAACATGTCAATTTCAGACTGATCACGGCTACCCATGTCAATCTGGCGGTTGCTCTGCAGGAAGGGCGCTTCAGACTGGATCTGTATTATCGGATCAACGTCATTCCCGTATATCTACCTCCGCTCAGGAAGCGACAAGAGGATATTACCCGTCTGGCTCAGCATTACCTCAATCACTATGCCCAGCTTTATGACCGTAGTGTCAGCTTTACCCAGGGTATCCATGAGGAACTCCAGTCCTACGGTTGGCCGGGCAATATCCGCCAACTTCAGAATGTCGTCGAGCGAGCTGTACTCAAGGCGAGTGGACAATTGATCAATGTCGAACAGATCAAACACATTTTGGATACTGAGCGGAGCATGTATCAAACGGATCAGTTAGGCGTTACCAAGTTGGATATCGCTCCATTCCTTGAACCTACGACTTCAGCGCGCGAGTACGATTCTCCACAGGAGGTTAAGTTTTCAGGGACATCGTCAAACCGGGTGAGTCGTGGTAAACGCAGCTACATGAGAGTCTGCGAACATGAAAGCGAAAATATCCGTGACGCCATGAGCAAGTCTTCGGGTAACCAAGCTCAAGCTGCGCGAATACTGGGTATGACTGCACGTCAATTCCGTTATCGCCTAGCCAAATTGGGATCTGAAGTTAGTCAACCATAACGGTTTCGTCTTGTGGTGCTCATGTCTGTTGCATAATGATCCTCCACACCCTTCGGACGAGGATTTGTTAGTGACTAGAATAGAGTTGATCAATGCCATATTTGAACGAATGGATGTGGTTTGGGGCGAAGAAGGATTCGACGGTGAAGCTCAGGAATACGATTGGCTGCTGGCCAATTACGGCATCACCGACGAAGAGGATGTGATGTGGATGCTGATTTTGCAGCACGGAATGGACGACCTAGAGTCCGAAGATCGTGATGACGAGGATCTGATGACATTCCTTGAGAATGAGCAGGCAGTTGTAGGATTTTTAGAGTCCTTTCTGCAGAAATATCAAAGTGCAGACACGGTTTATCCACGGTAAATCCTAATACGGTTGACACAGGATGTTTCATCAAACCTGGTCGGCGGAGTTGCGGCATGATTCATGGCTCGCGTGTTGCTGGTGGGGAATGCATGGACTGGCTGCCGCAGCAGTAGGGCTGTGCGGTGTCGCTGCGCATTTGCCGCTGCTTGTGTCACTTGATCTGGTTTTGGCTTCAGGACTTTTGTTGTACCGTTTGGCCAACCGAAAGCCTTCTGCCTTTTTTGATACTGGTCATTTGGTGTTGAGCGGGCAGAGCGCCCGTTGGCTTGATGGAACGGGCCGCCTGCTTGAAGGGGATGTCACTTGGTTGTGGACGGGGCCTCGGCTTGTTGGTCTGGTGCTTAAACACCGCGAAGGATATTTCCCGATCTGGATAACCTGTCGCCGAGTAGGGGATACGGCTTGGTGGCAGATGCAACGCTGGTTGCGTTTCGAGCAGGTTCGGTCGGGGTCGGCTTGAGTCTACTCGGAAGAAGTTCGTTCTGCTGTCAGCATGAGTAGCTTGTGATGACATTGGTCTACTTGACGAGCCAATGTAGTTAAGTCTCCTGTGTTTACGATCCATTCGTTCACGATGGCGTCCCGTTCACGATCCGAGCTTTGTGCCGAGATCATCTGGTCGGCCAATGGCGGGTCGATACCCGGCCGTTCGAGCAAACGAGCTTTCTGAATGGCTGGTGTGGCCCGCACACCCACGACATAGTCCAACCACTGATAGTGGGGCTGGACCTTGGGATCGGCCAACAGGGGAACGACAACCAGAACGTAAGGCGCTTGTGTGGCCGATTGCTCTGCACGCTCTTTGGCTATTCGGCGGATTTGCGGATGCAAAATGGTTTCTAGAACAGCGCGAGCCGACGAATCTGTAAAGATCTTTTCCCGAAGTGTCTTGCGATTGAGATGGCCATCTTCGTTAAGAATTTCCGGACCAAAATGCTGGCATAGCTCATTGAGGCAGGGCTGACCGGGTTCAACCAACTCCCGGCTGATGAGGTCGGTATCAATTACAGGAATATTTCGGGCAGACAGCAACCGGGCCACGGTTGATTTGCCGCTCGCAATGCCGCCGGTTAATCCTACAAACAAGGCCATGAAACGCAATACCTATTAATTCCCGCCTAGCAGCCTGTCGACTAGTAAGTACCGGGCATGCCAAAAACAACTTTGAACATCGTGTTGCCAAAATAGTAGGAAAGTAATCCGGCGCTTGCCAAGTAAGGGCCAAAGGGAATGGGTATCCGCTTGTCGTGCTTGAGGAACAGAATCATGCCGATGCCGACAACAGCGCCGACGCCGGCAGATAGCAGAAGGACCATCGGCAGTTGTTGCCAACCGAGCCATGCGCCGAGAGCGGCGAGTAGCTTGAAATCACCATAGCCCATGCCTTCGCGCCCGGTCAGTAACTTGAACAACCAGTAAATGCTCCAGAGCGAGAGGTAACCGGCCATTGCGCCGATCACTGCGTTCTCCAGGGTCACTGTCGTGCCAAATCCTGTAAGAGCCAGCAGTAGGCCCAGCCACATCAGAGGTAGGGTTAGGTTATCCGGTAGCAGGGTTGTTTTCAGGTCGATAATGGCAGCGGCAAGCAAAATCCAACTGAAAACCCAAACTGCAATCGCCGTCTCAGATACGCCGAAATGCCACGCAGCCAACAGGGTAAGCAAGCCGCTCGTCAGCTCAATCAGGGGGTATTGGATGCTGATTGCATGTTGGCAATGCTCACACTTGCCGCGCAGCCATAGCCAACTGATGATCGGGATGTTCTGCCACGCCTTGATTGGCGCTTGGCAGTGAGGACAAGTCGAGCGCGGCGTGATCAGGTTATAGACTAGTGGGCTCGTGGACGGAGCAATTTCCAGCAATTCCTGGCAGTCGCGCCGCCAACCTTGCTCCAGCATGATGGGGAGGCGATGAATAACGACATTGAGGAAGCTGCCGACCAGCAAGCCCAGTATTAAAGCAACAGACAGCCACAGGATCGGTGACTCATTAAATAGACCGACCCATGTGCTGATCATTATCGTGCCTTTCCAGAAGTGGTGTTGAGTGATTTAAACCACAGAACCCAGTTTGAAGATCGGCAGGTACATAGCAATAACAAGACCACCGACCACGACGCCGAGGAACGCCATGATCATGGGTTCGAGCAAGCTGGACATGGCGTCGACCATATTGTCGACTTCTTCCTCATACATATCGGCAACCTTGCCGAGCATGGTATCCAAAGCACCGGTTTCTTCGCCAATGGCCACCATTTGTACGACCATGACCGGGAACAGCTTGGATTGTTGCATCGCCACTTTGAGTGGTGAACCGGCCGCAATGATGTCGCGCATGTTCATGACGGCATCTTTGAACAAGGCGTTTCCGGTCGATCCTGCCGTCGGTTCCATTGCTTCAACCAGCGGTACACCGGCGGAGAACATCGTGCCCAGTGTCCGCGCAAAACGCGCAATGGCAGCTTTTTCGGTTAATGGACCGAAAATTGGAACTTTCAGGATGATTTGGTCGAGGAAATGGTTGAAACGATCCGATCGACGCTTGACGTAAACAAATAGAAAAATAGCGAAACCGATTCCGCCAAAAATCCAATACCAATTTGTCTTGAATGCATTGGAAATGCCGATAACAAACAGGGTGAACGCGGGCAATGTGGCCCCGAATCCTTGAAACAGCTCTTGGAATTGTGGAATAACGAAGATCAGCAGAATCGAGGTAACGATAAAGGCAACTACCACCACGGCAATGGGATAAAACAATGCTTTCTTGATTTTGCCTTTCAGGCTTTCACTTTTCTCTTTATAGACGGCAATGCGGTCGAGGACGAGCTCCAGTGAGCCTGAATCTTCACCCGCGCGGACCAAGTTCACGAACAGTTCATCGAAATATTTGCGGTGTTTGTCCATGGCATCTGCCAGTGTCAAACCGCTTTCCACGTCATTTTTAACGGTGGAAATCAGCTCCTTCATGGGTACTTTTTCGGCACTTTGCGCCATGATGTCCAATGCCTGCACGATGGGCAGGCCAGCTTGCATCATCGTGGCGAGCTGACGTGCCAAAACGGCGATGTCTTTGGCATTGATTGATGCTGTGTTGCTGAACAGAGGTTTGGGCTTTTTCCTGACTTTGATGACTGTCAGGCCCAGTCGTCGAACTTCTGCGCGAACAATCATTTCGTTATGGGCGCTCATTTCACCCTTAACTATCTTGCCATCTTTGTTTTTTGCATCGTAAACGAAGATGATTTTATCGTCCTTTGGTTTCTTTTTTGCCGTCGCTGTAATGGCCATGGTGCTCTCCCTTAATCCTTGGTCACCCGATTGAGTTCTTCGAGGCTGGTGACACCGGCTTTTACTTTGCGTAAGCCGGATTGCCGTAAATCGTTAATTCCTTCTTTGACAGACTGCTCCGCCAGTTCCATTGAATTACCACCACGCATGATAATTCGTCCCATTTCCTCAGAGACAGGCATCACCTGATAAATACCGACGCGGCCTTTGTATCCATTAGTGCACTGATCACAACCTACTGCTTTGAAAATTTTGAAGCCCTCCTGTACATCGGTGGGCTTGAAGCCCTCGCGCACAAGCTCCTCGTCCGGCACATGATCTACTTTTTTGCAGTTGTTGCAAAGTCGCCTGGCCAGTCGTTGGGCAATGATCAGATTGACTGATGAGGCGATGTTATATCCCGGCACACCCATGTTCAATAAGCGGGTCAGCGTTTGGGGTGCATCGTTCGTGTGCAGCGTCGATAACACCAAGTGACCAGTCTGAGCGGCTTTGATGGCGATTTCGGCTGTCTCGAGATCCCGGATTTCGCCGACCATGATGACATCGGGATCCTGACGCAGGAAGGCACGTAGTGCGCTGGCGAAGGTGAGGCCGACGCGGGCGTTGACATTGACCTGATTGATGCCGGGAACCACGATTTCAGCAGGATCCTCCGCGGTCGATATATTCCGATCCATGGTGTTGAGGATATTCAAGCCCGTATACAGCGACACGGTCTTACCGGAGCCGGTAGGACCGGTAACCAGAATCATGCCATAGGGACGTTCTAGCGCTTTCATGTAAAGCTTTTTCTGGTCTTCTTCGTATCCGAGCGAATCAATACCGAGTTGCGCGCTGGTGGGATCGAGAATTCGCAGCACGATTTTTTCGCCGAACAAGGTCGGCAGCGAGTTGACCCGGAAATCGATTGAGCGTCCTGCGGAAATCTTGAGCTTGATTCGACCATCCTGTGGCACGCGTCGTTCGGAAATATCCATGCGACTCATAACCTTAACGCGGGAAACAATACGATCGGCCAGTTGTCGCGGGGGCGGTGGGATTTCAGTCAGAATGCCATCGATACGCACTCGAATACGAAAGATCTTTTCGTAGGGTTCGATGTGAATGTCGGAAGCCTTGCGTCGGATCGCATCGGTTAATGCCTTGGTTACGAACTTGACGACAATATCGTCCTGAAGATTATCCTCGCTTGAACCGTCCCCGCCCGCAATATCACCCTCGTCGATCTGGATATTAGCCAGATCATCGTCAAGATTGGCAAGATCAGCCATGGAGTTGCTGCTGGCTTCTTCAAGCAATCGGGTGATTTTTTGCGCCTCGGCCACGACGACGTCAATGGTGAGGTTGGTACTGAATCGGTAATTCTCAAGAATGCCGAGATCCGATGGATCGGCCATGGCGACCGTAAGACGGCGCCCTCGCTTGCGCAGGGGGAGGGCATTGCCATTTTCAAGCAGTTTTGCGGGAACGATGGATGTGGGCAAATCGGTGGTGTCGAATGCATCCAGGTCGATCTGCGGGATACCGAAATTTTTTGATGCCGATTGGGCGATCTTGGCAGAAGAAATCCCGCTGTTGATCAGCGTCTGAATAATGGATTCTTTGCTGGCTCGTGACTTCTCGAGAATCTCGGTCGCTTGTCGCGGCTCAATGACGGAGGTTTTTACGAGTGCAGCCAATAGGCCAGTGATGGCGGGAGGATTCATAACGTGATGTGACCGATAATTCCGTTTAAGGGCAAGCGAAACATACTATATTCAAAATCAAACTGTGGGCACACTATTTTGTGACAATTTGGCGCCGATTTTCGCCAGCTCCCTTTTCAGCGCGATGTTTTCTTCTTTCAACCGAACCAGTTCAGACACATCGCGTTGTACTCCAATGAAGTAGGTCAACTGATCTTTGTCGTTGAAAACCGGTGTAATTGAGAGTTCGTTCCAGAATAAGACGCCATCTTTGCGGTAATTGCGAACCACGACGCGGGCTGATCGACCTTCCTTGATGGCTTTTTTTATTTCTGAGAGTGCTGATTGATCCCGATCATCACTCTGGAGAAATCGACAATCTTGATACAGGATTTCGTCCAGACAATAGCCGGTGAGGTGTTCGAAGGCAGCGTTGGCATAAATCAGAATATTGTCGTCGCCTTCCTGCTCCGCAATAACAATTCCGTCGTTTGATGCATCCACTGCTTTTCGCAGTAACTCTGAATCCAGCATGACTTGAGGCGACCTCGCGCGCGAACATTTGATTCGATCGGACCTGATCATAACAGGCACTAAGCGATCTGATCCAGAAGATACCGCTTGCAACGAATAATACCGCCTTGGCATACGCCATTGGGTGCGATGGAGAAAGCCTGCTCATCTGAAATTATTTGACACCAGTGTAACCGGGTCGAGCCTGAGAGTAGGTCTCCTGTGCAGTCCTGCTGAGGTTCGGAGGGTTTGAGTAGTCGAACCCAGTGCTGCGCTTGCCATCGATTGACCAGTCGGACGCGCTGTGTTTCCGATAAAGTGTCGGTGATAAGCTGGACGGTGCATTTCCCCGCTAGGGACATAATCAGTTGGCATTCGTTTGAATCAAGTGGTCGATGGTCTGTTGTGGTGTCTACTAGAACCAATGGGTGGGATGGTGACGGTTTCCTTGCGTGTTGCAGTAGCCACCACTCAAGACGTTGACGGACATGGTGGCCGAACCAGTGCAGGCCCATATCGCGATCCGGCCAAGAGTCGCGTTCTTCGAGCTGTCGGTACGCTTCAATAAGGATCGAGTTCATGACCTGTTCAGGGGGTAGCCACATCATCGCCTGTTGCTCGACTCGTCTCAGAGCCAGCGGATCCATATGAATGATGGCTTGCTTCAGGCTTTCGATCAGACTTACGCCCTGTCCGGGCGATGCGGTAGGGGTTTCTGGACGAGATTCCGGTACTGCCGATAATGAATGATCGGCTGGCGCCTGATAGTTTTCGGCCAAGCGGGATTCGCGTGCCAGAATCTGGGCGATCTGCGTAAAGCCAATGCCCTGTGCGGACAATGCCATGATCCGCTGAATTTCCTGAATATCGGATGCGCTGTAAAGGCGATGACCTGTTGCCGTTCGTGTGGGGCGAATGAGATTGTAACGACGCTCCCATGCGCGCAGGGTAATAGGGTTCACACCCGTAATGTTCGCGACGGCTCGAATAGGGAACAGCCCGTCCTGGCAAGCCGGATCATCCGGTGCTGGGCACGTTTTATCGATAGCAACGGTCGATGTGCTTGCGGTTGGAAGCGCCTCGGCCGGCTGCTGTTGATCGGGATTGCTCATGTCACGCTCACCATGGCTTTGATGTATAAGTTTTGCATCGAAAAATTGTAGCAGGATTTTTGCGTTCCGCTGCACCTCGGGTGAGCCATGTGGTCTAGCGCTTGGGACGTGTGCAGATAAGCTGGGCCGTGAACGAGTGGTTGTGGACATACACAGCTTGCTTGACCTTATGTCTTCTGCGGGCTATTTTTGCGCCATGATGGTGAACGTTTCTATTTCTGCACACGCTTCGACTTCTCGCGGTTTATCTGCTGGGAGTTTTTGTGCGTCTGGCGCCCTGCTGCTCAAGCTATTGGATCTGCGACTGCCGTTCGGCAGTAAATAACGCTTCCAAGCCAGACGTGGCCAAACGTGATCTAACCAATAAATTAATACCTATCAGAACGTGCAGTCGTTCACGATCGAGGCGCATAGCATGATGACTCAGCCAAAAGAAAATCCCCCTGTGGTTAACAATCAAAATTCCTCTTTAATTATTTTTGACACGACCTTGCGTGATGGGGAGCAGAGCCCTGGCGCCGCAATGACCCGTGAGGACAAACTTCGTATCGCTCGCCAACTGGAGCGATTGGGCGTCGACGTCATCGAGGCCGGCTTTGCCGCCGCAAGTGAAGGTGATTTTGCGGCTATCCGCGCGATCGCCGAAACCATCGAAAACTCAACGGTGTGTTCGCTTGCGCGTGCCAACGAGCGTGATGTGCGTCGCGCTGGCGAGGCTATCGCACCGGCGGCCCGCAAGCGGATTCATACCTTTATTGCGACCAGCCCCATCCACATGGAGAAAAAGCTGCGCATGACGCCGGATGAGGTCGTCGATCATGCAGTTAAAGCGGTCAAGCTGGCCCGTACGTACACCGACGATGTGGAATTTTCCGCTGAGGATGCGGTTCGTTCTGAGATCGATTTTCTGGTGCGTATCTTCGAGGCGGCCATTGACGCAGGCGCAACCACATTGAATGTACCCGATACTGTCGGTTACTCCACGCCAGCCGAATGGGGCGCGCGCATGGCTGAGTTGATTCGCCGCACACGCGGGTCGGATCGCGTGATCTGGTCCACGCATTGCCACAACGATCTCGGCATGGCGGTCGCCAACTCGCTTTCTGCCGTATTGGCAGGCGCGCGTCAGGTTGAATGCACCATCAATGGCTTGGGCGAGCGGGCGGGTAACGCCGCACTTGAAGAAGTGGTGATGGCCGTTCGTACACGTCAAGATGTGTTCGGTCTCGACACCCGAATTGATGCGACCCAGATTGTGCCAATCTCCAAACTGGTTTCCACCATCACGGGCTATCCCGTGCAGCCGAACAAGGCCATTGTGGGCGCGAACGCTTTTGCCCATGAATCCGGCATTCATCAGGATGGTGTGCTCAAGCATCGTGAAACCTATGAAATCATGCGTGCAGAAGACGTGGGCTGGACGACCAACAAACTATCGTTGGGCAAGTTGTCCGGGCGCAACGCCTTCCGGAGTCGTTTGACCGAGCTCGGTATCGATCTGGCCAGCGAAGAAGCCTTGAACGATGCCTTCCGGCGATTCAAGGATCTGGCCGACAAGAAGCGTGAAATTTTCGACGAGGATATTCAGGCGCTTGTTTCTGAAGTGCACGAAGAGCAGGTCGAGCAGCTCAAACTTGTTTCGCTGAAAGTGTGTTCGGAAACCGGCGAAGTGCCAATGGCCAACTTGGTGATTTCTGTGGCGGGCGAAGAGAAATCGGCCACGGCACAGGGTGCGGGGCCAGTCGATGCGGCATTTGTTTGTATCGAGAATATGATGCAGTCGGGCGCTAATCTGCAACTTTACTCCGTGAACAACATCACCAGCGGTACCGATGCACAGGGCGAGGTAAATGTGCGTCTTGAACGCGCGGGCCGAATTGTAACGGGGCAAGGTGCCGATACCGATATCGTGGTTGCATCTGCCAAGGCCTATCTCAATGCGCTTGATCGCCTGCAAAAGCCTGCTGAACGCGCGCACCCTCAAATGGGCGACGTGTGAACGTTTTGTCCCGGTGGCGCGTGCATGGATAGCATCCCGGCACTTCACTGGTTGGGTATCGACCAGTGGGTGTTGCGCGTGCCAATGCCAGGCCATTTGTCCGGATCGGTTACTTTATTAGAAACGGATACGGCGCCATCTGATGCGCCAGCCGCGGAACAGCGGGCTGCTCTGGTGTACTCACCTGAAATTGCCCATAAGGAAGGGTTCGTAGGTGAGCCAAACCAGAACACAGGGTTGTGCTTCATCGCTGCAAACGGTGCTGAATTCTCAGCATTGGTTTCGGCCATTTCGCGCTGTCTTCCCCCGGGAAAGCCAGAAATCCATCAATCGGCATCGGATGAGCAGCCACCCTCGGTTTATTGGAATGGGCAGACCTGGTCGCTTGCAGAACTCAGGCGAAGCGGACAGGCCAAGCGTGCACTGTGGCGTTGGCTGGTAGGCTCGCAGGCATGAATGCGCAAACCGATCAGAGTCCTGCAGTTTCACCTGTGCACCCACCCATCGCACACATACTCTCACTAGATGAAGAAGATCTGCCCGCCGTGCAACGGATTGAGCAGGCGGCGCATATCTTCCCTTGGTCCGAGCGGGTTTTTAAGGACTGCATTCGCTCGGGTTATTACCTTGATGGCGCGTATGATGGGGCAAAATTACTGGGTTTCAGTGTGGTGATGCCCATTCTCAATGAATGGCACCTGTTGAATCTGTGCGTCGACCCGAAAAGGCAACGCCGAGGCATTGGTCGATTGCTGCTGGAATATATGATCGAACAAGCAAGAAAGGCTGAAGTCAGTAGCCTCTGGCTCGAAGTGCGAGAGGAGAATGCTGCGGCGCGGCAGTTGTACGCGGCCTACGGATTTAAGCAGGTTGGTCTCAGAAAAGCCTATTACCCAGCCAAAGACGGGCGCGAGGATGCGCTTGTACTGATGCGCACTCTGGATTAGCACTCATTTTTCTGCGGACTTTCGGTGCGACATCTTTTTTTCGTGAACTGCGTCATGGTGCAGTCATGTCATCTCATCGCCTCTGCGTGGACTCAGGGGCTACAACAGGAGTCGTCATGCGAATCATTTTTGGCATATTGAGCCTGTATTTTTTATTGGCCGCGCCCGTTCAGGCAGCGGGCCAAGCCATGCTTCAGTCAGAGCAAAATGGTCGAGTCGAGCAAACACCGCTGGTCTGGCTGAATGATCGCGCCCTGCGCATGGACCTGACACATCCACCTGCAGAAATTCTGCTTCATCAGGGATCACTGTATGCGATCTCTCAGATCGGCGGCCTGTCGGTTGTCGCCACGGTTGCGAGTGCCGACCAACTCGCCCAAGCCTTGGGGCAGGGGGCTGGCGTTCTCGACCAGCTCAATAACAAAATGGCCAGTTCAGTCAGCCAATTCGAGGCAATGGGGCATCAGGAAACCATCGCCGGTATTCGAGGCGAGCAATATCGGGTGGTATGGGTCGATCAGCAAGGAAAATCACATACTGATGTCGTCGTGCTATCCCATGCGCCGGTAGTGGTTGAGTTGACGCGTGCGTTGCAAAATATGGCTCTGGCTGCAAACAAGGGGCAGGATGCCCGAATGATCGAATTTGTGCGCAAAGGTTGGGGTGTGTTGCGCTACGGTCAGGCTTATCGGCTTGAGTCTATTAGTGAGAAGCCCCCGGAACCAAGCTTGCTTGCATTGCCAACGCAATCGATCGATGTTCAGGGTATTCTCCAGGGGTTGAGTCGCTAAGTTTCAATTCTTTGTTCACCTCTGTATGGCCTCTAGCGATAAGTAATGCCTTTTAATGGCGTCACTCGTAGTTTCGGTGATTGACCTCCGTTGTCATATTCGTACACTGTCACCAGTTTTTTATGACGATGATGTGACCGTTCGCTGTAGGCTTCGGGGCACGTTGGAGGAACGATACTGTGCGGATTCACGCAATTCCCGTCCTATCCGATAACTATGTCTGGCTGATCGAAGGGGATCAAGGGCAGTGTGCCGTGGTCGATCCGGGCGAAGCCGCACCGGTTCTGGCAGAAATCGAACGGCGTGACCTCACGCTTAAGGCTATTCTGCTGACGCATCATCATGCCGATCATTGCCAGGGCGTCGCCGGATTGCGTGCTCGTTTCCCCGTGCCGGTTTACGGCCCCGCTCTCGAAGCCAAAACCTGGGTGACACATCCATTGGCCAATCTTGAAACCTTTGATTTGCCACACATTGGTCGATTCCAGGCTTGGCATACACCCGGTCATACCTTGGGGCACATCAGCCTGATCTCTAACGGGGCCGCCTTTGTGGGCGATACCCTTTTTTCAGCGGGCTGCGGGCGTTTGTTCGAGGGTTCTCCCGAACAGATGTTGGCGAGTCTGGATCGTCTTTCGAGCTTGCCGGACGCTACGATGATCTATTGTGGGCATGAATATACCGCTGATAGCCTGCGATTTGCGCACTTCGCCGAACCAAACAATGAATCGATCATCCAACGAATTCGCGAAGTGAACGAAGCCCGTGCGGCGGGCTTGCCGAGCGTGCCAACCTCGATGTCTCTGGAGAAACAAATCAACCCGTTCCTGCGGATTCGTGAACCATCCTTGCGGGCTGCGATTCTGAAACATGCCCGAAGCGAATCGCTCAGCGATGCAGATGCCTTTTGGACGCTACGTTGCTGGAAGGATGAGTTTGATGATTTGCCGCTTCTTCCCCGTCACGCACAGAATCACTGAATAATGATCCATCCCGCTATGATTTTCATGGGCAAATGGTTGGCGGGTTATCGCGCCGAACGGCCGCAGCGAAGCATGTTGCTCCGTTTTCTCATCCTCCTTGTTCTACCCGCTTTTCTCGCTTTGAGTGGTTGTGCCAATTTACCGCAAACAGCAGGTAATGCGCCGGTGGCGTCCAGTGCCTTTGACGATGGCTCTTCTTCGGACAATGTGGATTACAGCATTCTGCCCGCCATTAACACGCCAGCGCAAAGTGCGCGAAAGGCGGCCTGGATGAATGATGGCAACCTCTGGCACTATATCGCGGCTCGATTCACCCTGCCGATTCCCAATAACCCTCGTGTTCAGCAACAACTGGCCTTTTATTCCAGCCATATTGATTACCTTGAGCGTGTCACTGAACGTGCAAAGCCTTATTTGCATATGATCGTGGCGGATTTGCAGGCCAATAATCTCCCGCTGGAATTGGCCTTGTTGCCCATTGTGGAGAGTGCGTACCGACCTGACGCCGTATCAACTAGCAACGCAGCGGGTATCTGGCAGTTTGTTCGGAGCACGGGGGATCATTTTGGTCTGCGGCGTACGGTTTGGTATGACGGCAGGCGAGATATCAAGGCTTCGACTGATGCCGCAATGCAATATTTTACGCGTCTGCGGGTCATGTTTAATGACAATTGGCCCGTTGTTATCGCCTCCTACAACGGTGGTGAGGGCACGTTACAAAATGCGATTACGTACAACCAATCCAAGGGGCTGCCAACCGATTTCTGGGATTTAACCCGAATCAGCAAAGAGACGGCTGATTACCCCGCACGGCTCTATGCGTTGGTGATTATTTTCAGCAATCCGCAGAAATACGGTTTCCACCCCTATCCCATTCCGAATCAGTCTGTTGTGACTGAAATCACGTTGAATAAGTCGGTCAACCTGAACAAGCTGGCTTCGCTGACAGGGGTGTCGCATGACGAGCTTTTTAATCTGAACCCCGGCTTCGATAAATCGATTACCGGACCGGAAACGACCAACCTTCTGGTGCCCAAGAGTTTGGTATCACAATTTACAACGACGGCACTTGAAGAAGCCGAGAAATCGGCCATGAACTGGGGGCGTTATACCCTTCGCCGAGGCGATAATTTTCATAAGCTGGCTTACCGTTACGGCTGTGACGTGGATGAACTGCTCAAGGTTAATCGTTTGAGTTCGGCCTATGCCCGTCCCGGAGAAACGATCATTGTTCCGTTCGGCCGCGGCAAGAAGCTGTTGGCCAGTGGCGCAGATCAGCTCTATACGGTGCAAAGTGGGGATTCATTGTGGGGCTTGGCCCACCGGTTTGATATGGATCTTGCCGACTTGAAGCGCATCAATGGCCTAAAGGCCACAGATCCAATTCATCCGGGCCAGAAATTGATCGTGGCTGCGAAACAAGAACATCTGCGTACGGACGACATGCCGGTGAAAAGAAGTGGCGAGTCATCGGGGCACTATGTCGTTCAGAAGGGAGATACCTTGTGGAATGTGGCTCGGCGGTTTTCGACGACCGTGAAACACCTGATTGCTTCCAACCGACTTGATTCGTCAACTCCACTCAAGCCCGGTCAGGTTTTGATGATTGCTGGAAACTAAAAGGTAGGTGTTCGCGGCTTTCTGCCGTCTGAAAAATCTACATCAACGAAAGATGGCCAATAAAAAACCCCGCTTAATGGCGGGGTTCTTTGTTGGCACATTCAGAATTACTGGATAGTGCCGCAGGATACGACTTTGTCGCCTGACTTCAGGGTGTACGAGAGTACATCGCCTTCGAAGATAGTAGCGGTTTTCACGTCAACCACGGTTTCGGACTTGCCGTTAACCACGTTGGTCAGTGGGAATTTAACCTTGTTGGTTGCTGAATCGCGGCAACGGCCCAGGTTGATTGAGAAAGTCAGTGGGCCGGCAGTATTTTTACCCTTGAAGTTCGCAATGAATTTGGTTTTGTCGGCGGCAACCGGAATGATGTTGATTTTGCCGAAAATGTCAGAACCGTTCATCGGCACAGTGTGTCCCAAAAACTGAACGTTCGGGTTGACGATCACTTCTGCCTTGGGTTTGTCTTCGGCATGCGCGATGCCTGTCATCATGCTTGCCACGGCGGCTACAAGGATAAATTTTTTCATGAATGCCCCTAAATTGTTTTTTTCACACGAACTGAACGCCAAGTTTTCTAAGCGTCTGACGATTTTAGATGATTCTGACCCCAAACGGTTCCCTTTTATCACCCTGTTCTGGGATGAAATTATTAATTGGAGGATAAGTAAACTCTAATTCTTCAGGTCGTCGTTGCCAAAATGCCGCGATGGATTGTAACAAAGTGTCTGCGCTTTCGGTACTGATCGTCAAGATGCGCTGTTGACTGGCGATGAACTTTGCCGTGAAACTTTAAACAACTGCGTTGACGCTATGTACAGTTGCAGCCTACATTTGTCGATTCCATTCATTAGTTATCAGGTGTTTTGCATGAGTGACACGATTTTCTCGAAAATTATCCGCCGCGAAATTCCAGCCGATATCGTGTTCGAAAATGATCGTGTTCTTGCGTTCAGGGATATCAATCCCCAGGCGCCGGTCCATATTCTGATTATTCCCAAAAAGCCTATTCCTACCGTGAATGATATTCAGGCGGAAGACGCTCCTTTGATCGGTGAGTTGTTTGTCGTCGCGGCGCAACTGGCCGGACAGGAGGGGATAGCAGAAGCGGGTTATCGCACGGTGTTCAATTGCCGGGATCATGGCGGGCAGGAGGTCTATCACCTGCACCTGCACTTGTTGGGCGGGCGACAAATGACTTGGCCGCCGGGTTGATTGCTGGCTAATAGCTGCTGATTAATGGGGGCACTCGCGCTTGAGCGATTGGTAATTTTCAAACCGCCTGCTGTCTAGTTGGCTATTCGCAACTGCCGCCCGAACGGCACAATTCGGTTCTTGGCTGTGGGTGCAGTTGTAAAACCGGCAGCCTCCGGCAAGTCTCAGAATATCCGGAAAGGCACGGTCGATGGCTTGGGCGTCTTGAGCTGCCACGGCGAAATCTCGTACGCCGGGTGCATCAATCAGGCCGCCGGGCATGTGATCCAGTCGAAACAGGGTGCTGTGTCGCGTGGTGTGCTGGCCTTCCTGACTGTGTGCCGACAGTTCGTTGATGGCGGCGGTGGCTGCCTGAGCGGTAATGCTTCGAGCTAAAGACGTTTTGCCGACGCCCGACAAGCCAATCATCATCGAAATCTTGTCGTTCAGCACGTTACGCAGGGCGTCGATCCCTTCGCCGGTTCTCGTACTGATGCGCACGATGTCTATATCTTGTGCGGCCCAAAGGGCTAATGTCTGCTCGATCAGCGCTCGGTGCTCGGGTTGCGTTGTCGTGAGAAGATCGACCTTGTTCAATACGATAATGGGTGTGGCGGGCAGGTCGAGGGCGGCTACCAGTGTGCGTTCAACCACGTTCGGGTTCATCCAGGGGGTAGGCGCCAGGATAATCAGTACCTGATCGATATTCGCCGCCATCAATCGTGTTTTGCCGTGGGTGTCCGGTCGAATGAGCGTGTTGCTGCGGGGGTAGACGAATTCGATGATTTCCCTGGCATCTTCCCCCGTGCGCCAACCCACGCGGTCGCCCGTTGTGAGCACGCCCAGCGTGCGGCGTGCATTTGCGCGTAGCAGCTTGCCTTCCGCGTTTTCGATGATGAGTTCGGTGCCGTGATGGGTGATCACGGTGGCGCGCTCAAGCGATTCGTCCGGTGCGGATTGACGGTTGGCGATCTGGTTTTTTTGGCGGTCGGTCAGTCTGATTTTCATTTGAGCAGAAACATTGTGGCCAATCCCAGAAAGATAAAGAAACCGCCCGAGTCAGTGATTGCGGTAATCAACACAGAACTCCCCAAAGCAGGATCGCGGCCGAGTTTCATGCGGACAACAGGGATGGTGACGCCAAAAAAGGCAGCGGCGAGGAAGTTAAGACTGACAGCAGACATCATCACGATCGAGAGCGCAGGTTCGTGGTAGAGCAACAGCGTAATTACGGCCAATACGCCGCCCCACACCAGTCCGTTGATCAGGGCGACGCGCAGTTCTTTGCTGTAGAGCAGGCGGATGTCGTCGTTGTCGAGTTTGCGGAAGGCCAGTTCACGAACGATCATGGTGATGGTCTGGTTGCCGACGTTCCCCCCCATCCCGGCGACGATGGGCATGAGCGCGGCCAATGCAACCAGCTGCTCGATGGCGCCATCGAACAAACCAATCACCCGCGAGGCGATCATGGCAGTAACGAGATTGATGGCCAGCCAGGGTGCGCGGTTTTTTACGCTTCTGAGGATGGGGGCGAAGATATCTTCCTCTTCACGCAGGCCCACCTGAGCGAGTCGTTCCTCGTCGCTGGCTTCCCGAATGAAATCGACCACAGCGTCCACCGTTACCCGGCCAATCAGCCGGTTCTGTTCATCGATGACCGGCGCACTGATCAGGTCGTAACGTTCGAACGCATCAGCCGTCTCCCGTGCCTTGTCCTCAGGGTGGAAACGTACCACCTCACGCGCCATGACCTGCGCAACTTCTTGCTCCGGGTCGCTCAGAAGCAAGGTCTTGAGAAAAAGGACGCCCTGAAACTGACCGATACGATCGACAACAAAAAGCTTGTCGGTATGATCGGGTAAATCTTCCATGCGGCGCAGATAGCGCAAAATGACCTCGATACGCACATCGGCGCGCAGAGTCACGAGGTCGAAATCCATCAGTGCACCGACGGTATCCTCAGCGTAAGACAGGGCGAATTTAAGTTGTTCTCGCTCTTCAAGCGGTAGGGCGGTGAACACGTCCTGCATAACATATTCGGGCAGGTCGGGCGCCAGATCGGCCAGTTCGTCGGCTTCCAGCGAATTGGCCGCATTGAGCAGTTCCTCCCGGTCCATGGTTGCCAGCAGGCTGGCCCGCACCGAGTCCGAGACTTCGAGCAGTACGTCGCCGTCGTGGTCAGAGCGGACGAGTTCCCAGATCGCCAGCCGATCCTCGTGCGGCAAGGCTTCGAGAATCATGGCGATGTCGGCTGGGTGAAGCTTTTCCAGCTTCTGGGCCAGACGTGTCAGATTCTGCTTGTGCACAATGCGCTCGACCAGCGCATGATTCGGCTCATCTGAACGAACAACCAGACCCTCAACCAACCGATTGCGCGCCATGATTTCGCGGATATCGCGAATCAGCGTGGCAATTTCATCCGGTTTGTCCAGGTCCTGCACATCCGTCATCAAGAGCTTCCGTGTTGTTGAGCAAAGAGGAGTAACTACTCAAAATTTAATGAGAAGTGACAGCCATGCCGAGGTAGAAAAGTGGGAAGTAAATAATCGCAGCGATTATAAAGGAACGCCCTAGAGCGCGCAGAGAAACCTTCGTTTCGTGTTAGGCTGTTGCGGTTTATTGATGACACGAGTACACCCATGAATACGCCCGAGCCGACCGAAAACCTGATCTGGATCGACCTTGAAATGACCGGCCTTGATCCGATGACGGATACCATTATTGAAATGGCGACGTTGGTCACGGACAAGCACCTGAATATTCTGGCGGAAGGGCCGGTGATTGCCATTCACCACCCGAAAAGTACGCTCGACAAAATGGACGAGTGGAATCGCCGCACGCACGGTGAAAGCGGCCTGATCGCACGCGTGCTGGCGAGCACGACCTCCATGCGCCAGGCGGAATTGCAAACGCTGGAATTCTTGCAGGCGTGGGTTGTGCCGGGCAAATCGCCCATGGCCGGCAACAGCATCTGTCAGGATCGGCGGTTCATGGTGCGCTTGATGCCGCAACTGGAGCAGTTTTTCCATTATCGGAATCTGGATGTGTCGACCGTCAAGGAGTTGGCTCGACGCTGGAATCCAGAAATGATGCAGGGCTTCAGGAAAAACGCCAGCCATCAGGCGCTGGATGATATTCGTGGCTCAATCGCCGAGTTGGTGTACTACCGCTCACATTTTTTCAGGATCTGATCGACACAGGGCGCTTTAGGATTGTTTTAATCATTCTGTTGTCGCCAATTCTGCGGGCAGGTCGTCGCGGTTGCCCCAATCAGACCACGCGCCGGGATAGCCGCGCACATCTTGAAAACCCAAATGCTTCAACACGCAGAACATGAGGCTCGAACGGCGGTGACTCTGGCAATACACCGCTACAGTCTGCCCCTTTTTTTCATTGGGTTTCGCATTGATTCCCTTCTCGCTCAGTTTCGCCCGAATGACATCATCCGGCAGTAGATATCCCGGCTTTTCGGGGTCGAAGAACCATTGCCAATCAAAATGAACGGCCCCCGGGATGTGTCCGGCGTTGCGGGATCGTTTGTCCGTACCGCGATATTCCTCTTCACTTCGCGCATCAATGATGAGCCACCCATCCGGTTTGCCCAGTTGCGCCGCGATGGCATCTGCGTGGCAATGATGGGCTGAAAAGTCGAACGTCAGATTGCTTGCGGGCTTGGGCGCGGCGGGTTTGGTCACCACTGGCCAGCCAGCAGTCAGCAAGGCTTCGCGCCCACCATCGATAAGATAAATCTCCTGAAGACCGCACAGCGCCAATGACCAGGCAAGGCGCGAAGCCGCCAGACCCTGGCTGTCGTCAAACAGAAAAACGGTTGAATCTGGTGTGATGCCAGTCTGTGCCAAGGCACGGTTGAACTCGGCGTTGTCGGGGAGCAATCCGGCTCGTTCGCCTTCATTGCGGACGATTTGATTGAAGTCGATCCAATGTGCATCGGCCAGAAATAGCTGACTGGATTGGGATAGATCGATCAGAACGGGGTTTTGTGCGTGTTCAAACCGGGCTTTAAACTCGCTGGCGGCAATGAATTTCATAATTTTATCAGTAGATTAATATTCGTTATGGTTTTGTGTTTATATCGCCCTGAACCTTAAAGCATTCCTCGCCCAATTTCATCCCAAACTTACGTGCGCGCTGTCTGCTTGGCGTCATGCCGTTCGGCATTCACGGTATGATTGACGTCATTATTGAGAATCAAGTTTCGGGAGTGCTGATCATGGCGTGCAGAATTGCAGTAGCAGGGGTTAACGGGCGAATGGGTCGCGTTTTGGTGGAAGCGACCGTACAAAATCCGGATACGATACTGGGCGCGGCCTTGGTTCGACAGGGTAGCCCTCTGGTCGGGCAGGATGCAGGGCAGTTGGCGGGCGTTGGCATTCTTAACTGTGCAATTGACGATGATCTTTCTCGTGTTTCGTCCGATTTTGATGTTCTGATCGACTTTACGTCTATTGACGCGACACTGGAGAATTTGGCGGTTTGCCGTGCACAGCATCGCGCGATGGTGATTGGTACAACCGGCTTTAGTGCCGAACAAAAGGTCATGCTGTCCGAAGCCGGACAGGATATTCCGCTCGTTTTCGCGCCAAACATGAGCATAGGCGTCAATGTTCTGCTCGGTGTGGTCGCGCAAACCGCCCGACTGCTGGGCGAGGGCTACGATGTGGAAATCATCGAGGCGCATCATCGGCACAAAGTAGATGCGCCTTCCGGCACGGCGCTTCGTCTGGGCGAGGCAGTCGCCGAAGCCTATGATCGCGATCTGGCCGAGGTGGCCGTTTATGGTCGCGAGGGCCATACCGGCGCGCGCGATCCGCAAACCATTGGATTTGCGACGGTTCGTGGCGGGGATGTTGTTGGCGATCACACGGTGCTGTTCGCCGGAATCGGCGAGCGAATCGAACTGACGCACAAGGCGTCCAGCCGGATGACCTTTGCTCAGGGCGCCGTGCGGGCAGCGACTTGGCTTAAGAATCAGCCGCCCGGGTTGTACGACATGCAGGATGTGCTGGGCCTGAAATAAGCTCGACAGGGCACAAGATTCGGGCGCGCACATGGACAAAATGGCCGCTTGTCGGGCATAATCCCTGCCAATATTCTGCCTTGAATCGTCGGGTGCCAGTGCGCGCCGGAAGGATTCTGTGCAATGAAACGCTTCAAAAATAACGGGTTGCAATAAACCTGTTCGCATATCGGTTTGGATGGGAGAGTCTCTTGAAACACACAGCGCTATTGGCTCTGGCCGACGGTAGTCTTTTTTACGGCACATCGGTTGGCGCTGAAGGTTCGACGGTTGGCGAAGTGGTTTTCAATACGGCGATGACGGGTTATCAAGAGATTCTGACCGATCCTTCCTACCGTCGGCAGATTGTTACCTTGACTTATCCGCATATCGGCAATGTTGGTGTAAATGCCGAAGATGCCGAATCCACGGGCGTGCATGCGGCGGGTCTTGTTATTCGTGACGCATCCGCCATCGTCAGCAACTGGCGCTCGGAAGAATCGCTGCAAGCTTATTGCGAGCGGCATGGTCTGCAAGCAATTGCCGATATTGATACCCGCGCCCTGACGCGTGTACTCCGCGACAAAGGCGCACAAAACGGCTGCATTCAGACCGGCGAAAACCTCGATCCTGAAACCGCTTTGGCGCAGGCGCGCGGTTTTGCCGGTCTTGACGGCATGGATCTCGTGCCGGAAGTGACAACCGATCGCACCATTGAATGGACACAGGGAACCTGGGATCTCGATCCCGAGAATCCAGCGCCGCGCCCCGAATTGACGCGCCACGTGGTGACCTGGGACTACGGCATGAAACACAATATCCTGCGGATGCTGGTCGATCGCGGATGTCGTGTGACGATGTTGCCTGCCACCACGCCAGCGAGCGACGTGCTGGCAATGAATCCGGATGGTATCCTGCTCGGTAATGGTCCGGGTGATCCTGCCGCCTGTCACTACGCCATCGAAGCAATAACTGAAGTGCTGAAGCATGATGTGCCTGTTTTCGGTATCTGTCTGGGGCACCAGTTGCTGGCGCTGGCCAGTGGCGCCAAAACCATCAAGATGAAGTTCGGTCATCATGGCGCGAACCATCCCGTGCAGGACATCGAATCCGGTAGAGTCTTTATTTCCAGCCAGAATCACGGGTTTGCGGTGGATGAAGACACGCTGCCTTCGAATCTCAAGGCAACTCATCGTTCGCTTTTCGACGGCAGTTTGCAGGGTATCGCCCGCACCGACCGCGCCGCATTCAGTTTCCAGGGGCACCCCGAAGCTAGCCCCGGCCCACATGATTTGGGTTTGTTGTTTGATCAGTTCGTCGCCTCCATGGGTGTTCGCACGGCGTAATTGAGTCCTGTTTTTTAGCCCGAAAGCCTGCCTAAGAATCTGCTTGAAAAAATCGACGCCTGTTCTCGTTGTTAACTGTGTGAATTTGCCATGCCAAAACGTACCGACCTAAAAAGTATCCTGATTATCGGCGCCGGTCCCATCGTGATCGGCCAGGCCTGCGAATTCGATTATTCCGGCGCGCAGGCTTGCAAGGCGTTGAAAGAAGAGGGCTATCGGGTCATTCTGATCAACTCCAACCCGGCTACGATCATGACGGACCCCGGCATGGCCGATGCCACCTATGTTGAGCCGATCAACTGGGAGACGGTTGCTGCGATCATCGAGAAAGAGCGTCCCGACGCCATATTGCCCACCATGGGCGGGCAAACGGCGCTTAACTGCGCGCTTGATCTGGCGCGCAACGGTGTGCTCGAAAAATTCAACTGCGAATTGATCGGTGCCAGCGAAGATGCGATTGACATGGCCGAAGACCGAGAGCGTTTTCGTGAAGCGATGGCTGATATCGGCCTTTCGACGCCATCTTCAGTTGTTGTCCATTCGCTTGAAGAGGCCTTTGACGCATTATCCGACCTTGGTTTTCCAGTCATTATCCGCCCCTCGTTTACCATGGGTGGTTCCGGCGGGGGGATTGCCTATAACCGTGAAGAATATGAAGAAATCGTTCGCCGCGGGCTGGATCTGTCGCCCACGAGCGAACTGCTGATCGAGCAATCCGTACTCGGCTGGAAAGAGTATGAGATGGAGGTTGTGCGTGATCGTAACGACAACTGCATCATCATCTGTTCCATCGAAAACTTCGATCCGATGGGCGTGCATACCGGTGATTCGATCACTGTGGCTCCGGCGCAGACGCTCACCGACAAGGAATATCAGATCATGCGCAATGCCTCGCTGGCGGTTCTGCGCAAGATCGGTGTTGAAACCGGCGGTTCGAACGTCCAGTTTGCGGTCAATCCCGAAAACGGCGCCATGATCGTGATCGAGATGAATCCCCGTGTGTCCCGTTCTTCCGCATTGGCGTCAAAGGCGACGGGGTTCCCGATTGCCAAGGTGGCCGCGAAACTGGCCGTGGGTTACACACTGGATGAACTGCGCAACGAAATCACGCAGGGCGCGACGCCCGCTTCGTTCGAACCGACCATCGACTACGTGGTCACCAAAGTTCCGCGCTTCACCTTCGAAAAATTCCCACAGGCCGATAGCCGCTTGACGACTCAGATGAAATCTGTCGGCGAGGTTATGGCGATTGGTCGTACCTTCCAGGAATCGCTGCAAAAAGCGCTTCGCGGTCTGGAAATTGGCGTGGATGGCTTCGATGAAATTCTCGACCGCAATCTCGATGCCGAGGATGCCGAAGACGAGCTGATTCGTCAGTTGCGCGAACCGCGTCACGACCGACTCTGGTATGTGGCCGATGCGTTCCGTCATGGCTTTACATTGGAAGACGTTCACGAGCATTCGAAAATCGACCCGTGGTTCTTGGTTCAGATCGAGCAGATCATCCGTAAAGAACAGGAATTGCGTGGCCAGTCCCTGCTGAATCTGGATCGCGACGCCCTGTGGCGCATCAAGCGCATGGGCTTCTCCGATCGTCGCCTAGCACGATTACTGGATGAAACCGAAAGCACCGTGCGCGCGCATCGGCATGGCTTGGGTGTTCGCCCCGTGTTCAAACGCGTAGATACCTGCGCGGCAGAATTCCCCACCGATACGGCCTACCTTTATTCCACCTACGAGCAGTTCTGCGAGGCGGAACCGAGCCAACGCGACAAGATCATGATCCTGGGCGGCGGGCCGAATCGGATCGGGCAGGGTATCGAGTTTGACTATTGCTGTGTCCATGCTGCTCTCGCGCTGCGGGAAGATGGCTTCGAGACCATCATGGTCAACTGCAATCCGGAAACCGTCTCGACCGATTACGACATTTCCGATCGACTCTATTTTGAATCACTGACGCTCGAAGATGTGCTCGAAATCATCGACGTTGAAAAACCGAAGGGCGTCATCGTGCAGTTCGGCGGTCAGACACCGCTGAAACTGGCGCGCGATCTCGAAAAAGCAGGCGCGCCCATCATCGGCACCACGCCCGATGCCATCGACCGGGCAGAGGATCGCGAACGTTTCCAGGCCATGATTTCCGAACTGGGGCTCAAGCAGCCGCCCAACCGTACGGCCCGCTCGACGGACGAGGCCATCAACCTCGCCGCACAAATCGGCTATCCGCTGGTTGTGCGTCCATCCTACGTGCTGGGTGGCCGGGCGATGGAAATCGTTCATAACGAAGAAGGACTGAAACGGTACATGCGCGATGCAGTAAAGGCATCCAATGATTCACCGGTGCTGTTGGATCGCTTCCTCGACGATGCCACGGAAATGGACATCGACGCGGTGTGCGACGGCGAAACCGTCGTCATCGGCGGCCTGATGGAGCACATCGAGATGGCCGGGGTGCACTCCGGTGACTCCGCCTGCTCACTGCCTCCTTACACGGTTGCCGCGCCGGTCCTGGCCGAGGTGCGTGCTCAGGTTACCGCCATGGCCAAGGCGCTGAATGTTGTTGGTCTGATGAACACTCAGGTTGCGATTCAAGGCAATGAAATCTTCATCATCGAAGTCAACCCGCGCGCGTCCCGGACGGTACCGTTCGTATCCAAGGCGGTGGGCATACCGCTCGCCAAGATTGCAGCGCGCGCCATGGCAGGCATATCGCTCGCCAAACAGTCAGTCACGCGTGAGTGCGTACCGCCGTACTATGCGGTGAAAGAGGCGGTGTTCCCGTTTATCAAGTTTGCCGGTGTCGATCCGCTGCTCGGCCCCGAGATGAAATCAACCGGTGAGGTGATGGGCATCGGTCGTGAATTCGGCGAAGCCTTTGCCAAGGCTCAGGCGGGTGCTGGCAATTCATTGCCGACTTCCGGTCTGGCCTTCGTATCTGTGCGAAAGCAGGATTATTTTGCGGCAGCCGCCGTGGCTCGTGCCCTGTCTGCGCAAGGTTTCACGCTCTGCGCCACGCGCGGTACCGCGCGCCATTTGACTGAACAGGGATTGACGGTCGAGTCGGTGAACAAAGTGACCGAAGGCCGCCCTAACATTGTTGATATGATCAAGAACAAGGAAATCACCCTGATCATCAACACGACGACCAGTAGCAACCAGTCACGTTCGGACTCGTTTCAGATCCGTCGTGAAGCCTTGCATCAGCGTGTTCCTTATTTCACGACGATGGCGGGTGCCGAGGCGATGGCCCTTGCGCTGGCTTACCTGCAGCAGCCGATTTCCGTCAATCGGCTGCAAGACCTGCATAAAGAGTGTGAAGTGTAATGCAAACGCCAATGACGGCCGCCGGAGCGGCCAAATTAGAAGCCGAACTCAAGCAACTGCGTGGCGTTGAGCGTCCGCGCATCATCCAGGCGATTGCCGAAGCGCGTGATCTGGGTGATCTGAAGGAAAATGCCGAATATCATGCCGCGCGTGAAGAGCAGGGGTTCGTAGAAGGCCGGATCAAAGAGATCGAGGCCAAGCTTTCCCATGCAAATATAATTGATGTAAGCCGCTTGCCTCCTTCCGACAAGGTAATTTTCGGTGCAACTGTCCGTGTGCTGGATGTGGATAGCGACGAAGAAATCACCTATAAAATCGTGGGCGATGACGAAGCCGACATCAAATCCAACATGATCTCTGTTCATTCGCCGATTGCCCGTGCGTTGGTGGGCAAATCGTTGGGTGATGAAGTGACCGTCGATGCCCCCGGCGGCAAGCGGGTGTTTGAAATCACCGAAGTTCAATACATCGCCTGATTGGGCGACTCAACAGAAAGAATTTCCCATTATGCTTGACCCCAAGTTAGTTCGCACCGACCCCGAGGCGGTAGCCGCGCAGTTGGCGCGCCGCGGTTTCACGTTCGACGTGGCCCGGTTTGCCGCGCTCGAAAACGAGCGCAAACAGGTTCAGGTCGACACCGAGCAGATGCAAGCCGAACGTAACAGTCGGTCGAAGCTGATCGGCAAGATGAAGGCCGCTGGCGAAGACATTTCCTCCTTGATGGCCGAAATCGGTGGCTTGGGGCAGAAACTCGACCAAGCCAAACAGCGTTTGGGCGAGATTCAATCCGAGCTGGATGCCCTGTTTTCGCTTGTGCCCAATCTACCGGCGGAAGACGTCCCCTTCGGCGAAGATGAAGCCGGAAATATCGAAGTGCGCCGTTGGGGCACGCCCAAAACCTTCGACTTCAACGTTCAGGACCATGTCGCGCTGGGCGCCGCACTCGGGATGAATTTCGAGCAGGCGGTGAAACTGACCGGCTCACGGTTTGTGACCTTGGCCGGTGATCTGGCGCGCCTGCACCGTGCGCTCGCGCAGTTCATGCTCGATCTTCATAGCAACCAGCACGGTTACACCGAAATGTACGTGCCCTACATCGTCAATGACAAGAGCCTGTTCGGTACCGGTCAGTTGCCCAAATTCGGTGAAGACCTGTTTGCACTAAATGGCGATGCCGATTGGTATCTGATCCCCACGGCTGAGGTACCGCTTACCAATCTGGTTCGTGATGAGTTGTTGTCGGCCAACGATTTGCCCCGCCGTTATGTGGCGCACACACCCAGTTTCCGTGCGGAAGCCGGTGCGGCGGGCCGCGACACTCGGGGGATGATCCGGCAGCATCAGTTCGACAAGGTCGAGTTGGTGCAAATTGTACGGGCTGAGGATTCTGCCGCCGCACTCGAAGCACTGACCAGCCATGCCGAAGCCGTTTTGCAGGCACTTGAATTGCCGTACCGTGTCATGCAGTTGTGCACTGGCGATATGGGCTTCTCGGCGGCGAAAACCTACGATCTGGAAGTGTGGCTGCCGGGCCAGAACACTTATCGTGAAATTTCATCTTGTTCCAACTGCACCGATTTTCAGGCGCGGCGCCTGCAAGCGCGGGTGCGTGATGCCGAAAGCAAGCCGCAGCTCGTGCATACCTTGAACGGTTCGGGCCTGGCCGTTGGTCGCACTTTGGTCGCCTTGCTGGAAAACCACCAACAGGCCGATGGCAGTATCGCGCTGCCACTTGCACTGCGGCCTTACTTTCAGGGCAGAACGGCTATCTGTGTTCCCGAGGGACAGCAGGGTAAAGCATGAGTGAAGCGGCTGATTCAGTTATCTTTGACGATGTTCGTCAGACGGTGATTTCCACTCTGGGGCTGGATGTTCAGTCGGCACGGCTAACGGCGGATTCTCCATTGCTCGGCGCCTTGCCCGAGCTCGATTCCATGGGGGTGGTTCTGCTGCTCACGGCGCTTGAAGATCATTTTGATCTTGTCCTTTCAGATGATGAAATCGACTCGGCTTGGTTTGAGACTTTGGGTACATTGACGCTGGCGATCGAATCGCGTCTGCCATACTGATTTCTCGATTTCCTTGATTGGAATGCAACAAAAAAACCCGCCCAAGAATTTCCTGGGCGGGTTTTGTCGTTCTGTCCCGGCTTTTAACCGGGAATGGATCAATCGTTGATCAAATGGTACTTGGCCAGCAATTCGTCATGGGTTTCGCGGTTGTCCGGATCGAGTGGAATGCAGTCCACCGGGCACACTTCAACGCACTGTGGCGTATCGTAGTGGCCCACACATTCCGTGCATAGGTTCGGATCAATCACATAGATCTCCGGGCCTTGCGAAATGGCACCATTCGGGCATTCCGGCTCGCATACATCGCAGTTGATGCATTCATCGGTAATCAACAGGGACATGGTTCACTCCTCTCAGGCACTATGTCGAAAATCAGTGGGGTGAATTTAGCATGTTTGCCCCGGCTTTTGTGGCCTGTTCATGCGTGATGATTTCTTTTAACGCATCCACCACGTGCAATGGCACGAAACTGGCGACGTTTCCGCCCAGACGGGCCAGTTCACGCACGATACTGGACGAAACGAAGCCCAGTTCCTCGGTGGGGGAAAGGAAAACCGTTTCGATTTCCGGCGCCAGTCGACGGTTGACGGCCGCCATCTGGATCTCGGACTCGAAATCAGACACGGCACGCAATCCCCGTACAATCGAGCAGGATTGAGATTGACGGGCAAAATCAACGAGCAAGCCACCAAACGGCTCGACACGAATATTGGGATAGCATTCAAGTGCCTTCAGGGCTAGCTCGCATCGTTGATCAAGATTGAATAAAGGTGTTTTGGTTGATGCGGCAGCGACTGCCACGATGACCTCATCATAGAGGTGGGCTGCCCGCCTTGCGACATCAATGTGGCCGAAGGTAATGGGATCAAAGGTACCGGGGTAAATGGCGCGTTTCATCTTCTATCGAGTCCCCGTCTTAGTGTATCAACATGTTCAGACCGAGTAGGACGAGCATAATGGCAAAAAAGCGTTTGAGTAATTTGGCGGGCAGCCGGTGCGTCAAAGTGGCGCCAATCGGTGCAAAAAAGAGGCTGGGAATCACAATGCCCAACAGTGCAGGCAGATAAATATAACCAATGGACCAGCTCGGTAAATCCGGTTGGCCCCATCCCGTTACAATGTAACCGATAGCGCCTGCGAGCGCATTGGGCAAACCAATGGCCGCACTGGTTGCCATTGCGTTGCGCGCGGCAACATTACACCACATGAAAAAAGGCGTCGTCAGTGCGCCGCCGCCCATACCCATGATCGTGCCAACCGCACCGACAGAAACCCCAAAAAAACTTAAGGGCACACCGGAGGGTAGCGTCCGTGTCGGCGCTGGATTTCGGCCAAAAGCCATCTGAAGGGCAATCAGAATTTCAAGAACACCAAACACCTTCTTGAGAATTTCTCCGGGCAAAAGATGGGCGATGGTGGAACCCAAAATCGAACCAATCACAATGCCGGGCGCGATGCGGATAAACACATCCCAAAGGACGCCCTTATTTTTGTGGTGGGTATAAATGGAAGCCATCGATGAGAACAGGATGGTCGCCAATGATGTGCCAATCGCCAAATGCACCAAATGCGGGCTGTCGCCCAGACCAATCAGAGGAAACAAAAAAAGCAGTACGGGCACCACGATCAGCCCGCCTCCGATGCCGAGGAGCCCGGCAATCAGCCCAGAAAAAATACCAAGCAAAATAAAAACGCTGTATTCAATCAAGATAGGTCACTCTTGGGCGGTTAAGGTGTCTCAAGTCAAACGAGATCGTTATTGGCACATGGGGTCAGTAGAATAATCAATTTCATAAAAAACTTATAATGAATAATATTTATGTATAAAGCAGGCTTGGTTATTATGATCGATACAAAATATCCGCAGGGATTCAGGGCATGGCGTGCCGTCTGTGCGTCCTGACGGTATCAAGTTTACGTGGGGCTCGTCCTTGCGAGATTCATCGCTTGTGGTTACTGCGAAATAACGCGAAACTAGGCGCCTAATTAATTCCATTGATCTGCTGGAGCATCCCTTGATTAAGCCTAACCCCATTCGCGTCAGCGGAACGCGTTTTTTAAATGACGATTCGGAAGGACATGAGCGTGTAAGTCTCAGCGCTTCGTTTCGGGGTAAAGGACATGCCATCACAGGTGAAACAAGAACCAACTCAACCGAGGCGATTGATGCAGTTGCAGGTGAGCGATCGCTTGCAGTGTGTGCTCCTGCAACGCGCAAATTGGCGGAGGAGTTGTTTAATCGTTGGAACAACGCACTGAAGTCGCTAGACGCTCGTCGGGTCGCAGAATGCTATGCAGACGACGCGGTTTTGTTGCCCACGGTGTCGAATATTCCACGGACAAATCGTGATGAAATCACCGACTATTTCGTTCATTTTTTGGAGAAAAAACCGGTTGGCTTTATCACCCACCGCACCGTACGGCTGGGCTGCAACAAAATAACCGATGCGGGAACGTATACTTTTCGAGTCGAGTTGGCTGATGGCTCAACTGCGGATGTGCCTGCGCGTTACACCTTTGTGTACGAGAATCATCATGGGCAGTGGCTCATCTCGCATCATCACTCATCGGCTATGCCAAGTTGACACACGTCCAGCCTAATTGATAGTTGAGGGGGCGTTGTCCCTCTCTACCGTTTTTTGGGCGGCAGTAAATCTGTAATCGTACCTTCGGCCATTTCCGCTGCGAAGCCCAGGGTTTCCGAGAGCGTCGGGTGGGGGTGGATGGTTAGGGCGATATCACTCATGTCGGCGCCCATTTCCATGGCGAGTACGGCTTCGGCAATCAGCTCACCTGCGTTCGGGCCGACGATGCCGACGCCGAGCAGGCGGTGGGTTTCTGCACAGAACAGCGCCTTGGTCAGGCCTTCATCTCGACCGATGCTGAGCGATCGGCCAGATGCCGCCCACGGAAAGGCACCTTTTTCATAGGCAATGCCTTCTTCCTTGAGTTGATCTTCGGTTTTGCCAGCCCACGCAATTTCCGGGTCGGTGTAGGCCACGCTCGGGATGGTGATCGGCGTGAAGGCGGATTTCATGCCGCAGATGACTTCCGCGGCGACTTTGCCTTCATGCACAGCCTTGTGGGCCAGCATGGGTTGGCCGACGATGTCGCCAATGGCGAAGATGTGCGGCACATTGGTCTGCATCCGCGCGTCTACGGGGATGAAGCCGCGCTGATCGACGGTGACACCGGCCGCTTCCAGATTGAGCTTGCGACCGTTTGGCGCGCGGCCGACAGCGACCAGAATCCTGTCGAAACGATCGGTTGCCGGGGCGGATTTGCCTTCAAAGGTCACATCCAAGCCGTCGGCGGTGGCGGTGACACCGGTGACCTTGCTGCCGAGATAAATGTTCTCGTAGCGCTTCTTGATGTCTTTGAGCAGCGGGCGAACCAGATCCTTATCCGCGCCGGGGATGATGTTGTCCGCCAGTTCGACAATGGTGATCTTGCTCCCGAGTGAGGCATAGACCTGCGCCATTTCCAGACCGATGATACCGCCACCGATGATCAGCATCCGCTTGGGGATATCCGCCAATTCGAGCGCACCGGTCGAGTCGATAACGCGGTGATCATCGTGCGGAATGAAGGGCAGTTTTACCGGCTGAGAGCCAGCGGCAATGATGGCGTGTTCGAATTGAACGGTACTCTGGCTGCCATCGGCTGCGGTAATGCGGATGTGGTTGGCGCTGGCAAAGTGGCCGACACCGTGCAGGATGGTGACCTTGCGCTGTTTGGCTAATTGCTTGAGGCCGCCGGTGAGCTTGTCGATCACGCCGTTCTTGAAGCCCCGCAGGCCATCAAGATCGATTTTCGGCTCGGCAAAAGTAATGCCGTGGCTGCCCATTTCGCGGGTTTCGTTGAGAATGCCGGATACGTGCAGCAGGGCCTTGGACGGGATGCAGCCAACGTTCAGGCACACGCCACCAATTTTTTCAAAGCGCTCGATCAGGATGACCTTCTTGCCCAGATCCGCTGCACGGAACGCGGCGGTATAACCGCCGGGGCCTGCACCCAGAACCACCACGTCGCATTGATGATCTGCATTTAGATCGGCAGGTGCGGCGACGGGTGTTGCCGTTGCGGCAGTCGCCTCGGCCTTGGGTGCGGCGGGTGCCGGTTCTGCGGCCGCAGGGGCTGATTCGCCAGCGGATTCTGTGGCGACTTCCATGGTGGCGATCGGGTCGCCCGTGCCGACTTGATCTCCGACCTTGATCAGCAATTCGACAATCTTGCCGGATTTGGGCGCCGGAATTTCCATGGTGGCCTTGTCGGATTCCAGCGTGAGCATCGAGGTTTCGGCTTCGACGATCTGCCCGGCTTCAACCAGAACTTCGATGATTTCGACCTTGCCGGACACGCCGATGTCGGGCAGTTTGATGGTTTCAAGTGATGCCATGTCGGTGTCCCTTGTGAGAATCTATTTAGAGAATGAGTTCGCGCAAATCACTCAGCACAGCCGAGAGAGCGGTGATGAAGCGGGCACCCTGAGCGCCATCGATCACGCGGTGATCGTAGGACAGGGCGAGCGGTAGCATCAGGCGCGGTTCGAAGGTTTCACCGTTCCAGACCGGGCTCATTTTCGAGCGGGAAACACCGAGAATGGCAACTTCCGGCCCGTTCACAATTGGAGTGAACTGTGTGCCGCCGATGCCACCGAGGCTGGAGATCGAGAAGCAGCCGCCGGACATATCCTCCGGGCTCAATTTGCCATCCCGCGCACGGGCGCTCACTTCGGCGAGTTCGGCTGAAAGTTCGAACAGGCCCTTTCGATCGACGTTGCGGATGACGGGGACGACGAGGCCATTGGGTGTGTCGACAGCCACGCCGATGTGGATGTATTTCTTGAGAATCAGGTTCTCGCCACTGACATCGAGTGAGGCGTTGAATTTGGGGTAGTCGGCGAGTGCGCGCGCAACCGCTTTGAGAATGAATACCAACGGGGTGAGCTTGACGCCAGCTTTTTCCGCGCGTGCCTTCAGCGATTGGCGGAAAGCTTCGAGATCGGTGATGTCGGTTTCATCGAACTGGGTGACGTGCGGAATATTCAGCCAGCAGGTAGACAAATGCTTGCCCGAACGCTTTTGAATCCGGGATAACGGCACGGTTTCGATTTCGCCGAACTGGCTGAAGTCGATGCTGGGCAGCGGTGGAATCGAGCCACCGGCTGTTGCCGCCGGGCTTGTCGCTTGAGTCAGTGTGTTTTTGACGAATGCAGTGACGTCGGTTTTCTGGATACGTCCTTTTATCCCGGTCCCGCTGACTTTGGCAAGGTCCACGCCCAGCGTGCGGGCAAATGCGCGTACGGAAGGGCTGGCGTGAAACACAGCACCTGGCGTCGGTGAGTTGATGGGGTAGGTTGTATTCTCTTCGTTCGCTGGAGCAGTTGCGGGCATTGTTGCCGGAGCTACCTCAGGCGCAGCTTCTACGGGAGCAGGTGCGGCTGGTTCAGGCGCCGGTGCGCTTACCGCGGCTGGTGCTGTCTTGGCTGGTTCCGGTGCTGGGCTTGCCGCGTCATCTGCATCCATTTCGACAATGATGTCGCCAACGTTGACGGTGTCGTCCGTTTTGACCAGCACCTTTTTCACCACGCCGGCGAACGGCGCGGGGATTTCCATGGTGGCCTTGTCGGATTCGAGCGTGATCAGTGATTGCTCGGCTTCAACCCGGTCGCCTGCGGCAACCAGGACTTCGATGACAGGCAAGTCTTTGAAGTTGCCGATATCCGGCAAGGGGACTGATTTCACGGTCATTCGCGTGCTCCAAAAATGTTCAATCCAAAATTGTTCAATGTGATGCGCCCCATTTGGCGGGGCGATCGACGATCCAGTCTTAACGTGAAGAAGGCATACCCAGAGTCGGGTTGATGTCGTACTTCTTGATGGCCTGCGAGACAACCGACGCGGCGATGGTGCCTTCGTCTGCCAGTGCCTTGAGCGCCGTGATCACGATGTTGGCTGCATCCACTTCGAAGAATTTACGCAATGCTTCGCGGGTATCGGAACGACCAAAGCCGTCTGTGCCCAGCGTGACGTAGCGGCGCGGCATGAATGAGCGCACCTGTTCGGTATACAGATGGATGTAGTCGGTTGCGGCGATGATGGGGCCTTGGGTGGGCTCCAATGTGGCCGTCACGTAGGGCACTTTTTGTGGTGCTTCCGGGTTCAGGCGGTTCTCGCGAACGCAGGCCTGACCTTCTCTTGCCAATTCGCTGAAGCTCGTAGCCGACCAGACATCGGTGGCCACTTTCCAATCTGCTTCCAGCATTGCGGCGGCTTTTTCCACTTCACGCAGAATGGTGCCGGAACCGAGCAGTTGAACACGCGCTTTGTGCTTCGCCTTGGATTTGGAGAACGGATACAAGCCACGCAGGATGCCTTGCTCGATTTGATCCCGATTCTCTTCGGGCATGGCAGGGTGCGGGTAGTTCTCGTTCATCGCGGTGATGTAATAGAACACGTCTTTTTTATCGGTGAACATCTCCTGCAGGCCAGCACGGATGATGACGGCCATCTCATAGCCGTAGGTCGGGTCGTAGGCCTTGCAATTGGGCACCGCGCTAAAGAAGACGAGGTTGTGACCGTCCTGATGCTGGAGGCCTTCACCTTCCAGCGTGGTGCGGCCGGCGGTACCACCGATGATGAAGCCGCGCGCGCGCATGTCGCCGCCGAGCCAGACCAGATCGCCCACGCGCTGGTAGCCGAACATCGAGTAGTAGATATAGAACGGAATCATAGCCTCGCCGTAGTTGGCGTAGGCAGTGGCGGCGGCCAGCCAGGAGGACATGGAACCGGCTTCGTTGATGCCTTCCTGCAAAACTTGGCCGTTGGTGGCCTGCTTGTACCATGACACTTGATCAGCATCGACGGGTTCGTACAACTGTCCGGCCGGATCGTAGATGCCGACCTGGCGGAACAAACCTTCCAGACCGAAGGTGCGGGCTTCATCGGGGATGATCGGGACAACGCGTTTGCCAAGCTCTTTATCACGCAAGATGATGGCGAGAATCCGGCCGAACAGCATGGTGCTCGACATTTCGCGATCGGCCGTGCCTTTGAGAATCATGTCGAAGGCAGACAGTTCCGGTGTTGGCAGGGATGACGCGCGATCCACCCGGCTGGGCAGGTAGCCACCCAGCACGCTGCGGCGTTCGTGCAGATACTTGATTAGTTCGTGACTATCTTCCGGTTTGTAGAAGGGAACGTCGTTTTCCAGTTGCGCATCGGAAATGGGCAGGCCGAAGCGGTCGCGGAAGTATTTGAGGCCGTCGACATCCAGCTTCTTCTGATTGTGCGCCGTCATCGCGCCTTCGCCGAATGGCCCCATGCCATAACCTTTGATGGTTTTGGCGATGATGACGGTCGGCTGGCCTTTGTGTTCGGTGGCTGCCTTGTACGCCGCGTACATTTTGCGCGGACTGTGGCCGCCGCGGGTCAGGCCAAAGATTTCTTCATCGGTCATGTTCTTGACGAGTTCGGCGGTTTCAGGATATTTGCCGAAGAAGTTTTCACGAACAAAAGCGCCGTTTTTGGCCTTGTAGGCCTGATATTCGCCATCGACCGTTTCCATCATCAACTGCATGAGTCTGCCGGACGTATCCTTTTGCAGCAACACGTCCCAGCCAGGACCCCAGAGCACCTTGATGACATTCCAGCCTGCGCCACGGAAGCTGCCTTCCAGTTCCTGAACCACTTTGCCGTTGCCGCGCACTGGGCCATCGAGGCGTTGCAGGTTGGCATTGATGACGAACACCAGATTGTCGAGCTTTTCGCGCACGGCCAAGCCAATGGCGCCAGTGGATTCCGGTTCGTCCATTTCGCCGTCGCCGAGGAACGCCCAGACCTTGCGGGTGTTCATCGGTGACATGCCGCGGGCGTCCATGTACTTCATGAAGCGTGCTTGGTAGATGGCTTGCAACGGACCCAGACCCATCGAAACGGTCGGGAACTGCCAAAAGGTTGGCATCAACCAGGGATGCGGATAGGAAGACACGCCATCGAGATGGGCTTCCTGACGGAAATTGGCGAGTTGTTCTTCGCTGATGCGGCCTTCGAGGAAAGCACGCGCATACATGCCCGGCGCGGCGTGGCCCTGGAAGAACACCATATCCGCCCCATCGGGGTGATCGTGGCCTTTGAAGAAATGGTTGAAACCCACTTCATACATGGTGGCGCTGGATTGGAAGGTGGCGATGTGACCGCCCACGGACGTGTGCTTGTTCGCACGAGCGACCATGGCCATGGCATTCCAGCGGATCAAGGCGCGCAGGCGCTGTTCCAACTGGCGATCGCCGGGGTAGGTGGGTTCTTTTTCAGTGGGAATGGTGTTGATGTACGGAGTAGTCGCCGAGTAGGGCGTGTCGATACCGTGTTTGCGGGCCGCCTCGATCAGATTGCCGATAAGGTGCCGCGCTTTGTCAGTGCCTTCAACGGCAACGACCGCTTCAAGGGCTTCGAGCCATTCGCGGGTTTCTTGCGGATCTTGATCTTGGTATGCAGTCACTCGGGTACTCCTTTGGAATCGGGCTGTCACCTGCGGGCAAAAGGCCAGCAGCATTCATATCAAATGTAGGGCGATGTTCTGGCGAGGTAACAAGCCCTCGCAGCAAACATGCGGGCTTTGGCGGGGCTTTATTGCCTCGCCTCGTTATTAACAGGCGGCTTCGGACTCGAACGGTCGATTCCGTTGGCGCAACAGGTGGCATTATGCGGAAATTTTTGCTGAATGTCCCTCGCCAGCGTGTATTTCCCGTTCCCTGTTTGGACGTTTCAGCGTTTCAAGCTACCCAGCAGCGAACGGATCAATTGCCGTCCGATCTGGCTGCCGATGGCGCGGACTGTGCTGCTGATGAACGCCTCCATCGGTGTTTGTCGACGGCTGGTTCGACCGGGGGACTGCGCATTTTTTTCCTCTTGGGCGTTTTGTGCGCTCAGTTGGGCCTGACGGTGCATTTCTTCCGTACGCTGCTTGAGCAGCTCAAACGCCGATTCACGATCCACGGGCGTGTCAAACCGCCCCCGATAACGTGAGCGTTGCATGATGGCGGCGCGTTCTTCATCAGTGAGCGGGCCGATGCGGCTCATCGGCGGGCGCATGAGTACCTGCTCGACCGGTGTGGGCATGCCTTTGGCATCGAGGCAAGAAACCAAGGCTTCACCGACGCCCAATTGAGTGATGACGGTTTCTACGTCCACCGCTTCGTTGCTACGGAAGGTCTGCGCGGCGGCACGCACGGCTTTCTGATCGCGTGGCGTAAATGCGCGCAATGCATGTTGCACCCGATTGCCGAGTTGGCCCAATACGGTTTCGGGCAGATCGAGCGGATTCTGGGTGACGAAATAAACGCCTACGCCTTTGGAACGCACCAGACGAACCACCTGTTCGATCTTGTCGATCAGCGGTTTGGGGGCATCGTCGAACAACAGGTGCGCTTCATCGAAGAAGAGCACGAATTTTGGCGCATCAAGGTCGCCGACCTCGGGCATCTGCTCGAATAATTCCGAGAGCAGCCAGAGCAATAAGGCCGCGTAGACCTTCGGGCTTTCCCGATAAAGCCGATCTGCGGCCAGCACGTGGATCATGCCCGCGCCCGTGTCGGATTGAATGAGCAGATCATCAAGCGCGATGGCTGGTTCGCCGAAGAGTTTTTCCGCCCCTTCTCGCTTGAAACCGGTGACTGCGCGCATGATGGCGCCCAAACTGGCGCTGGAAATACGACCGTATTGCGATTGATATTCCTCGCCCGCTTCATCGAGGTGGCGCAGCAACGCCTCGAAATCCTTGAAATCGAGCAGCAGCAGACCTTGATCGTCAGCGATCTGGAATGCCATATTGAGCACGTCTTCCTGAAGCTCATTCAGCCCCAACAGCCGAGCCAGAACAACAGGCCCGATCTCTGAAATCGTCAGTCGGAAGGGGTGACCTTTTTCACCGTGTACATCCCAGAAGATGACCGGGTTGGCCTGAAAGTGCATGGGCTCAAGGCCCATTTTTTCGGCGCGTGCACTGATTTTGGGGTGGGGCGTACCTGTTGCGGCGATGCCGGACAAGTCGCCTTTGATGTCCGCCACGAACACAGGGGTGCCAAGTTGGGCAAATTGTTCGGCGAGCACTTGCAGGGTCACGGTTTTTCCGGTGCCGGTAGCGCCCGCGATCAAGCCATGCCGGTTGATCATGCGGGTTTGAATACTGGCCGGATGCGTGCCCGCGCCAAGCAGAATCGAGGGGGCGTGTTCGCTCATCTGTCTGATCCTTTCAGTGCAAGGGCGCTCCGATTCAATCGGACCGGCTTTTTACCCTTTGGGGCCTAACAAAGCCCAGAGGATGAGACCCAATAGGGGCAGGAAGATGATCAACAATACCCAGAGCGTTTTAACGCCCGCGCCTGCGTTGCTTTGAATCACCTTAATGATGGCCCAGATATCGAGCGCGAGAAGAATAAAGCCAAACAGGCCGCCGACTTGCATTGAAAGCATAAGATTTCCTTTCATCTTTTATTAAAAAGCACTGGCAATATATCAAATCCGATCCGGTTGCAGGCGAATCAATTGCCCATGTGCCTGTTCGTTGGCCAGCAAAGCGAGCGCCGTCGGCAGCAGGACCGAGACATCGGCACGCTCTGATCGGGCTTCGCCGGGGAATCGGTACTGCCGCAAGCCGCTATGGGTCGGGCCAGGGTCCAGCCCATTGATGCGCACGCTGGTCGTTTCATTCGCCCATTGATCGATCATGCGTTCTATGGCGGCGTGGGCAAGTGTGTAGGCGTTGCCGAAGGCGGGTGTGCCTCGATCCGTGAAAAACAAGACCTGAGCGCGATTGGCCTCCACCTGTTTCCCGGGTCGCTCCAGCAGGTGCCAGAGACTGCGCGTGAGTGCGAACGGGGCAATCAGATTCAGGTGCAGGCTTTCCTGGAATTTCATCAGATCACTGTGGGCCAACGGGCTCAGTTGCCCGCCTTGGCCCATGGCGTGAATCAGGATGTCGATCCGGCCAAAGTTGTTTTCAATTGCATCGGTCAGTGTCTGGTAATCCTCGATGGCGGCTCCGGAAAAATCCACGGTTTGAATGACAGGCGCGCGGTGTTCGGCCTCGGCACCCAACTCGGCGGTGAGTTCATCGGCCAAGTGGTTGAGTCGGTCGCTTTTGCGCCCGAAGAGGATCAACTGCGCGCCTTGGCGTTGCAGCGCGAATGCCATGGCTTCGCCGATCGTGCCAGTGGCGCCGTTGATGACGACGATGCGACCGGCAAATGCGTCATTTTTTTCGCTGTTCATATCGTTATCTCAATTCTATGTTTGTTTCAGGTCCATGTTTGTTTCAGGTAGTTCAACGCAACGGCCGCGGAGCCCGTTTGGTTGCCCACCAGGCGGTAAGCAGTTGTGTAAAGGGGGAGCGCTCGGGGCGCTCGTCGAGCAGGCGCAATCCACTTCGGTGAAGGTGAACCAAGCGGGACTGGTCGAGTGCGATCAGTGCACGGAAAAAAGCCGGTGGCCGACGACAGGTTTGTTTGAGCTCAAGCAGATGCCGATTATGTTCTGACCGAATGTGTTCATATTCCGTTTGCAGCAGAGGCACCAAGCGAGTGGATCGATCCGGGCGGTGAAAATCCGCTTCATTGATGCCGTGCTTTTCGAGTTGCTCCGCAGAGAGGTAAATAAAGCCCCGAGCCACATCACGCCCGAGCCACTGGAGGTTGTCGATGCGGTGACCGAGCGCGCCAAGTGCGCCGAGCTTGATCGACGTTTCCTCTGGTAGATTGAGCGCCTGGGCGTACAACCTAAACAGGGCGCCACCTTTGGCGTCGAGATAGGCATTCAGATCCGCTTCGGTATCGAATCCCTGATAATCCAGCGCCAAAAGCGCGCTGCCCAGTCGAGATTCCAGATGCGGAACCAATTTTTCAAGGGTGGTGGGGGGCGTTGATTCAAGCAGTGAAATCAAAACCGGGTGATTACTGCTACCTTCGGTTGTTGCCTGGTGCAAGGCGCCACGCCACCAATCGAGTTTGGAACGGGCAACCTGGGGTTCTGCCACGGTCTGAACGATCTCTTCGAGGCTTTTGTCGAGGGCCTTGATTGCGGTGATCGCATAGCGTTCTTGACCACGCAGCGGCAGGCTGGCATATCGAAAGCCGCTGCCAATCGGGCGGGCAATCCGTTCGCACTCGGCATCGTGACTCGTGGGGCTGTGTTGATTCATGGCGGGCATGATAGCAACGCGGTTGTTTCGGGGCACCTGAAATGCCGAATTGGCTAAAGTATTTCACCTATGTGACGATACCTCATCTGCATCGTTCAGGTATCCAAAGTTAGGCGTTCAAGGATGATGTGTCCCCATCTTTTATGGGGTTTTAACGGGGTTCCTATGAAAAAAACAAGTATTTTGCGTCGTCTGAAATGGTCCTTTATCGCCATGGGGTTTGGCATGGGGGCCATCTTTCCTGTATTTGCAAGTTTCTTCGTCAATTTCCGGGAAGGGATGTTGAGCTGGTTCGTGTTGGGCTGTGTGGTGGCGGGGATTACCGTCGGTTTTGTAAATTACTGGGTGGCCCAGGTCGTGTTGTTGCGGCAATTGTCGAAAATGGCCATTTTGGCCGGCTTAGTACGTCAGGGCGACCTGACGAGCAAATGCGCCCTGAAAAGCGACGATGCCATCGGCGAAATTTCGGATAGTTTCAACGGCATGATCGACACGCTGCATCGCCAGATCGGCGACATCAACCACGGCAGTGCATCGATGCAGGAAGCGGCGAATTCGCTCGATCGCCGCATCGGCCAGGTGATGACCGAACAGAATCGTGTGCAGTCACAACGTGATCGGGTGCTGGTTGAGGTTTCCCGGCTAGCCGAAAGCGGGAGCGAACTGCGTAGTGCGTTGCAACGTGTGGGCCAGCAGGCGGTGGCGATGCAATCGCGTTCTGAACAGAGTCAAGGGCAGATCAGCCGAAGTGTCGATTCGATTCATTCTGCACTTGCCCGTGTTGATACGGCGACCCGGCATATACATTCTCTGGTGTCGGCCAAGGAAGAAATCGAATCCATGACACGCACCATCAGCTCGGTGGCCGACCAAACCAACCTTTTGGCACTGAATGCAGCGATTGAAGCCGCCCGCGCAGGTGAGCATGGGCGGGGGTTTGCCGTCGTTGCCGAAGAAGTTCGGGCATTGGCTTTGCGCAGTCAGGACGCCACCGTGCAGATTTCGGCTGTGATGGAGCGCTTGACTCGCGAGGTCAGCCAGACGGATCAAACCATGACCGAAGTCGTGGACTACTCTCAGCAGGCCGAAGCGGCGATGAGCGCAGCGCAAGGTGAGTTGGAACAAGTCCTGGTTGCCATCGACGATTCCGTGTCGGCCACGTTGAGCGTGGAAAGCAACAGTCAGGAACATCAGGAAACCATCGAACAGCTCAATGCCGATCTGCACGCCTTGATCGACGTGATTACTGCCAACGCAGAACATATGACAGCCGCGCAGATCGCGGTATCCAGCGTGCAGCAGGATGCGCAAAAGCTGGGCTCGATGGTCAGCGGTTTCAGAATTTAAGCCGAACCCCGTTCTCCAGAGCAGGGGCTCGGATCAGTTACGCCGACACCGCGTGGCGCAGGAAATTCTGCCCGATCAGTTGGGCGCTGAGCCAGCCCAGTGAAAGCCCGATTATCCCAAGTAAGGCGGTCAGCATCATCGGTGTGATCACGGTGATCTGAGTACCGTATTCTGCCGCGAATTGATTGATGGGTGCCGTGAGCATCGTCAACAGCGTGTAGATCAAGCCGCTGGCCACAATGCCGCCGAGCAATCCCATGATGGCGCCGTCATAGAGCAGCGGGCGAATCATATACCGCCGTGTACCGCCGATCAGCGCGATCAACGCCAGCTCTTCCCGACGTTTCTGTAATTCGAGCCGCAGTGTGTTGCCGATCACAGAAACCACGGTAAAGCCGAACAGGAACATCAACCACCAGCTCAACTGGTCGAAAAACTTGCTGATGGTTTGCAGTCGCTTGACCCATGCGCCGCTATCGGAGAGATTCTCGACCAAAGGGTTGTTGCGGATCTCTTCCCGCAGCGTGAGGCTGGCCTGGTCGGTCGGATTTTTGAGCTTGAGTACGACGACGGTCGGAAGCGGGTTGGCGATATCACTGTCCAGACTATCGATGTTCAGGCGGCGGGCGAGATCTTTCAGCCCTTGTTCCGGCGGAATGACGTCGGTGCTGCGGACATTGGGTTGGCCCTTCAGCCATTGGGTGAAGCCATTTACATGGGTTTCATCGGTGCCCGTTTTGAGATACACATTCACCTGACCCTGCTCGGATGCCCAAGCACCACCGATGTGCTTGATTTGGGCGGCCAGTGTCATCAAAAACCCCGGCAGCGCCAGCACGATGGCTATGGCGAAAATGGTCGCCCAGGCGCTCAGCGGGCGGCGCACCAGATGCCATAAGCCGTCCTTGAGGCAGCGGGCATGGTGGCGTTTCCAGGCGTTCAATGCACTGGTCTGGGTCTTGGCGGTTCGGGTCGCTGTGCCGCTCGGGATTCGGGCCGAGGTTGAGTGGTCCTGGTCCATGTCAGAAAGCTTCCTCTATCTGGGCAATCCGCCCTTGATTCAATACGATGCGGGGCACGGCGAAGGTCTTTAACAAGTGCAGGTCATGGCTGGCGATCAGCACGGTTACGCCGATGGCGTGAAAGTCGGCGAACTGGTTGAATATTTCGCGCGAGAGTTCGGGGTCGAGGTTGCCCGTCGGCTCATCGGCCAGCAGGATCTTGGGGCGATTGACCAAGGCGCGGGCGATGTTGACCCGCTGTTGTTCACCACCGGAGAGTTCATCCACACGCGCACGCTGGCGCGCATGCAGGCCGACCTTGTCGAGGGCCGCTTCGACGCGTCGGCGGATGTCTCTTGGCTCGAAGCCGGCCACCTGCATGGGCAAGGCCACATTATCGAACACGCGCCGATCGGGCAGCAGGTGATGATCCTGAAATACCACGCCGATTTGACGACGTAACTTCGGATACTGATGCCTGGGCATTTTTTGCAGATCATGCCCACCAATGCGCACCGTGCCACTGGTGGGGTGGTCCAGCGCGGGAATCAGTCGCAGCAAGGTGGATTTTCCCGAACCGGAATGGCCGGTAATGAACACCATCCGCCCTTCGGGAATGTGAAAACTAACGTCCTGCAAACCGAAGTGGCCGTTACTGAAGCGGCGGCTAACGCCATCGAATTCGATCATATGTCCTCGCGATCCAGCAGAGCATCGACATAACCTTTCGGGTCGAACGGTCGTAAGTCAGCGATTTGCTCCCCTACACCGATGAAGTCGATGGGCAGCTTCAATTCATCGGCAATGGCGAACAGGATGCCGCCCTTGGCCGTGCCATCGAGCTTGGTAACGATCAATCCAGTTACGCCGACCGCCTCATGGAACTGGCGAGCCTGATTTAGGGCGTTCTGGCCGATGCTGGCGTCCAGCACGAGCAGGATCTCGTGCGGCGCGCCGGGAATCGATTTGCTGACGACGCGAATAAGCTTCTTCAACTCGTCCATCAGGCCGCCTTGGGTGTGCAGTCGACCGGCGGTGTCGGCAATCAGCACATCCATATTACGAGCGCGCGCGGATTGTGCGGCATCAAACAGTACCGAAGCGGAATCTTGTCGGCCCGGTTCGCCGATGACCGGGATCTGATTGCGCTCGCCCCAGGTGATCAGTTGCTCGACGGCGGCGGCACGGAATGTGTCGCCCGCGGCCAGCATGACCTTGTGCCCAGATTGTTTGTAATGGTGTGCCAGTTTGCCGATGGTCGTGGTTTTCCCTGCACCATTGATGCCGCAGACGACGATAATGTGTGGCTGCTCCGTTGGGGCGGGGCGGGGTTTCTGGACGCGCTCCAGCCGCTCGATCATCAGTTGGCTGAGCGTTTCGAACAAGGCTTCGGTATCGTTGATCTGCTTGCGAGAAATCTGTTGATGCAAGGCATCGATCAGCGCGCGCGTCGTCGCTTGCCCGACGTCGGCCATGATCAATCGGGTTTCGACTTCTTCGAGGAGTTCGTCATCGATGGCCTTTTTGCCAAGGAACAGATCGCCCAAGCCTTCGGTGAAGTTGTTGCGTGCCCTGGCCAGTTGTTGCCAGAAGCGGGACTTGGGCTTTTCCTGTGTAACGGGTTGTGGTGCCGATTGGATGGCTATCTGTGTCGACGTTTGCGCCGGTTCTGGTTCTGCGGTGATGACCGCGGGAAGAGGCTCGGGTTCGATGGTGCTTGGCGCTTCGACCGGTTCTGTTATGGGTGATGTATCGGTGCCAAGAGTGTCGACTTCAGGAGCGTCGACTGAAGAATCAACCGGTGATTCGATCGCTGCGTCGCCAGGCACCTGATTTTTTTTTCGACGGAGAAATCCAAACATTTAAAAGGCCTTCGTGAATGAGATAATTCATACGGGGTGCGCACTACACCGTCATCGGTTCATATTAACATGGGCATCATGCCCTGAATGGGCGAAGCGGATGATGAATATGGTTTCACATCTCCGCAGTTCTTCAATCGCTGATCGTCAAGAACTCAGGCGTGGCATTGATTCCTAAAACCTCCGGGGTGAATTTTGAGTGCCAAATCAAGGAAATCGCTGAAATCGAAAATCCCTCATGGTGAAGAATCCGGGGCGGTATTTGGCGACACGTTCGTGAAATCCTCACCTCGCTCCTTATCCGGCCAGACTGTACGTGGCAAACAGGTCGTGCGCGTGACGGGTGGGACGATGCGCTCTCAGCGTTTGCATTTTCCTGCCATGCCGGGCTTGCGCCCCACGCCCGACCGGGTGCGAGAAACGCTGTTCAACTGGCTGGGGCAAAATCTCGATGGCTGGCGGGTGCTGGATTTGTTCGCTGGTAGCGGCATTCTCGGTATCGAATCCCTTTCGCGAGGTGCGCAGTGGGTGGGTTTGATCGAGCAATCGGCACGCGTTGCCGCCGAGATTCGCAACAGTTTGAAAACAATGTCGGTAGCAGATGATCGGGCACGGGTTTGGTCGCAGGATGCATTGGGTTGGCTGCGTCAGGCCCCGAATCAATTCGTATCGGGGGAGCGGATCGATCTGGTATTTCTTGATCCACCGTTTGCGCGTCTCGACTTGTTGTCACAAGCGGTTGAGCGCTTGCAGCAGGCCGATTGGCTGGCGGATGACGCGTATTTATATATCGAGCAAAGTGCCCAAGAGGCGAGCGTTCAACCCGTGGGTTGGGTCAGGTTGCGCGAAGGTCGAGCCGGAGAGAGTGCGTTTGCGCTATGGCAGCGGGAAAGGGCACCGTCGGCAAGCGAGTAGAGGGGGCGACCTTTCTGGGCGTGTTCAGGCATCGCCAAGGGAGCGACGGCGGTCGGCAGGTGCACTGGTTTTGCCACTGGCCGCATAAACGGCGGTGTCGCTGCCGTCGGCTGCATTCGTCAAAAGGTTGACGCGTTCCTGAATGAACTGGCCCAAGCGGGAAATGACCATCTGGTGTTCGCGGGTGCGTTCGTCCAGTTCGGTGATGAGTGGTTGAAGTGCCTGCCACGAGGCGAGGTGGTTAGTGAATTCTGCCTGATCAATGGCTATGAGGGCTTGATGCATGTCCTGACGGGCGTTCGATTCGGTAGATGATGATTTGATCGGCTGGGCCGCAAGCCAGGATTGACGCTGCTGCTCGGCTTCTTCGAGGCGGGCGTGCCCTTCTCGGATGGCGATGATCAGTTCATCCAGCGAAGCCCCAGAATCCGCGCGATCCGCTCGGTCTGGGGTGGCGAGGAGTTCGGCCAGCCTTTGATGCGCGTCCGTTAAACCGGAAACCGCTGCCGCCAGATGTTCCAACATGACCTGTGTGTCAATGTGGGCTGGTGAGACGGCTGGAGCGGTGCCTTGGCTCATGAGCCGGAGTTTTCCATTTCCATGAATTTCTGAGCGATTTTTTGTGGGTCAATGCTGTACTGACCGTTGGCGATCATGCTCTTGATCTGATCAACCTTGCTCTGATCGAAGCTAGGGCTGCTGGCAAGTGTCTGTGTGAGTTGCTTCATGGCGGTTGCACCTGATGACAGGTTGACACCTGCGTCCTCAGAAGAAGATTCCGGCGCAGTACCTTCTGGGCTTGCAGCAGCGGTGGGCTTGCCCGTATTTCGATTATCTACGTTGGAACTGCCATAGCCGTTCTTCCCGCCAAATCCATTTATAATGTCCATCTCTAGCCCTCTTTAAGTTTGTCTTGGTCAGGATGGATGCCGATCTTCACTTCAGATTCACGCCTATCCCGATTCCACGTATGCACGTTATATCGGCCACTCAATTATAAACTTTAACGTATAGATTAAAAAAATCACGGTGACTTGGCGGCTATCTCGTTGCTCCGGTTCATTTTATAACCACTGTGTTGGCATCTCGGACAAAACCTTCAACCAACTGGCCAGATCGGCTGTTTTTGACCATGATTCGTTGGCCGACGCCCGCATCAGCCTGTGCAACACCCTCCGTGGATACGCTCACGTTGCCGGTACCCGCAATGACAGTGACATGATCGCCGCGATGAATCACTTTGGCGATACCCAAATCCTGCTGGGTCAGTATCTGACCTGCCTGCATGGGCCTTGTGACAATCTGTCCGATGGCTTCATCGGGGCTGGTCAAATAAGCATTGACTTGCTGGTTGGCGTTCACCGGTGTGGTGGTCAAGTCCTCCGCACTTATTCTGGTGCCTGGAGCCAATGGACGGGCGAGACTGATGGCGTTGACCATGGTTTGAATTCGAGCGGGAACATAAATCCGCCAAGGATTTGACCCTTCGCAGGCAATTTTCAGCGTGATGCGCCCGCCGCGCGGCAGGGTCAGGTTATTGCTGCGCACCTGCAAGGGCTGGTCGCATTCTTTCAGTTGCAGTCGCGGGTCAATCGGGTTGATGTGGAAACGGGTATTCGTATCCGTCTGATAGTGTGTTTCCAGAAAATCCTGCGCTGCTGACTCTATGGACGCACGGCTCTGAAAGACTGGCTGCTCAAGCCCCGCCGCCGCCACGGGTTGCGCGAAAACCAACAACGCAGCAAGAAATAAGGCGAAGATTGCCTTTGGTTTTTGACCCTGCTGTTTGGGAAGATGAGGCCAAGGATGTGATGGTCGAATGTGCACTGTGCGGATTTTCCCAAAAGTGTGAACTGAAAAAATATTCAGCTATGAAACGCTTTGTGTTTATTCATAGCAAAATACACGCCATGTCAGAATCTTCCCGGCGGATCTTCTGAGTTTTTCCGTGATGCTCTTTCATAGGGATTCATCGTCTCCCGGTGTTACAATCGGCGCGGTTTTGTGGCGAGCCCCCTTTTTTCGCGGCATTCCTTATGCACCCAATTTAATGCACCATGAGCAGATCCACTATGCAGATTTTCTTTGGCAACGCAGCCGTATCCGATTTTCGTTTGGCTAAAAAATTGGCTTCAATTCAAGCGGTTGCCCCTTCGGTTACTCAGATTTCTGCGCGATTTGTTCATTTTGCACAAGTAAAGCCGGGGGCGGAATTATCCGATGCGCAAACGCATGTTCTGCATGATCTGTTCAATTACGGTGCCGCTCTGGAAAATTGGCCGGACGACGTTGTCAGCGTGACAGTCGCGCCGAGAGCGGGCACGCGCTCGCCCTGGTCGAGCAAGGCGACCGAGATTCTGCATATTTGCGGAATCGATGCCGTATCGCGGGTCGAGCGGGGCATTGAATACGCACTGGTCGGCCTCGATGCGCTCGATCGTGCCAGCAGGGAAGCGGCAAGTGCGCTGCTGCATGATCGGATGACGGAAACGGTGTTTGAAGACTGGGGCGATGCCCAAACGCTGTTCGCCCATCAGCCACCAGCACCGTTGACGGAAATTGCCTTGTTGCAGCACGGCGAATCGGCCTTGCACGACGCGAATCAGAATCTTGGTCTGGCACTGTCAACCGAAGAAATCACCTATCTGGACGGTGCCTATCGTGAATTAGGCCGCAACCCGACCGATATCGAGCTGATGATGTTCGCGCAGGCGAACTCCGAGCATTGCCGCCACAAGATTTTCAATGCGGACTGGACGATCGATGGCGAGGAACACGATTTGTCGCTGTTCGCCATGATCCGCAATACGCATCGGCATAATCCGAACGGTACCTTGAGTGCTTATAAAGACAACGCGGCGGTGATTGCCGGTTGGCCGGGCACGCGGTTCGCCGTGGATGTCGATATCGGCGAATATGGTCAAATCGATGAACCGATTCATTTTCTGGCCAAGGTTGAAACCCATAACCACCCGACCGCCATTTCCCCCGATCCCGGTGCGGCTACCGGTTCGGGCGGAGAAATCCGCGATGAGGGCGCGACCGGGCGGGGCGGCAAGCCCAAGGCGGGCTTGAGCGGTTTTTCTGTTTCCAATCTGCGGATTCCGGGTTTCGAGCAGCCGTGGGAGGCCATGACGCCTGCGGGCAAGCCCGATCGCATCGTCACCGCGCTCGATATCATGCTCGAAGGCCCCATCGGGGCGGCGGCGTTCAACAATGAATTCGGCCGTCCGGCGCTGGCGGGCTATTTCCGCAGCTTCGAATTGCAACCGACCTTGACCGATGGCACGCATTCGACCGTTCGCGGCTATCACAAGCCAATCATGATTGCCGGTGGCCTCGGTGCCATTCGCCCTGGTCTTGTGGAAAAGCAACCCATCGCCGATGGTGATTTGCTGATTGTTCTGGGCGGCCCGGCCATGCAGATCGGCTTGGGCGGTGGTGCGGCTTCATCGCAAACCAGCGGCAGTGGTTCGGCGGAACTGGATTTTGCCTCGGTGCAGCGCGCCAACCCAGAAATGCAGCGCCGAGCGCAGGAAGTGATCGACCGTTGCATCGCTCTGGGCGACCGTAACCCGCTGGTTTCCCTGCATGACGTCGGTGCGGGCGGATTGTCCAATGCCTTCCCCGAACTGGTCCACGATGCCGGTCTGGGTGGAGATTTCAACCTACGCGCCATCCCCAATGACGAGCCGGGCATGTCGCCGCTCGCCATCTGGTGTAACGAATCCCAGGAACGCTACGTGTTGGCGATTCGTCCCGCGAGCCTGCCGTTGTTCACCGAACTGTGCGAACGCGAACGCGCGCCGTTTGCCGTGATCGGTACGGCCACTCGCGAGCAGCACCTCACCGTGCGCGATGCGCATTTCGATAACGCGCCCATCGACCTGCCGATGCACACCCTGTTCGGCCATCCGCCGAAAATGCAGCGCACGGCCAAATCGCTGCACCCACATTTCGCCAGGTTCAAAACCGACGATATTCGTCTCGATGAAGCGATCAATCGTGTGTTGAGCCTGCCGACCGTGGCCGACAAGCGCTTTTTGATTACCATCGGCGACCGTAGCGTGGGTGGTCTGGTAGTGCGTGATCAGATGGTCGGCCCGTGGCAAGTGCCCGTCGCCGATTGTGCCGTCACGGCGACCGATTTTTATCACGAAACCGGCGAGGCGATGGCGATGGGCGAGCGCGCGCCGATTGCCGTGCTCGATGCCCCGGCCTCCGCGCGCATGGCGATTGCCGAAGTGCTGACTAATATCGCAGCAGCACCCATCAAATCCACCGCCGACATCAAGTTATCTGCCAACTGGATGGCGGCGTGCGGTCATCCGGGCGAAGACGCCGCCTTGTACGCCACTGTGCGAACCGTGGGCATGGAGTTCTGCCCAGCACTGGATATCGCCATCCCGGTCGGCAAGGATTCGTTGTCGATGAAAACCCGCTGGGCGGAAAATGGCGAAGCCAAAGAAGTCGTCTCGCCCGTGTCGTTGGTCGTTACAGGCTTTGCGCCGGTCAAGGACATTCACGCGGTTTTGACGCCGCAGATTCAGCCGATTGATGACGCGCATCTGCTTTTGATCGATCTCGGGTTCGGCAAGAATCGGCTGGGCGGTTCCGCACTGGCGCAGGTGTTCGGCCAAACAGGGCAAACCCCGCCGGATATCGACGCCAAGCCGCTCAAGGCGCTGTTCGACACCATCCAGTCACTCAATGGCTTGGGCTACTTGGCCGCCTATCACGACCGCAGCGATGGCGGCTTGCTCACCACGTTGCTGGAAATGGCGTTTGCCGGTCATTGCGGACTGGACATCGATTGCGGGCCATTGGGTGGCGATCCCTTGGCTGCGTTGTTTAATGAAGAAGTCGGCGCGGTGATTCAGGTTCGTGCGAAGGATTTGGATTTCGTGCGTGATCAGTTCGCCGAAGCGGGCTTGGCAGACGCGCTGCATGATTTGGGCAAGCCAGTGAAAGGTGACGAGGTACACATCCGCTGGCGTGGCAAGTCGGTCTTTTCGGCCAAGCGCAGCGAACTGCATCGCACCTGGTCGAAAACCAGCTATCTCATGGCGAGCCTGCGCGATAACCCGGACTGCGCGCAAAGCGAGTACGACGGTTTGCTGGATGAATCCGATGCGGGTCTCAGAGCGGCCAAAGCCACCTTCGATGTGCGCGAGAACGTGGCCGCACCGATGATCTTGACGGGCAAGCGCCCGAAAGTGGCGATCCTGCGCGAGCAGGGCGTCAATGGCGAAGTCGAGATGGCCGCTGCATTTGATCGGGCCGGGTTTACCGCCGTCGATGTGCACATGAGCGATTTGCTGGCGGGTCGAATTGATCTGGCCGACATGCAAGGCTTAGCCGCTTGCGGCGGTTTCTCGTATGGCGACGTGCTCGGCGCCGGTTCCGGCTGGGCGCACGCCATTCGATACAACCCGCGTGCGTTTGATGCGTTCAGCGCCTTCTTCAATCGGGAAGATACGTTCGCGCTCGGGGTGTGTAACGGTTGCCAGATGCTATCGCAACTGCACGACATTATCCCCGGTGCCGAGAGCTGGCCGCGATTCGAGCGCAATGTTTCCGAACAATTCGAAGCGCGTTTGTCTTTGGTTCAAATCGTGCAGTCGCCTTCGATCTTATTCGCCGATATGGAAGGTTCCCTGCTGCCGATCACAGTGGCGCATGGCGAGGGGCGCGTTCGCTACCGCAATCCGGTGGATGCCGAACTGGCGGTCAATACCCTGCGTTATGTCGATGGCTATGGTATTGCCACCGAAACCTATCCCGCCAATCCCAACGGTTCGTTGTGGGGGCAAACCGGTTTTTGCACGGAAGATGGTCGCTTCAATATCCTGATGCCGCACCCCGAGCGCGTCTGGCGCCGCAGCCAGTTCTCTTGGGCCCCGGATTCCTGGTCGCAGGGCGCCTTCGACGATCACCGTACCGAGGATGGCCCTTGGCTGCGCATGTTCCGTAATGCCCGCCGTTGGGTGGGTTGATTTCCTGCGAACAGGCAGGGCGCTGTTATGTCCTTGAAATTTAATCCGCCACCCGTGCTGGTGCTGATGATGGGTTCGACCCTATGGGGCACGACCTGGATTTGGCTCAAAGCCATCGACGGCATGGGCATCGGCCCGCTCTTGCTGGCTGCGTTGGCCTATGGCATTCAGTTTTTGATGCTGCTGCCTTGGGTGTTGCCGCATGTGCGCACGCGCTGGCAAGCGGGCTCTGCACCCATGGCCTGGTATGGTTTGCTGGCTTTGGCGTTGCTTAGCGGTATTTCTGGGATTGGTTTTACCATGGCGATGATGTTTGGCGATGTGGTGCGTGCCATGTTGCTGTTCTTCCTCATCCCCGCTTGGGGCGTGATTATGGGGCGGATTTTCCTGCACGAACCCTTGACCCCGATCCGCATCGTGGCGGTGATTCTTGCGCTCGGTGGTGCGGTGGCGATTCTCGGGCCGGATATCCATTGGGATGCACATTCGGGTCAAGGTTCGGGCCACTGGCTAGCCCTGTTTAGTTTTTCTCTGCCCGATTGGGCGGCCCTGATCGCGGGTTTGACCTTGGCTGGCGCAAACGTGCTGTTCCGCCACATGCAGGGCGAACCGATGCTGGTCAAGCTGTCGATCATGCAGATCGGTGCGGTGCTGTTCGCCTTGGGTGCCTTGGTTTTCTTCCCCGAGCCCGTCGCGGCCGTTACCATGGGCGGTGTTGTGCATAGCCTGTTGTATGGCGCGACCTTGCTCTTAGGTGCGATGCTCGCCACGCAATATGCCGTTGAACGGCTGCCGGCCGGGCGATCATCGATTCTGATGACACTGGAATTGCTGGTGGGTAGCCTGACCGCCATCTGGATCGGGCACGAGAGTCCGTCGCTGTTGGTCTGGCTGGGTGGCGCCATGATTCTGTCTGCGGCGCTGCTTGAAGCAACCAGCCAGCAAAAGTCGCTTGCGTCGTGAGTCACGAAATTAACCTCGGTCTAAATGCCCAACAATCCGCTGCCGTCCGGCATCTGGAAAGTCCGCTGCTGGTATTGGCCGGGGCTGGGTCGGGCAAAACGCGGGTCATTACCGAAAAAATCGTGTATCTGATCGAAAAGCAGGGCATCCCCGCTCGCCAGGTGTTCGCGGTCACGTTCACCAACAAGGCGGCCAAGGAGATGGTGGCGCGAACGGCGGAGCGATTGCCGCCCGAGCGGCGCCGCGGCTTGAATATCTCCACGTTCCATACGCTGGGGCTGAATTTCATTCGCCGGGAATACGCGGCACTCGGCTTGCGCGCAGGCTTCACCGTATTCGATTCGGACGATAGCCTCGCCCTGTTCAAATCCTTGATCGGGCACAGTGAATACAAAGATGTGATCGAGCCGAAAGCCGCCCAGTGGCAGATCTCGCAGTGGAAGAATGATCTGCGTACTCCGCAGAGTTGCTACGAGCAAGCCAAAAATGAGGGATGGGATGAAGAAACCCGCGCATTGGCCGGGCTCTTCGATCAATATCAGCGCCAACTCACTGCCTGCAATGCGCTGGATTTTGATGACCTGATCGGTCGCCCCGTCGAACTGTTGCAAAGCGATGCCGCCGTGCGCGAGCGCTGGCAGGCGCGGGTGCGCTACTTGCTGGTGGATGAATATCAAGACACCAACACCACGCAGTACGAGCTCGTGCGGTTGTTGGTGGGCAAGATCGGCGCGCTCACCGCCGTGGGCGACGATCACCAGTCCATTTATGCTTGGCGCGGTGCCAAGCCGGAAAACCTCAACCGGCTGGCGGACGATTTCCCGAACCTGCATCGCATCAAGCTCGAACAAAACTACCGCTCGGTCAACAGCGTACTCAAGGCAGCCAATCATTTGATCGCGCTGGATACCACCACCGCATCCAAGCAGCTCTGGAGCGACATCGGCATGGGCGAGCCGCACCGCGTCATCGTTGCGGCCACCGCAGAAGACGAAGCCGAACGCATCGCCACAGAAATTCTGCATCGGCACTTCCGCGCGCAAACCGAATACCGCGACTTTGCCGTGCTGTTTCGTGGCAATCATCAGGCTCGCTTAATCGAACAAGCGCTGCGCAAACTCAATATTCCCTACAGCCTCACCGGCGGCCAATCGTTCTTCGAGCGAGCGGAAATCAAGGATGCGATGAGTTATTTAAAATTGCTCGTCAACCCAGACGACGACGCGGCCTTTTTACGCGTCGTCAACACGCCCCGGCGCGAAATCGGCCCGACCACCATCGAAAAGCTAGGCGGTTTTGCCCGCGAACGGCGCAGCTCGCTCTTTGCCGCGGCGCGTTCCATCGGGATTCAAAGCGTGTTCGATAACCGCGCGGCGGATCGGCTGAACCGCTTTTGCGACTGGCTCGACGGCATCCGCGCCCAACCGGATCGGGATGCCATTGATGTGATCCAGCAGGTGTTCGATGCCATCGACTACCCAGCCTATCTGCGCGAACAAGAAAGTACCCCGAAGGCCGCCGACCGCCGCTGGCAGAACGTCGAGGAATGGCTCGACTGGCTGGCGAAAATCAGCGACACCCAAGTTGAAGCAGAGTCCGAAGGCGGCGAAAGCGCAACAAAAATGGACTTGCCCGCGCTCGCCCAGCGCATGACCCTGCTCGGTATTCTCGATCAGCAAACCCGAGAAAAAGACAGCAATGCCGTCGCCCTGCTCACGCTGCACGCAGCCAAAGGCCTGGAATTCGGCCACGTGTTTATGGCCGGCATGGAAGAAGACATCCTGCCACACCGCGACTGCATCGAAGACGAAGCCCGCCTCGCCGAAGAACGCCGCCTGTGCTTTGTGGGCATCACCCGCGCCCGGCTGTCACTCACCTTCACCCTCACCAAACGCCGCCGCCGCTACGGCGAATGGAAAGACACCGAACCCAGCCGATTTTTAGACGACATCCCCGCCGACCTGCTGCAATGGCAAGGCGAGGGCATCGAACAGCCCAAGGAAGTGAGCCAAGCCCAAGGCCGAGAACATCTGGCTGGTATTCGGGCGATGTTGGGGAAGTGATAGTAGAGGTTATCTAATCTAAGGCGATGAGCTGGCAAGCTGTGCCTGTGTAGTTAATTATTGAATCATCTATATTATTTTTCTCAGCACACCCCGTGCCCTCGCATTATTTATAAAATGCTGGATCAGGATGTTTTGTGGCGCTAGGTTTTATTCCGTCTACCTTTTTGAATCTATTGATGTCTGAAATTAGTTTTAGATCTTGTGATATCAATTTTTTTCGTGGAGATAAAAATACTAGACGTGAATGGTCGATATCTTCATTATTGCATGTGTAATTAAAATTCTTATCTATTTTGAAGGTGTTGATTTGATTCTTTGAGATCCGAACGATTCTGATTTTTTCTTCATTTTTTACCAACATGGCTAGTAGTATGTCTATGTTTCTGTTTTTTGTTGAAACGTATTCATTTAGTAGTTTCTGGCTAATGTAAAGCGTCCCTTCAGTATTAATCCAATTGAATAATTCGCAGTATTTTGGATCTAGTGGCGCGTCATATAGTCTTATAACGCAAGTGTCAATGACTATGCTACTCAATTTCTCCGCCTCCAATACTGGAAAAGACAAGGGCTTTGCTGTCAACATAATATGTGTTGAAGAAAGAGTCGGGAGCCGAAATTAATGCGCCATTATCTGATATCGATATTTCACTTAATGTGGGGTCTTGCTCACCTTTGTCAATATAAATAATTGATATGTCCTCGCTTTTAATTTTCCCTTCTGCGACCAAAAGTCGGAATCTATTTATTAAATATTCACTGTGCGTTTCAATTATAAAGTTCTTGTTTTTACTTTCCGTGAAAAAGTAATTCGCTAATTCTGCTTGGCTGGAAGGGTGTAAATGTACTTCTGGTTGATTAATAAGGAGCGTAGAGTCATTTTCTGAGGCTGCATTAGCAACCAAAACGGGTAAAATTTGAGAAAGACCAAATCCTACGTCGCTTAAGTTGACGGTATGTCTTTGATTATATGGGGCGACATTGATTTCTACTAACTCATCTTTTAGTGACCCTATGATAATTGAGTCGGCTAATTTTAATGTTTGTAGTCCATTGATAACTTTGTTAAATTTTTTTTTATCTGATGAATACCAGTCTATCAGGATTTGAAAAGCATTGTTTCCTAATGAGTCGATTTTCTCTTGAAGGCTTGATATGTAGTAGTGCCTAGAGGGATATGGCCTGATAGGGCCAATATACGTTGTCAAGTTGGAAAGCTTTGATAGGCTTTTAATGTAACTATCAATTGTTATCTTATAGCTTATGGTGCTGCATAAAGATGAATATAGGTTTGATGCCTTTTTCAGCTCAACTGGTTCCCAGTTGTCACTTGACTTTGATATGCTTGATAAAAATTCATCGATTGAATTCTGGATCTTGGTATTTTTTTCTGTATCATTCGTTTTGGAAAATAACTCAGAAAGTGATGTGAATATTGCCTTTGCCACTTTTGAATCTTCAGTTTTTTTGTTCTCGCTTATTTTTCTATATACTGAATACCCTTTTACTTGGCCATTCCACTTTACTTCAAGAGTTTGTTCATCTATTTCTATTATGATTGAATCTACCAGTATTTGGTGTCCATTTGTTGCGTATCGGTATGTACCTTTTACATAGGTTTCAGCTCCATTGTTTTCGAATCGAACCCCAATTCCAAATTTGTCAGAAGAGTTGCCATCTTTGACGATATCTTTATATCCACCAAGGTGAATATTTCCCCCATAATTACTGAAATAAAATGGAAATGGCCTGGTTTCACTGCCTTGCAATATTGTTGCTAGAGCATTTAATATTGTGCTTTTCCCGGCACTATTTGCTCCGGCCAATATGGTTATTTTTTTAAAATTGAATTTTTGCAATTCGAATGATTTAAATTTTTCAAGTTGAAGTTCTGTGATTTTCAAATCAATACCTTTTTTGGCTTGTTGTTTTTTACGGTTTGGTTTTTGATAATATTTATATTTTATTTGTGCTAGTTTGTTTTTATATAGTTTGTGTTGCTTGTTGTCAAGTGTTATTTGTTATGTGAATTATTTTACTGCGCCTATTTTCTTCTACTGTTTTAATTTGTTCAGCTCTATCCAACTGTTGTTATAGGAGGACAGCTTGAAAAACCTACTGCGCTGTCCGATTACGGCGTCGCGTGCTCGTTCGCGCCTTGCCTATCTGCTTGATATGTTTCGTTGCTCACTGCGCGGCTCCTTGCACTCGAACATGCTCGTGACGGTTTTTCGAGGTGCCTAGGAATTAGACACAGCTTAGTTCGACTTCGAATCGATGCCACTGACGATGAGGTGTCAGGACGCTACCGTCTTTGCTGTCAAACTCCGACACATTTGATAGGTAAACACCGCAGCCAAGGCGATAAATCCAGTGGAAATCAGCAGGCAGCCTTCGATGCCGATTGTCTGGTAGGCGTAGCCGGATAATACCGTGCCGAGCAAGCGTCCACCGGCGTTGGCGGCGTAGTAAAAACCGACATTCATCGAGGCTTTATCGTGCGAGGAATAGTTGAGAATCAGATAGGAATGCACCGCCGAGTTGACGGCGAACACGGCACCGAACACGCCCAGACCAATCGTAATCAACCAGCCGGGCGGTAGGTTGAATTGAAAGCCGATCCAGATCAGTGCAGGCGTGCCGACGAGGATCAGGCTCCAGCGCAGGGCGGTTTCGGCGCCGACAGGGTTTTTCTGCCCCCGCAATAAGCGCGGGGCGCTGGCTTGCACGATGCCGTAGCCCACCACCCAAAGCGCGAGATACGCGCCCACCCATTCAAAATCCCAGCCGATGGAAACCAAATAGACGGGCAGGGCGACGACGAACCAGACATCCCGCGCGCCGAACAGAAAAATCCGCGCGGCAGCCAGCCAGTTAAAGGCCGCATCTTGCGAAAACAAGGCGCTGAATTTGGCCTTGTCCTTCATCGCACCCAGGCCAGATGGCAAGGTGAAGGTGGCGATTAAACCCAGCACCAGCAGCCCGGCGAGTGCGAAATTGGCGCCCTGAAAGCCGATCAGCGACAACAGCGCGGCGCCCACGAAAAAGCCAATGCCTTTGAGCGCATTTTTTGAGCCGGTAATCCAGGCGACCCATTTGAACAACTGTTCGTCTGATGCACCGGCGACGAGTTTGACTCCTGCCTTGGCCGACATTTTGTTCAAATCCTTGGCGATGCCCGAAAGCGCTTGTGCCGCCATGACATACGCCACGGTGAGCAGGGGGTTGGGCACGGTCAGCATCAGCAGGGCGACAATCTGCATCGCCGTGCCCACCTGCATGGTGCGGTTAAGCCCGATACGCGCGCCGAGCCAACCACCGACGAAGTTGGTGACGATGCCGAATACTTCATAAAAAACAAACAGCATCGCAATGGCGAACGGCGAATAGCCCATCTGATAAAAGTGCAGCACCACCAACATGCGGATCGCGCCGTCGGTGATGGTGAACGCCCAGTAGTTGCCGGTGATGATGAGGTAGTTGCGCAGGGCGGCGGTCATGTGGCGTCTCTAGGCTGATGGATAAGGGTTAGGCCGAGCCGACCTTGGATGCGAGTTCGGCCATGCGGTTGGCGTAGCCCCATTCGTTGTCGTACCAGGCCAGCACTTTGACCATGTGCTCGTCGATCACCATCGTGGAGGGCGCATCGACAATCGAGGAGCGGGCATCGTTGACGAAATCCATGGAGACCAAAGGGCGGGTTTCGTAGCCTAAGATCTGCGGCATGGCATCGCTGCCCGCCTTGAGCAGGGCATTGACTTCTTCCACCGTGGTAGCGCGGGATGGCGTGAACACAAAATCGGTGAGCGAGGCGTTGAGCAGCGGCACCCGCACGGCCAGACCGTTCAACTGGCCGTTCAACTCGGGGAAAATCTCGCCAATGGCTTTGGCAGAGCCCGTGGTGGTGGGCGAGAGCGATAGGCTCGACGCGCGCGCGCGCCGCCAGTCTTTGTCACCTTTATCGACAACGACTTGGGTGTTGGTCAAATCGTGCATCGTCGTCATGGTGCCGCGCACAATACCCAGCCCCTCATGTAGCACTTTAACGACCGGCGCGAGGCAGTTGGTGGTGCAGGAAGCAGCCGTCACGATGGCGTGTGTGTCCGCATCGAACAGATGATCGTTCACGCCCATCACCACATTTAACACCTCAGGGTGTTTAACCGGCGCGGCGACCACCACACGCGGCGCGCCTTGCGTCAAATGCGCGCTTACTTGCTCGAAGCTGCGCCATTTGCCGGTCGATTCGATGACCAGATCCACGCCGATGGCGCGCCAGTCGAGTTGATCGATGGTTTTGTGCATCGTAAAGCCAATGCGCTGGCCGTTGATGGTGATGCTTTGCTCATCGGCCGAAATGGCTTGGGGCCAGCGACCATGCACGGAATCGAACTCGGTCAGATGCGCCATGCAGGCGGCATCGGCGGCAATTTCGTTGATGTGCACCACGGTTAAGCCGAGGTCTGGGCGATCAAACATCGCCCGCAGTGCCAGGCGTCCCATACGGCCATAGCCGTTAATTGCAACTCGAATTGTCATTATTTACTCACTCATTAAACCAATAGCGGATAGCTCATCGCGGGCGCGGATTTTTTCGATGGCGTAGTCGGGCAGTTGGGTCAGCAACTTCACCCGAGTTTCCAATGCGCGTCCGGCTTCGATAAAGAACGATACCGGGTCGCGATCGGGATGTTCGGCCATCTGGCGCACCGGATCGGTTACCCCCCAATGCGCAGTGATCGGCCGACCGGGCCAGGCGGGGCAGGCTTCATTGAGCAAGGTGTCGCAGACGGTGATCACCAAATCCATCTGCGGCGCGTCTGGCGCCAAGAACACCGCCCAATGCTTGGAGGCGGCTTGCTCGGTGGGTAGTTCCAGCGCTTTTAACGCTTCAATTGTGTTGGGGTTGACGCTGGAATCTTTCTTCTGCCCCGCAGAAAAGGCGCGGAATCGGCCTTGGCCCCAACGGTTGAGCAGCGCTTCGGCCAGGATGGAACGCGCGCTGTTGGCCACGCACAAGAACAACACATTGAAGACTTTGTTTGAGGGTGTCGTTTCACCTGATTTTTGAATGATGTTCTCGTTGTTTTGTGGCGTGTCCTGCAATAATTCGATGTTCTCTTGATACAGCGCGCGGGCTTGTTTGAGCAACCTGAAGCCTTCATTGCTGAGCGACCAGCTAATCCGCGACAGGCGCAAAATCTCACGAACCCATAAAGGTGTGCGCTCATTGAGTGCATATAAATTCGAGGTGCCTTTATGCGTTTGTGATAAAAGCTGATTTTCCATCAGCATGCTGATATGCCGTGAAATCGTGGACTGTGGCTTGTCAAGCAGAGCTTGCAGATGGCACACGCAAAGTCGGTGTTCGGATTCAAGGAGCATCAAGATGCGAAGGCGCGTTTCATCGCTCAAGGCGGCGAAGAGCTGTTCGGGGTGTTCGTGCAGCGTTGTATGCGTCATGGTTATTCATCCGGTTTTACGAATGAAGCCGAGGGTACAGAAGCTAAGTGACAAATAAATGAACACAACAGGATGCATTGAAAGCAACGCCCAGAGGATGTCTTAAAAACTCAGATCATCTGCAATGGCCGCGATGACTGCCTTGGCGCAGATGTCATCGTTATCACCGCCCGTCGCGCCGGAAACGCCAATGGCACCAACCATGCTGCCACCCGCTTCGATGGGAATGCCTCCGCCGATAATCACTATGCCGGGTTGATTGAGAATGGTTTTTTCAGGGGCATCGGGTTTGCCGCCGTGCGCGCCTTGCATCTAATCGGCAAGCGACTCGCTGAATGTGCCCGCAAGAACGAAACAGTACTAGGGCATGGCAGGCTCAACTACTGGTGCGCAAAATGCGCTGCTTGTCGCGCGCCCAATCCTTTTCTTTAAGCGTGGCGCGCTTGTCGTGATCTTTTTTGCCCTGAGCCAAGGCAATTTCGAGCTTGGCCCGGCCATTTTTCCAGTACATGGCGGTGGGTACTACGGTGAAGCCCTTGCGATCGACCGCGCCGATGAGCTGGGCGATTTCCCGCTTGTGCAGCAGTAATTTACGAATGCGCGTGTTGTCTGGGCGAACATGCGATGACGCTTGTATCAGCGGGTTGATTTGCCCGCCGATCATGAACGCTTCGCCATTTTTGAGCAAAATGTGGGCATCGGTGAGTTGCACTTTGCCTTCGCGCAGGGATTTGACCTCCCAGCCTTCAAGCGCGATGCCCGCTTCGAATCGGTCATTGAGAAAGTAATCGAATTTCGCTTTTTTATTGAGTGCGATGGTGGATTCACCAGCGGACTTCTTGGTCTTCGACATACGCGTATTTCCGGATCAGATAAGGTGCTAGAAGCCTGTCGGGCTTTAGATAGGGAAATCGGCTGCAAATCAATCTGGAAAGCTCATATTCCACCACTCTTTTGGGCAATAGAACTCGCTAATGCCCTGCAGAAGCGGCAAAATTTGCCCTCGCACAGCTAGATTTTCGCCCCTATTCCTAGGGATTCAATCAGAGGTTCCCTAAAGCCCCACAGGTTCCTAGTTTCGCAGACTTCCCTCTTTGCTGCACGATTTGGGCGTTCGCTCGCCGCGAACGATGCGGCGAAAGAGGGCGTTTTGCAGTATGATTTTAGCCCCGAGACCGACATTGACGCCGATTTCAGTTGTTTCCACTGCTATTTCCATTGGGGATCATTCAAGCCGGAGCCGATCGACTGCCTTTATGACGAACATCACCCGACAAATTCACGTACCGTACAGCGCTGCTCAAATGTATCACCTGGTCAATGACGTGGCCGCCTACCCCGAGTTCTTGCCGTGGTGCGATGCATCGCGTGTGTTGCGGGTTCAGGACAACGAGATGGATGCCAGTATTACGCTCAAGGTCGGTGCTTTGCGCAAGGTGTTCACGACACGCAATATCAACGATCCGGGAAAAAAAATTGTCGTCAGCCTGCTCAATGGGCCGTTCAAGTCTTTGGATGGCTTCTGGTCGTTCAACGATTTAGACGAAGGCGGTTCGATGATCCGGCTCAATATGTCGTTCGAGTTCTCAAGCAAGCTGGTGGATATGGCGATCGGGCCGGTATTCCGTGAAATCGTCCGAAATCTGATCACGGCATTTCAGCACCGGGCGGTGGCTGTGTATGGCGATCAGATTGAGCCGGGCGGTGTGTCTTGAATCTGGATTCGCCCGCAGTCGGTGTTATCGAGGTTGAAGTCGCGTACGCCAAACCGGATCGGCAGGTAATTCTCGCCGTCACCGTTCCCGAGGATGCCACCGTGCAGATGGCCATCGATGCCAGCGGCATCAGGGAGCAGTTCCCCGAGATTGATCTTGAGCATCAAAAAGTGGGCATTTTTTCCCGTCTGGTCACCCTGAACCAACGTCTGCAGGCGCGTGATCGGATCGAAATCTACCGTCCATTACAAGCCGATCCGAAAGCCGCGCGACGGGAACGGGCCGCAAAAAAGGACGAACAATCGTAACAGCCAACGAAGCGGCCCGTGGTCGTGGTGTTTGGCTTTTCGTCGTGGGTTCACAGACCCGATCAGGCGGGTCGGTGGTAACCGCCGACAACGCCCGCAGGCGAGAGAACGAGTTGCAGCAAATGCGTCCTGCGAGCGCGAAATGTGCCCGCACACGACAACAAATAGTAGCGCCACATGCGTTCGAACGTCGCCCCGAATTTTTGCGCGTATTTGGGCCAAACGCGGGAAAAATTGTCGTGCCAGGCCATCAGGGTGCGGTCGTAATCGGCGCCGAAATTATGCATGTCCTCCACAACGAACCTGCCGGTGACCGCGTCCATAATCTGGCTAAATGACGGGATTTCGCCGTTGGGGAAAATGTATTTATCAATCCATTCGTCTGGCGTCGGGTTCACGTCGCTCGATGCGATGGTATGCAATAGGAACAACCCGTCGGGTTTCAGGCAGCGCCGTACCACATCCATGTAGGTAGCATAATTTTTGTGCCCTACGTGCTCGAACATGCCAATGGAGACGATTTTATCGAAGGATTCATCGATGTCTCGATAGTCCTGAAGCCGGAACGTGACCGGTAAACCCGCACAAAGCGCTTGTCCGAGTTTGGCCTGCTCCTTCGAAATCGTCAGCCCCACGCATTCGACGCCATATCGCTCGGCTGCAAAACGCATGAAGCTGCCCCAGCCACACCCGATATCCAGCACGCGTTCACCGGGTTTGAGTTCGAGTTTGCGACAGATCAGATCCAGTTTGGCTTCCTGCGCTTCGTCGAGGTTATGTGCTTGTTCCCAGAACCCGCAGGTATAGGTCATGCGGTGATCAAGCATGTCCTGATAAAAATCGTTGCTCAGATCGTAGTGGCGTTGCCCGACCTGCCAAGCCCGAACGGGACTCTGATGGTTAAAAACACGGGCCATGAGGGCGTGGGCCTTGACGTGGACAGAATGCCCAACTCGTTCATCCAGCCGTGCGCGCAACACCCGATCGATGAATTGATCGATCGCAGGGATGTCCACCCAGCCGGCCATGTAGCTTTCACCCAAGCCCAAATTGCCGTAGGCCAGACTTCTTTTGATGGTGCGACGGTCCTTGATGATCAGATCCCAGGGGCGGTCGCCATTGATTTGGATGTCTGCCAGCGCAAGGGCGTCGGCCAGTGTCGATTCGCTTAAACTTCGCGGCAGCGCAGCGGCGGTATTTCGATCTAATGTGTCTGTATCCAGTGATTCATCAAACAGTCGCGACATTCCATACCTCCAATGAAAATCAGGCGGGTTGGTTCATGAGCCGATCGCTTTTTTGATTTGATGAGACCGAATCGTTGTATGAAAACCCGTAGCGGAAAGTAGGTGTGATGGTTGTTAAACGATGGGGCTGAGAATAAAACCCCGCGTTATTGTTTGACAATATATTAATGAGTCTACTAATCAAAGTGAGTTTTTCGATACCTGACTAGCAGATCTTTATCAGTCGCCATCGCCGGTGTGCTTCTGACGATTCCGCGGTGGAGGCCATCCGAGGCGCAGAATGAGCGGTACTTTGCTGGTGGCACTGGCGAACTTGCGTGTATTCTTGCGCTTTGCTTTGTTCCGGATAAAAAAGAATGAATGATCGTTCCGTACGCATTTCGTGCGTGGTACCTGCCTTCAATGAGGCTGCCAACCTACCGAATCTGTTGACTCAATTGAGCATGCAGTTGGGCGAGTTGTCCGATCACTGGGAAATCATCGTGGTCGACGACGGCAGTCGGGATCGTACGCGCGCCGTATTGGCCGAATATGCCGATACACCGGGTTTGGTCGTGCTGCATTTCTCACGCAATTTCGGCAAGGAAGCGGCCTTGAGCGCGGGGCTTGATCGGGTGCGGGGCGATGTCTGTTTCATGCTGGATGCCGATTTGCAACACCCGGTCGCCTTGATGCCGCAAATGCTGGCCGCCTGGCGCGAGGGTGCGCAGATGGTTTATTTCGTGCGGGAACATCGCAGGGATGAACCGTTCTGGAAGCGCTGGGGTTCCGGGTTGTTGTATTGGTTGATCAATTTCGGTTCGGCTGTTCAGGTGCCGGAAGATGCTGGCGATTTTCGGCTGCTGGATGCCAAAGTGGTCGCTGCCCTGCGTGCGCTGCCCGAACGTAATCGCTTCATGAAGGGCTTGTATGCCTGGGTTGGCTTTCGCACGCAGGCCCTGCCGTATACCCCCGAGCCCCGGCTGCACGGTAAAAGCCATTTTTCGGGGCGGCGGTTGCTGAATCTGGCGTTGACCGGCTTGACGGCCTTCTCGAATGTGCCTCTGCGGTTGTGGAGTGTGTTCGGCCTGATTCTCGCATTGCTGGCGCTGATCTACGGCGGCTACGTCACGCTGGCTTATTTCATCGATCAACGCCCTGTCGCTGGTTGGACGACCATTGTCGCCGGGCTGATGCTGTTCGGCGGCATCCAGTTGATCTCCATCGGGATTCTCGGTGAGTATCTAGGGCGAGTGTATGATGAGGTCAAACAACGGCCACGCTATATCGTCGACGAACAGATCGATAACAGCCCGTTTGCCCAAGAACAAATGGCCACGCCTCTGCCGAGTTTGATCGAATCCGATAGCAAACATGGATGACGGTTCGAAGGTCCGGGTGCTGCGGGCTTCCGGGCTGGCTATTTGGGTTCGTCTGCAATCGCTGGTGATCTTCGCCGCCGTTGGCGTAGCGGCTGCGGCTGTGCATCTGGCCGTGGTCTGGGCATTGGTCAGCCAGTGGTCGATGGCCGCTTTACTGGCGAACCCGGCGGGGTTTTTCGTGGCATTTTGGGTGAGTTTTTTCGGCCATCGTCACGGCAGCTTCAAGGCGGATGACCCGCACCCTATTCGACGAGCACTGCCTCGATTCGCCTTGGTCGCGGTGATCGGGTTTGTTGTCAATGAACTGCTCTATGCGGCGCTATTGGCTTGGACACCCTTGCCATATACCGTCGCACTATTCATCGTGATCGCCATCGTGGCGGTAGCGACTTACTTATCCAGTCGATTCTGGGCGTTTGCCGTGCAGCCAAAGCAGTAAATCGCGGCGCGTTTGTCTTGCGTCACCGGTTGCTGATCTGCAAACAATGCTGCCCTTTGTGCATCATCCCGCTGAACGAATACCCATACCGGTGCGCGTTTTCCTTGCTTGGCTTCGGTGGCCATGGCGCCGAGTTGATCCGTGGAAATCAAAATGCGCTTGGCGGCTTCGGGATCGAACTTCGCCGACGTGTACAGCTCGGTATTGGCACCATCGGATCTGAAATTATTCGGGTCATCCCACGGGCCTGTTACCAGGGCTGGCTGGGTGCGATCCAGATAAAACGGCACGCTGAAATAGTAATAGTTGTAAAACACCACATCGGCATCGGGTGCGATGCGGTCACGCACGGCCAGGGTGATTTCCTTATGCGATTTGTGATCTATCACGGCGAAAATGACGACGCTCGTTACGCCCAACAGCGCACCGATCAGGGCCATAGACGCGATGCGCCCCTGCCAACGGCGCTGCTCGGCCGGTTCATTCGCGGTGTGGGTGAGGGCTTTGTCGAATGCCAAGGCCAACAATAGGGCAAGACTCGGCACCGTCGGCAAAATATACCCGATCAGTTTTGAGGTCGGGATCGAGAAGAACAACAAAATGCTGCCGAGCCAGATCACCCCAAGGCTCAGCAGATGATTGGTGCGCTTCAACGACATGAGCTGACGATTTTTCGGGAACGAGGCCAGCCAGAACAGACCGACCGCCCAGGGAATCAGGCCGCCGAACAACACCATGACGTAAAAATAAATCGGTTGCGGATTGTTAAAACTGCTGTCGAGATAGCGATCAAACTGCTGGTAGATGAAGGTGTAGTGCAAAAAGCCCGGGAACTTGAGTTCCATCAGAGCAAACCAGGGCGCCACAATCGCCAAAAAAACGACCAAACCAAGCGGAGAAATCAGCCTGTAAAGATGGGTGAATCGTCGGTTCCACAGGAGCCAAAAGGTAATAACCATGCCGGGCAGGACAAACCCGATCATGCCCTTGGTCATCATGCCAAGCCCTGCCGTGGCATAGGCCAGAACCAGCACCCATTTGGCACTTCGTCTCGCCTGCAATTGCTGGCTTACATGGGCCAGCAGCAGGATGGTGATGGCAATTAATGAGCCGACCAGCATGTCCATGCTCGCAAATTGCGCCGCATCGAAAAACAACGGAAAAGTGCCGAGCAACAACACACCCAAACCGGCCGCACGGCGGTTGGCGTATTGGTTCAAAAACCAGAACAAGGTAATGGCCGAGGCCATGCCCGCCAGAAATGGTGCCGCGCGGGCTGCCCATTCGTGCGTGCCGAACACAGCCAGCGACGACGCGGTGACCCAGTAAAATAAGGGTGGTTTGTGGAAAAATGGCAGGCCGTCAAGTTTCGGCACCAGCCAGTCGCCGGTGTGCAGCATCGACAGGGCAACGCCCACATAACGGCCTTCATCCGGTACGAACAAAGGTCGCAAACCGATCGTTGCCGCTAACCAAAACGCAAATAATACAAAGAGCCAAACGGGGTGATCGAGCAGCCATTGACCTAAACGAGCGAGGCGGGCGGTCCAGTGGGGGGCTGAGGGCGTGGTCATCGGCGAAGTAACTCAGAAAGTTGGAATCGAGTCGGCATGGTACCGAAACAGCCATCATTCGTCGCTGAATGTTCAATCGGTTGCCGCGATCTGTTTACAATGGCGTGCTGTTTTATCTGTGGAGAATCCTTTGCGTTCCATTGTCCTGATCGCTGATGATTTTGGCCTGTCGCCTGCCGTCGATGCGGGCATTCTCGAACTGGTCGAAAACGGACGCTTGAGCGGGTTCGGCTGTCTGACTCAATTGCCGCGCTGGTTCGATGCGGCCAAAACACTGGATCAAATGCCAATTGAGACGAGTGGCGTTCAGGTGGGGCTGCACCTTAATTTGTCACAAAGATTCGGCGGAGCATGGCATCGCCCCTTGTCCCTATTGATTTCCGGTGCCCACGCTGGGCTGCTGCCGCGTGATCGCATCCGTGAGAGCCTGAGAACCCAATGGGATCGCTTCACGCAGGCATTGGGGCGGGCACCAGATTATGTGGATGGCCATCAGCATGTGCACCAGTTACCCGTGGTTCGTGAGTGTCTGCTGGAGATATTGGCACAAGAAGCCGTTCACCCGTGGGTGCGCATTACCTCGCCGATTATCTCGCCAAAACCAATGATAAAAGGTTGGATGATTGCACATCTGGGCGCCGAAACATTGCGGCAGCTAGCGCTGCGTCACGGGCTCAAAACCAATGGATCGTTCGCCGGGGTTTATGGCTTCGATCAATCTCAAACCGGCTATGCGCATTTAATGGGCGAATGGCTGCGTGCATCGCCGGGGGACACGGTGATCATGTGTCACCCCGGTCATTTTGCGAATGCCAGTACAGACGATCCGATCGCCCCGGCGCGTGCCAATGAACTCGGCTTTTTGCGCAGTGTCGAGTTCGGCGATTTGCTCTACGCTCATGATTGCAGAATTGCCACGCCGGCATTCTGACCAGTCGATGCTTTCGTTCCTGCAACTGTATTGGATCGGATCGAAGTCAGTACGACCGTGTTCTGACAGGGAATCTCGATATGACCCGTTACTGTTGCCCATTAAATCGGCGCGATTTGCTATCATGCTGCGTCTATTTCGCTTGAATCTTTAGGAGACGCCATATGGCGAGTGTCAATCGTCGTTCGGTCATGACCTTGTTTACCAATCCTGAAAGCCCGGATTGCCACCGTACCCGTATCGTTTTGGCGGAAAAAGAACTCACAGCTGATGTGATCGATATTTCTATCGGAGAAATACCCGAAGACTTTCACGATTTGAGCCCGGAAGGCACCGTGCCTGTGCTGGCGGATCGTGATCTTGTTGTCACCAATGCCCGCGTGATCATGGAATACCTCGATGAGCGTTTTCCGCACCCTCCTTTGATGCCGGTCGATCCGGTCAGCCGCGCCAAGGTCCGCACCGCGCTCTACAGCATCGAACGTGACTGGTACGGTCTGCTGCCCGAGTTCGAGCGCGGCGAGAAAACCGTTGCCCGTGCCCGCAAAACACTGCGCGAAGGTCTGCTGGCATTGGCACCAGCGTTCGGCCACCAGCCGTTTTTCATGAGCGATGAATACAGCCTGACCGATGTGACCCTGTCCGCGTTGCTGTGGCGTTTGCCCGTCTACGGCGTCGAATTGTCCGGACCGAGCGCCAAACCCGTGCTCGATTACATGAAGCGCATGTTCGATCGGCCTACCTTTCAGATGAGTCTGACCGAAGTCGAACGTGAAATGCGTGATCGCTATTAAGGTTTGCCAATGCTTTCCAAACGCCCGTATCTGATCCGCGCCCTGTACGACTGGACGGTCGATCAAGGGCATGTGCCCATTATCGTGGTTGATGCCACGGTTTCTCGGGTTCAGGTGCCGCAAGCGCATGTCGAAGAAGGGCAGATTCATCTGAATATCAGCCCAAGCGCCGTGCGTTACTTCACGATGGATCGTGCAGCAATCGCCTTTGAAGCGCGTTTCGGTGGCAAGGCGGAATCGATTTTTGTGCCGATGCGGGCTGTCGTCGGGATTTACGATCGGGATTCCGGCAGTGGGGCGCAGTTCCCACCGGAGCCGGATGAGGAATTCATGGATGATGATGACGCTCAAGACAGCGCACCCAAGCTCAGTCTTGCCGATACGGGCAAGGTTCAGACACTGCGACGTGTTTCGGATAACAGATCATCGGATGCCGACTCTTTGGATGAAGGGGATGGCCCGCCCGATGATGATCCGACCCCACCTCGCCCGGATGGCAAAAAGGGCAAGACTTCCCGGCTGCGGATTGTCAAATAAGCCGATTCACGCCGATATTCTTCGCCAAGCGTTGGGTGTTGTCCGTTCGATCGGTTACACGTCGAAATCACAGTTTCTGGTCGGTTTTTGCCGCTCGTCTTATTCCGTTATACTGCCGACATCTTTAAACCAAAGTTTGAGCTATTTGCCAAGGAACCTCTGATTGAATCCTTCGTGGCCGAGACGGTCTTTTGAGGGATGAGTCGCAAGGCGCGGTGCGAAACGGGCTTGCGCCAGCTCCGCGTTAATGGTTATTCCATTCGTGAGCGGCGCAACACAGCGGGCTTACGCCAGCTACGCGTAAAATCGCCCTCAAAAGACCGTCCCATGCGGGTTGCAGCCCAAAAGCCGCAACACTTCGTTATCGGCCTTGGCATCGTAGCGCAAACTACGACCTTCGGCCTCTGCCTCGTTTTGAGGCTTTTGGATCAGCAACTCGGCTCACGAGGGATTCAATCAGAGGTTCCTTAATCAACTGAAACTAAATCTGGTTTTTAATGAATACAGCTAAAAATACGGTGTTGTTCCAGCCCCGCAGAATGATGGCCGACATGGTCTTGTTCGGACTGGTTTTGCTCGTCGGATATTACGGCATGTCGTTGTGGACCTACTCGCCGAGTGACCCCGGTTTTACCACCACGGGTCAAGGATCGGCGGTGCACAATGCGGCCGGATTGGTCGGCGCATGGCTGGCTGATTTCTCGCGTTTTCTGCTGGGGTACGGCGCTTATGCCGTGCCGCCGATGTTGCTGATGTTTGCCGTGCGACAATTCGTTCGGTTGCGGACGGATGACCGGCTTGTCAATGTCTTCTTTGCAATTCAAATCAGCGGTGTCGTGCTGACGGTCTTTGCCGTCAGCGTGCTCGCCGCCATCCATCAACCCGCGCCGCAAACTGTTGGTGGTTTGGCCGCCAGCGGCTCAGCGGGTGGGGTTGTAGGCCAGGTGTTGGCAACGGGGTTGGTCCGATACCTGGGCGCGCTGGGTGCGACCGGCTTGATGATCGCTTTTGTGATGATTGCGTTCTCAGCCGTTTCCGGATTGTCCTGGCTCGCCCTGTTCGAACTTGTTGGCCGAGGCGTGGATTCGAGCATGTTGTTCGTATCCCGGCTAATCAGCAATCGCCGAGATGCAGATCAAACCGCTGGTGTCGAGCCTGCTCGAATCCCCACCGTGCAGACAGATTACGTGCCGCCGTTCTCGCGCAAACGTAAGAAAAAGGCTGAAGATGCCCCCCCTGTCGATCCCGTTCTGGATATATTTTCTTCGGCACCCGCTTCTGTTTCCCCGCAGACAAAACCGATCCCCGCTCGTGCGGCTAAAGCGGCGCCACGACAGCAGCCTGTACTGGGGACTTCGGGCGGCAAACCGATCGTAGACTTGCTGGATTTCGCACCGCAACGGCAGTCGGGTTTCAGTGAGGAAATGCTCGAATCGATGTCTCGCTTGATTGAGGATCGATTGGAAGAATTTGGTGTGCGTGTGGCGGTGGTGGCGGCGACCCCGGGCCCGGTGATCACCCGTTTTGAATTGCAACCCGCCGCGGGCGTCAAGGTGAGCCAGATTTCCAACCTTGCCAAGGATCTGGCGCGGGCGCTGTCGATTGTTTCCGTTCGCGTGGTCGAGGTGATTCCGGGCAAATCCACCGTGGGTCTTGAGATTCCGAACAAGGTGCGCGAGATCATCGCACTGCGCGAATTGATCGAGTCGAAATCGTATCGAGACAGCCGTTCATCGCTCACCATGGCTTTGGGCAAGGACATTGCGGGGGCGTCCATTACGGCGGATCTTGCGCGCATGCCGCATCTGCTGGTGGCTGGCACGACCGGTTCGGGGAAATCGGTCGGTGTGAACGCGATGATCCTGAGCCTGCTGTACAAATCCACAGCCGATGACGTTCGCCTGATTCTGATTGATCCGAAAATGCTGGAACTTTCGGTTTACGAAGGGATTCCGCATCTGTTGGCCCCCGTGGTTACGGATATGAAGGAAGCCGCCAATGCCCTGCGTTGGGCCGTGGGTGAAATGGAACGTCGCTACAAGCTCATGTCTGCGCTGGGCGTGCGCAATCTGGCCGGTTGCAATGAGAAAATTTCTGCCGCGGCAGAAAAAAGCGAGCCGCTGCGTGATCCGTTCTATAACCGCGCAGAGGCGTTCGATCCCGATCTACCGGCACCGGAACTTGAACGATTGCCGCATATCGTCGTAGTGGTTGATGAATTCGCGGACATGATGATGGTGGTTGGCAAGAAGGTCGAAGAGCTGATCGCCCGCTTGGCGCAAAAGGCCCGTGCGGCGGGGATTCACCTGATTCTCGCCACGCAGCGCCCTTCGGTGGATGTGATTACCGGCCTGATCAAAGCCAACATTCCGACTCGTATTTCATTTCAGGTTTCCTCCAAAATCGACTCACGGACCATTCTCGATCAAATGGGTGCAGAAAATCTGCTGGGCCATGGCGATATGTTGTATCTGCCGCCCGGCACCGGTTTGCCGGTTCGCGTCCACGGCGCATTCGTCAGCGACGATGAAGTGCATCGCGTGGTCGAAGCATTGAAAGCACTGGGCGAACCGAACTACATCGACGCGGTTTTGTCTGAGGAGAGTGCGGCGGCCATCGTATTGCCGGGCGAGAAACCGCTATCCGCATCAGGTGAAGCGGTCGATGAGTATTATGATCAAGCCGTGGCCATCGTGACCGAAACCCGAAAAGCCTCTATTTCTTACGTACAGCGCCGGCTCAAGATCGGTTACAACCGGGCTGCGCGTCTAATCGAGGAAATGGAAAACGACGGTATCGTCGGTCAGTTGCAGACGAATGGCTCGCGTGAAGTATTGGCGCCGCCGCCGCGATCCTGAGTTTTTTTACGTTCTCTTCATCTTTTTGATCGAATATCTCAGGATATTTCGGTTGGAATGCCAGGCAGGTTTTATGTTGCACCCCTTCAAGTTGAATCACTCTATGTTGAAAAATGGGTTGGTCGGTCTGGTTCTGGCGATCAGTGCTTTGGGCTCCGTGTCTTATGCGTCGGATATACAGCCGGCCGAGGCGCAGACGTTCCCTTTGGGTGCCTCATCTGCGGCTGCTGATATCCGCCCCTTGACTGAATTTGTCCGCACGCTGAAAACCTTCTCGGCTGATTTTGTTCAGCAACAGGTGAATGTGCGCGGGCAGAAGCAACCCGCCTCATCCGGCCATTTCGTGCTGGCGCGTCCGGGCCGTTTCTTCTGGGCTTATGAAAAGCCCTACGTGCAAAAACTGATCGCAAACGAAGGTGTATTGTGGGTCTACGATCCCGATCTGGCACAAGTGACGCGCAGCCCGCTGGCCGACAATCGCGGCGCGCCGATTGGCATTTTCCTCGGCAACCAGCCATTGCAGGAAGCCTTTGATGTCAGCAGTATCGGCAAGAACGATGGCCTTAACTGGTACAGCTTGAAAGACCGATCGGCCAAAAGCGATTTCAATCAGGTGCAAATCGGCATGGATGCCAAGGGCATCAAGGCAATGGTATTCACCGACAAGCTCGATAACCGCACCACTGTCCAGTTCAGCCAGCGCGAGGTCAACCAAAAGGTTGATGATTCGCTTTTCCAGTTTGTCCCGCCCAAGGGCGTGGATGTGGTGAATAGTCGCTAACGCAGAGGCATATTGCCCATGAGTCTCGAGTATAAAATCAACGCGCCGGTATCAGTTGATCAATTCATTGAATTGCTTAACGAATCTACGCTTGGCGAGCGGCGTCCTGTTGATGATCGAGAGTGTATCGCCGGAATGCTGGTGAATGGCAACCTCATGGTATCAGCATGGATCGGCGAACAACTTATCGGTGTTGCACGCTCGATGACTGATTTTCATTACGCGTGCTATCTTTCTGATTTGGCAGTTCATCGCAGTTATCAGAGGAAAGGCGTCGGAAAGAAACTACAAAGCCTGACTCAAGCGCAATTAGGCCCTAGGTGCAAGCTGATTCTGGTTGCCGCTCCTGCGGCGAACGCCTACTACGAGCATCTTGGGTTTACAAATAATCCAAGGTGCTGGGTGCTTAATCGTGATCAACAAATCAGCAGCTAACGAAGTGCTTGTTCTGAAGAACATCATGCAATCCTCCCTCTGGGCCAAACTGTCCAAACCCCAACTTCAGAATCACTGACGTGTCCGATCTCTTTCACACCGAACCCACGCCGCCACTGGCCGAGGCACTCAGGCCGCACACACCCGATGAGGTAATCGGGCAGACGCATCTGTTGGGTGAAGGCAAGCCCTTGCGGCTGGCGTTCGAAGCCCGCAAACCGCATTCCATGATCCTGTGGGGGCCGCCGGGCGTGGGTAAAACTACGCTCGCCCGCCTGATGGCCAAGGCGTTTGATAGTTCGTTTATCGCGCTTTCTGCCGTGTTTTCTGGCGTTAAAGATATCCGCGCGGCGATGGATGAAGCCGAACGCAATCTGGCGTTGGGGCATCCTACTTTGCTCTTTATCGATGAGATTCACCGCTTCAACAAGGCGCAGCAGGATGCGCTGTTGCCCTATGCCGAATCGGGTTTGGTCACGCTGATCGGCGCGACGACCGAAAACCCGTCGTTTGAAGTCAACTCGGCTTTGCTTTCGCGAGCGCAGGTCTATGTGCTCAAGTCCTTATCGGATGATGAATTGCGGCTGTTGTTCACGCGGGCGCAGGACAAGGCGTTGGGCCACTTGCAGTTCGATCCAGAAGCGATTGATGCGGTGATCGGTCTGGCCGATGGCGATGCTCGGCGGTTGCTCAATTTGCTGGAGCAGTTGAATACGGCTGCCAGTACGTCGAAGCGCACTCAGATCACCACGGCGTTTATCGACAATGCACTGAATCAGAGTACACGCCGGTTCGACAAGGGCGGCGAGCACTTTTATGATCAGATATCCGCCCTGCACAAATCCGTGCGCGGTTCACACCCTGATGCTGCCCTTTATTGGCTGACTCGCATGCTCGATGGCGGTGCCGATGCGCGCTATCTGGCCCGCCGCATTGTGCGCATGGCCTGGGAAGACATCGGTTTGGCCGACCCGCGCGCCCTGCAAATCGCCAACGATGCGGCCACCACCTATGAGCGTCTGGGTTCGCCGGAGGGCGAACTGGCGCTTGGGCAGGCGGTCATCTACCTTGCCATCGCGCCGAAAAGCAATGCCGGTTACAACGCCTTCAATCAGGCGATGGCGTTCGTTAAACGCGATAAAAGCCGCGAGGTGCCGATTCACTTGCGCAACGCGCCAACCAAGCTGATGAAAGAGCTGGGCTACGGCCATGAGTACCGCTACGCGCACGATGAGCCGAATGCCTATGCGGCCGGCGAGGTGTATCTGCCCGAAGGCATGCCGGAGCCGGGCTGGTACCAGCCGGTGCCGCGTGGATTGGAAGGAAAGCTCGCCGAAAAATTGGCCTATCTCAGAGGCTTGGATGAGGAAGCAGGGCGGTAGTGTTGAAGATCTAATACACAGGTCAGTGGTCTGCGTTTTCCTGTTTCCTGTCTGTCTGAACGGATTGGATAACACGCCGCCGTTCGGGTGATAACCAGCCGAGGATGATCACGGCATATCGCAGCATTTTTTCCAGCAGCCAGATGAAGGGAAAGAGCAGGATATAAAACACACTCGTCCACCCCAGCAGTAAGGAAAGCCAGGCCGGTGCGCCCAGCAGATTCCCTAACTGTACGAACAGGCTGGAGAGTAACTCGGGGTGGGTGATGACGATGTATGCGGTTGCAAGCCAGGCCGCTTTTCTCAGGAAGCTCGGCGCGAGACCACGCGCCAACAATCCGGTGCGCTCGATCAATCCGGTTTTTGTCGCGCTTTTTGCCGTTTTGCCTTCCTTGGCTGCCAGCTTGCCGGTTTTGGTTGAGGCTGTTGCTGCTTTGCTCTCTTTGGCCGCTTGCGCCCCCACCTTGCCCAATTTCAGCAGCTTCAATCCCGCTATGACCGGCAAGGCATCGACAGCAGCCCAGCCGATGTCGGCGGCGGTGATCTGTTCGTTCAGATCCTGTTTGCGTTCGACATCGGCGATGCCGCTGGTCAGGAATCGCCCCACATCCTGAGTGATGCGATCCGTGGTGTTCCAATGCGCGTTCCCCGCGTTATCGATATCAAACTGCCCGAGAAAGTGGTTTCCTTCCAGACGAATATCGTGGATGGCCGCCCAGCCGCGTTGTTCTGGCGTGAGTTCGCTAGGTGGTTTTGTTGGTTGATCATCCGGCAATGTTTTCGTCGGCTCAGAACCCGTCAGGTTGTTCCACATGGACTTCGACTCTTGTGCAATCGACGTTGCGGTTTGCGAGATGGCGTTAAGCGCATTGAGGCTCTGGATGGTATGCGTTATGAAATAGTCAATGACCGGAATGACGTCCGGGCCGAATCGCTCAAGGATGTTTTGGAACTCCGGATTCTGCCCGTACCAGTCCAGTATTTGGGGTGTTTGTTGCGGGTATTTTTGCAATGCCAGCCATGCCTGCATGGTGAGTGCCTGGTTCTTCGAGTAGCTGAGCAATTGCGCCTGAACAAGCGGTGGCTGTTGCAACACCTCTTCACCCAGATAACCCAAACCGTTTTCAGCCTGAATGCGCACAAGCAGGTCGTCATAGTTCAGGTGGTTTGCGTGGAAGGCCATTGTGCTGGCCGCGAGCGCGGCGATCAGGGCAAAGGCCCACAGTTTTCGAGTCGTCAGAAATGGCGTTGGTCTGCGGGTGCCGGCTTGATCGGCTTGCGTGAAGCTGTCTTGCTTATCCGTTTCCAATTCGACGGGTTGTGGCTGGGCTTGTTTTATTGACTGATGGGGCAACTCAGAGGAATTCATGGGCACGATCGCTGATCTGCTTATCCATTGAGTTTGCTTGAGGATCGGTGGGCCGGGGCTTTACCGAAGTTTCGGCAGGCGGTTCATGCGCATGATTCAGGGTGAGATCAAGCCTACCCAAGGGTTGTTCAAGTAATTGCTGCTCCGCTTCGATCCAGGCGCGTGTGACTGGATAGAGCTTATGGCTCTGAACTTCGGGTTGCCCCCATAAAGCCGCTCGGATTTGCGCCAGATTGAGTCGCTCAGCCGGCATGGCCGGTACCCAGCCTTCTCTCTTTTGGGTGACCACAAGATTGATCAGCCCGCCTTTGGACAATTGTTCCAGCGCTTTGTTGGTGTCGTCCGGGTCTATGTCCAGCGTTTCGGCCAATGTCTGCTTCAAGTCATCACTGCTGGGGGCGGATTGGGCATCATGAAAACGGTTTTCGATTCGGGAGAGGGATTCCAATGCCGCAGTCATCAGGATGAAGGCATGATTTTCCGGCGTGCCTTCACGGATTCGGAGTTGGTCGATGTTCTGCCAGGCATAGGAAACCGTGGCACCAAGCAGCACAATCAGCCAGGCCAGTTGCAGCCAGACCATGAACAGGATCAACGAAGCAAATGCCGAATAAATTGCGGTGTATTGGGTGGAACTGGCGATCATGCTGCCGAAGGCGAGACCAATCCCATTCCACAAAATCGCGGCCACGACACCGCCCGCCAACGCGGAAGAAAAACGCACCGATGTATTGGGCACCAAGGCGTAGATGAAGGTGAACACGGCCACCCACACCATAAACGGCACCAGCCAGGCGACCGACGCGAGCGCGTCCCGGAATACGGAATGTTGTGTGATGTCGGTCACGAAATGATTGGAAAGCAGGCTGGCCGTGAGGCCGGTGGCAGCCAGCACGAGCACGGGCCCGACCATCAGAACCGACAGGTACATTGGAAAACGGGTCGTGATTTGTCGGAGTTGCTGCACGTGCCATATGCCGTTAAACACCGATTCGATTTTCTGCATAAGTGTGACGACGGTGAAAAAAAGCATGGCAATGCCCACCGCACCCAACACCCCGACCTTGATATTACCCACGAAGGTGAGAATTTGTGCGGTAAGTCCGTCGGCAGAGCTGCCCAGTGGGGCGAGCAGCGTGGTGAGAAAGGGTTCTATCACCTGATCGGAGCCAAAAGCCTTGAGCACCGAAAAACTCACGGCAAGCAACGGTACAAGCGAAAGCAGGGTGATGTAGGATAAACTCATGGCGTTAAGTTGCAGATTGCCCTTGAACGCTTCACGGCTCATGTACAGCCCGATGCGGCCGAGGCGTTGCCCGATGCGCTGATGGCGCCGGTGCGGCTTGGACTGCCAGATCCAGTGGTGGGCTGCTCTTAGCTGGCCCAGCAATGATGTGTTTTTCATGGGCTCTCGTTCGTGCGGTCATAACGGTTCTGGCACTCTAAACTACCCCAAACAGAGCCAATTTGCAGTACCCTTTTCTCAAGAACAATTGATGGTGAATTATGAGCAAGTCTGATTTGAGCGTCCCCGTCGTTCTCGTTTTTTCCGGGCACGATCCAAGCGGTGGAGCGGGCGTTCAGGCGGATATTGAGGCAATCATTAGCCAAGGCGTTCATCCGGCCACTGTGATCACTGCCCTGACGGTTCAGGATACGGTGGACGTGAAGCGCTTCGTGCCGACCGATCCGAGCCTCGTGATCGAACAGGCCCGCGCCGTGCTGGAAGACATGCCCGTGCAATGCATCAAGATCGGGATGATCGGGAGCGTGGCGCTGGTCGAGGTGATCCACAGTATTCTCAAGGATTACCCGGATATTCCTGTTGTCCTCGATCCGGTTTTGATCGCAGGTGGCGGTGGCGCACTGGCCAACGAAGACGTGGCGAAGGCGATGATCAATCTGCTTCTGCCGCTGACGACCATTTTGACGCCCAATGCATACGAGTCCAGAGCCTTGGTCAAGGTGGCCCATGTGCCCGCTAACGATCTGGATGCGCGAGGCCAGGTTTTGCTGGAGATGGGGCCTGAATATGTTCTGCTCAAAGGCGGCGATGAACAGAGTACAGAAGTCGAAAACTGGCTGTACACCAGGCATCAACCGCCCAGAAAATTCACCTACGAGCGCTTACCGGGTGAATTCCACGGTTCGGGTTGTACGCTTGCGTCCGCCATTGCGGGCCTGATCGCACAGGCTACGGATGCGGATTACGTGAATGCCATCCATGAGGCTCAGGAATACACCAGCCATGCCTTGTTCCATGCGGCGCAAATCGGTCGCGGGCAGTGGATTCCGCATCGTCTGTTCTGGGCAGACTCCGAAGATGAAGGCGAGGAATCCAATGCGACACTGCGCATCCATTAAGATACCGCGACGCCGATGGTAAGGAAGATTCATGTCATTGAAAGCACCCGCTCCGTCCGACCTTTTTACCCTGCTTGATGAAATTGCCTACACCCTGCGTGAAATCGGCCTGAACACCGAGCGCCCCTCTGATGCCGCACTGGCTAGTACTGCGCCGTTCTGTTTTGATACGCTGGAGTTTCACGCATGGTTGGAGTGGGTTTTTCTACCCCGCATGCAGCAGACGATTGAACACGAACGCAACCTGGCCGCGCCATGCAGCATCGCACCGCTGGCCGAGTATCAGTTCGCCACCTACGCCGAACCGACGCACCATCTTTTGGCTCTGCTGACCGAACTGGACACGCAGATAAACGCCTATTTCGATTTCCCCGCGGAGAACCAAATATGAGGATCAAAAATGAACCGAGTTGAAGACCCCCAATGGCAACCCCAAACCCGGGCGATCCGGGTTGGCCATCACCCAACGAATGAAGGTGAACACGGCGAGCCGATCTTCACCACATCAAGCTTTCAGTTCGAATCGGCCGAGCAGGCTGCGGCCCGTTTTTCCGGCGCCGAACCCGGCAATATCTATGCACGGTTTACCAACCCGACGACCAAGGTGTTCGAAGATCGGTTGGCGGCCCTTGAAGGGGGCGAATCCTGCGTGGCGACCGGTTCCGGCATGGCCGCCATTCTCAGTACCTTCATGGCCTTGTGCTCGGCGGGCGATGAAGTGGTGGTGGCCCGACAGGTGTTCGGCACCACTTCCGTGCTGTTCAACAAATACCTCGCGAAATTCGGCTTGAAGGTCAAATGGGTCGATTTGACCGACTGGTCGCAGTGGGAAGCCGCCATCACGGACCTGACCCGCTGGGTGTTCGTGGAAAGCCCATCCAATCCGTTGACCGAAGTGGTCGATATCGCTCGTCTGGCAGAGTTGGCGCATAAGCATGGTGCCGGTCTGATCGTGGATAATTGCTTCTGCACGCCCATACTCCAGCAGCCGTTGGCATTGGGTGCGGACATCGTCATCCATTCCGCCACGAAGTTTCTCGATGGGCAAGGCCGGGCCATAGGTGGCGCTGTCGTCGGCAATAAGAAATTAGTGGGTGAAGAGGTGCGCGGTTTTCTGCGGACCTGCGGCCCCACTATGTCACCGTTCAATGCTTGGATTTTTGCAAAAGGCTTGGAGACCTTGGCCCTGCGCATGAAAGCGCACTGCGCCCACGCCAGCGCCGTCGCGGATTTCCTGGCGGCTCACCCTCAGGTCAAACGCGTCTATTTCCCCGGGCTGTCCAACCACCCGCAAGCGGACATCATCGCCAGACAACAGTCAGGCCCGGGCGCGATCGTGTCCTTCGAGGTCGAAGGCGGGCAGGCGGCGGCATGGCGGGTAATCAATGCCACGCAAATGATTTCCATCACAGCGAATCTGGGTGATGCCAAAACGACCATCACCCATCCGGCCACCACCACGCACGGACGTTTGACGCCCGAGCAGCGTAAAGAATCGGGTATTCATGATGGGCTCGTACGTCTGGCTATTGGCCTTGAAGATCCCATCGACATCATCCGGGATCTCAAGCGAGGCCTTGATCGTGAATGAATACGTGAATAAAGGCCATACTGGCGTCATCAGACGACACAAATCGATGCGTTTTTCGATTCGCTGGATCTTCCAATAATCTATCGTTAAGTGAAATGGCGGGACTTCTCTGTGTCGCCCGGAACCTCCGACTAAGATAGAGGTTCTTTAATCTGGATAACAAATCCAAGCCGTCAATTCGACACCCAAGAAACTAGAGAGGAACAAACACAATGAGAATGTTGCACACCATGTTGCGCGTGCGTGATCTGGACGTATCTATCCGCTTCTACACTGAAGTCCTTGGTATGAAGCTTTTACGTCGGCAGGATTACCCTTCCGGCGAATTCACCCTGGCTTTTGTCGGTTACGGTGACGAAACCGATCACACGGTGCTCGAACTCACGTACAACTGGGGTGATCATACCTACGACATCGGCACGGGATACGGTCATATCGCCATCGAGGTGCCGGATGTTTATGCATCCGCCGACGCAATCAAGGCGAAGGGTGGAAAAATTCTGCGTGAAGCCGGACCAATGAACGCGGGCAGCACCATCATCGCTTTCGTGGCCGATCCGGATGGTTACCCAATCGAACTGATTGGTAAAAAATAAAGTGAAAAAGTCAATTTTGATGCAGTTTTTCCCTTGACAGCACCAAAACTATGCACAGAGCAGGAGTGGGCGATCAAATCTTGCCCAGTTCCGCTCGGATTGTTAGACCGAATTTATATTAAATTAATAAGCCATTGATTAATATATATTTGGTTTGAACCGGTCACGGTGGCGTAAAAATGACCAGAACCGCTAACCACTTGACGAAGTAAAGTCATGGTAACTTTATACCCAAGGTTATCCACAGAATTTGTTGATAACTTTTTTCTGACTTTCTGGTGATTATTTTGAAACTTGCAATATCTTGGTCGGAGTAGATGAGGGGCGAAACTACAATTTCCCAATTTATGGGGTTGGTTCAAACACAGGGCGATTCATGTAGGTATACTTGGCTCATAAATTAAAACCATTGGTCCATTAAGTTTTAACCCAATGAAAAAACACACTGCTCCTCATCGCGTCAAAAATAGTTCGCCCATTGCCATTGTCGGTATTGCGCATCGGCTCCCCGGCAATCTTTCAGATCAAACGCAGTTGTGGGATGCACTTTTGGCCGGGCGTGATCTTGTGACCGAGGTGCCTGCCGATCGGTTTGATACGCAATTTCACCAGCATGATCGCCGTGATGAGCCGGGGCGGAGCGTTACCTTCAAGGCGGGCGTCGTCGAGAATATTGGCGATTTTGATCCGGCTTTTTTTGGTATTTCGCCGCGTGAGGCCTTAAAGATCGACCCGCAGCACCGTTTGCTGCTCGAGTTGGCCTGGCATGCCTTTGAAGATGCGGGTAGCACGCCGTCTGCCTATGCGGGGTCTGCTTGCGGGGTGTTTGTCGGTATTTCCTCGACCGAATACGGCACGCGCACGGTGGATGATTTGGCCTCGATGAATGCCTATTCCATGCTCGGTGGCACGCTGAGTATCGCGGCTAATCGACTATCTTATGTCTATGATTTACATGGCCCAAGCTTGTCGATTGATACGGCGTGCTCCTCTTCATTGGTGGCCTTGCACATGGCTTGCGAGTCGATCCGCCGGGGCGAGAGTGAAACCGCCTTGGTGGGCGGGGCGAATTTACTGGCGCATCCCTATCCGTTTGTTGGGTTTTCGCATGCGTCCATGTTGTCGGCCGATGGACGATCCAAATCCTTTAGCGCCGATGCCAATGGCTATGTGCGCGCCGAAGGCGGGGCGGTGTTATTGCTTAAACCCCTGCACGCCGCGCAACGCGATGAGGATCGCATCCATGCAGTGATTCGTGCCACAGGCACAAATTCCGATGGCGGCAGCAAAACCGGTATCACCATCCCCAGCGCCGAAGGGCAAGCCCGTTTATTGCAGCAGGTGTTGGCCAAATCAGGGGTAAGCCCAACCGATGTCGATTATCTGGAAGCCCACGGCACCGGCACGTCGGTCGGTGATCCGATTGAAATCGAAGCCATTGGCCGGGTTTATGGCGCGGGGCGTTCCGATGCGAACCGGCTGCTTGTCGGCTCGATAAAGTCCAATATTGGTCATATGGAACCCGCTTCGGGTATGGCGGGGCTGATTAAAGCCGTGTTGAGTTTGCAGCATCGTGAAATTCCGCCTTCGATCCATTCGAGCGTGTTGAATCCCAAGTTGGCTTTGGACAAACATCACATTGAAATCGTGCGCCAGCCAACGGCTTTGCGGGTGCAAGATCGTCCCGCGTATGCTGCCGTCAATTCGTTTGGTTTTGGCGGCACCAATGCGCATGTGATTATCGAATCTGCGCCAATGGTTGCTACCAAACCAGGCAAACCATCCCAGTCGCTACCCGCGCTGATGTTTAGCGCCAAGGATCGCCCCGCGTTGAATGCCTTGGCGTGCGCATATGCTGATTTGATTGCGGCAAATCCCGAGCACTACGCGAGCGTGGCGCAGGCCGCCGCCACTCAACGAGAGTGGATGCCGCTGCGTTTGGGAGTTGTTGGCGTGTCGGTGGCGGAGATCGTGCAGCGTTTGCGTCAAATCGCCGAGCTAAGTGAGGGCGATGAGTTACCGCGCGGTGCAGTGCTGCACGAAGTGCCCACTGCGCCATCGGCTATTGCGCCACGCCGTTGTGCGTTTGTGTATGGCGGCAACGGCGCGCAGTGGCAGGGCATGGGGATGGCGCTACTGCGCGAGTCCCCGAGTTTTGCCCGTGTGCTGCGCAAGTTGGATCGGCAGATGCAACCCTTGATCGGCTTTTCGCTGCTCGCCGAGTTGAAGGCAAAGCCAGAGCGGAGTCGGTTAAACGATACCGCCGTGGCTCAGCCCTTGTTATTCGCCTTGCAAGTGGCCTATACCGAGTGGTTGCAGGCGCAAGGCATTACCGCCGAGGCCTACGCAGGTCATAGTGTGGGCGAGATTGCGGCGGCTTGGGCGGCGGGTTGCCTGTCCTTGGCGGATGCCATCACGGTGGTTGCGGTGCGCAGTCAAGCGCAAGCCAAAACTGCAGGCAGTGGCCGCATGCTGGCCACGGCGCTAACGGCTGATGCCTTGAGTTCCACCCTAGCGCAACTGGATATTCTGCCTGAATCCTGCACGATTGCCGGGTTCAATGCGCCCAATTCCTTAACCTTGTCGGGGGATGAGCCCTCCTTGCTCGCCTTGAATGCGCACCTTGAGCAGGCTGGCATTTTCTCGCGCGTATTGGATTTGGATTACGCCTTCCATAGCGAAGCCATGGCACCGATTGCCGATGAGATTAATGTCAATCTCGCGGCTTTGAGCCCACAGGCGGGAAGGGGTTTTGTGTCAACCGTGACCGGTTTGCCGCATGCGGGTGAATCCTTGAATGCGCATTATTGGTGGCGCAATGTGCGCGAACCGGTGCAATTTGCGCCGGCCATCGAGCATTTATTGACCGAGGGTTTCACCCAGTTTGTCGAGATTAGCCCGCATGCCATTTTGCCGCGCTACATCAGCCAATGCGCGCAAGAAAAGGGCGTGCAAAATGTTCAAGTGGTCACGTTGGCACGCAAAAATGCTGATACTTTGCTGGATATTCAAGAAGCCGAGTTGCGGATTCGTTTGCATCGTGGCGTTGATGCTTCCGTGGTGCAAAAAAAACGCACTGTGGTCGATCTGCCCAAATACCCTTGGCAGCGCCAGCGTTATTGGGCACAAGAAACCAACGAAGGCTACAACCTGATTTATCGTGCTAATGTGCATCCGCTGTTGGGTTATCCGCTCAAAGATGCGCCACTGGCTTGGGAAAATATCCTTGATGCCGACCGGGTGCCGTACCTCAACGATCATCGCGTCGATGGCTCGGTTGTCTTTCCGGGCGCGGCGTATCTTGAACTGGCGCTTGCCGCCGCCGATCTGGGTTTGCGCTGGGCGAAAACAGAAGTACGAGCGTTGAGTATTCTGCATCCGTTGGTGTTTGAAGCCAGGCAGAGCCGTACGCTGCGCACGCGTATTTTCGGCCACGATCAGCGCTTTTCCATCCAAAGCCGCCGCCGCTTGAGTGATGATGACTGGACGGAACATGCGATTGGGCAATTGCGTGCCATCGCCGATGATTTACCCTTCGATCAAATCACTCAGCCTATCTCAATGGATATGCCCGCCGATGCCCGCGTCATTGATGCCGCCACCCATTACCAAACCGCCAAGGCGCTTGGGCTGGATTATGGGGCGAGTTTTCGTGGTATTGGTCAGTTAACCGTTGCGGGTAACCAGATTCGCGGAGAACTGGCTCTGCCAACGGTGGTTACCGAGGATCGAGCGCACCATCTGCATCCCGCGATGCTGGATCTGTGTTTTCAGTCCTTGCTATCACACACTGGGGCGGTGGGTTCGGCCACGCGGCAAAGCTATTTACCGGTACAGGTGGGGCGTCTTGTGGTGGTGCAGTCTGGCGTGCAGCCCACTGGCTTTCGCGGACGAATCAAGCGCGTATCGGCGCATTCGGTGGTGGCGGATTTCTCGTTGTATCACGCGGATGGGCGGCTCATCGCCGAATTGCGCGACTGCCGCTTCAAGGCGGCGCATTTTGCGGCGGCCAACGCTGCGCCGCAGTTATGGCAAACTCAAGTGTTTGATCTACCGAGTAAAACAAACGGTTTTCAATTAGCGGATCATTGGCCTTCATTGGTTGCTGATCAACCGGCGCTTGCCGGTTCGTCCAGCCGCGCATGTTATTTCAGCGAAATTCGCCCCTTGCTGGATGCGCTGGCCATTTCTTGCGCTTATGAATCAGTGGCTGAGCTTGCCGATGCGCAAGGCCATTTGCCTGAAGATATCGCCGGTGATTCGGCACTGTATCACGGTGTACTCAGCGAGCTGATCGCGCAAGAATATGTGGATGCCGCAACCACACCGCACCGCCTGCTCGATGCGCCGCCGTCGAGCGGTGACATCTGGACGATGCTCAATCAAGACTACCCCGAAGCCAATGCCGAGGCGACCCTGACCGCCCGCTGGGGCGCGCACCTCAAGCAGCGATTCTGTGGGCAAGCGAATGCGGCGGATGCGCAAGCGATCGCAGAGCACAGTGCCTTGTTCGCCCAATGGCAGGTTGATGGGCTGGCCGCCCAAGGACAACGCGGGCTACGCGATGCGTTCTGCACGCAGCTTGGGCAGGGGCTGGCGCAAGCGGGGGTGCGTCGCCTGCGCGTGTTGCTGGTGGGCGATGAACACAGCGATCCGCATCAATTTACCCAAGTTTTGCGCGCCTATTTCCCGATACTCGGCGTGACGGTTTTCACCACATCGCCCAATAGCGAAGCTTTTTCAACCTGGGTTGCCCACGATCCGCAGCATTTAAAACTGCTGCCCTGGCTACAGGGCCAGCAACAGCTCGCAGACGGTTCGCTGGGCGCATTTGACCTGCTCTGGCTCAAAGGCAAAGCCAGCCTTGATCCCGCTTTAGATGTTGACGCGCTGACCAAAGCGGCAGCCGGCGGCTTGCGCGTCATCGCGCAGCCAGAGTCATCCACCTATGCGGCATTTCTCGATGGGCTTGCCGCAGGCGGTGAGGCCTTGGCTCAATGGCATTCGCATCGTGTTGCCGATGAGCACATGGCGCGGTTTGCCCAGCATGCGCCGCAAACAACACATTGTTGGCATGAACCCGATGACGAAACGCATTCGGGCGCTGCGCTGCATATCTACTCTATTCCATCGGCTTGTGCGGATGAAGATCAAACCAGCGCCGCAAACCAGCCTGCAATGTCAGCCAAGCCGTTGGCGCAATTTGTCGCATTGAACTCGACGGGTGCCGATCTTATCGATCAGCTTGATCTTACGGCGGTATTTGAACCGGCCTCGGACGACACGCCAGCATCTGAATGCCCCGTCATCCTGCTCGGTGGCATTCTCTCACCCATGGAAGATTTGGCAGCCACCCCGCTACATGCCACCAATCACCTGCTTGAACAGCTGCAAATTCTCTCGCGCCAAGAAAGTACACAGCCAATTTTTATCTTGCTGCCCTTTGGATCTTTGGCCAGTGATTCCGATGCCCGTGAACAACCCGTTAATGCCGCGCTGTGGGGCATGGCGCGGGTGGCGATGAATGAATATCCGGCGTTGAATTTGTACCTGATTGACCCACGCGGCGATGCAAAAGATCAATGGCTGCGCACTGAGCTACACGGACTTTTAAGCACACCGGCCGAGGAGCGTGAACTGGTTCTTGAAGCAGGACGCGTGCAAAGTTTGCGCGTGGTTCCGGCAGCGGACGAGCCCAGCTTATCGGGTGATGCCTCGCTGAATCGCTACGCCCTCACATTCGATTCCCCCGGCCAATTGCGCAATTTGCAATGGCAATCGGTGGCAGAACCCGTGCTTGGCGATGAAGACGTTGAGCTCAAGGTGCAGGCTGTCGGCCTTAACTTCCGCGATGTGATGTTTGCCATGGGCTTGCTGGGTGATGAAGCAGTCGAAAACGGCTTTTCGGGCGCGAGCTTGGGGCTGGAATGCGCGGGGATCATCACCCGCGTGGGCGCAAAGGTCGATCATGTCGCGGCGGGCGATGCCGTATTGGGCTTTGGGCCGCAATGCTTTGCCAGTCATGTCATGACGCGTGGCAATGCGGTGGGGCGCATGCCGGAACACTGGTCGTTTGCACAGGCGGCGACGGTTCCGACGGTGTTTTTCACTGTGTATTACGCGCTGGTAGAAATGGCCCGATTGCGCGCGGGTGAGCGGGTGCTGATTCACGGCGGTGCGGGCGGTGTGGGTATCGCCGCGATTCAACTGGCGCAGCATCTGGGCGCCGAGGTTTACGCCACGGCGGGCAGCGAAGAGAAGCGCGATTTTCTGCGGCTGATGGGTGTGACTCATATTTACAGCTCGCGTGATCTGAGTTTTGCCGATCAAATCATGGCCGATACGCATGGGCAGGGCGTGGATGTTGTGCTTAACTCCTTGGCGGGCGAAGCCATCGAGCGCAATCTGGATGTGTTGCGCCCCTTTGGTCGGTTTTTGGAATTGGGTAAGCGCGATTTTTATGCCAATACCCCAATGGGGTTGCGCCCGTTCAAAGACAACATTAGCTATTTTGGTATTGATGCCGATCAATTGATGGCGGCACGCCCTGAGCTCACCGCCGAGGTGTTTCGCGCCGTGATGGCCTTATTCGACGAGGGTGTGTTACATCCCTTGCCGTATCAGCGTTTTAGCGCCGAGCGCGTGGTGGATGCCTTTCGCAATATGCAACAAGCCAAGCACATCGGTAAGCTGGTGGTCGATTTATCCACCGCACCACAAACCATTGTGCCGCCCATTCCCGCAAGCTGGCAGGCCAAGGCCCATGCGAGTTATTTGGTGACCGGCGGGCTGACCGGCTTTGGTTTTGAAACCGCGCGCTGGTTACTGCAACACGGCGCGGGTAAAGTTATTCTAGCGGCACGGCGTGGCGTGAATACCCCAGACCTCGCCGAAAAACTCAAACAGTTGGGTGCCCTGCAATCACGGATTGAGGTGGTGGCGCTGGATGTGGGTGATGCCGAAGCGGTGAAAAACCTGTGCGCTCAGTATGCCGACAAGTCCGCCTCGGCCTATCCGCTGCGCGGCGTGATCCATGCCGCTATGGTGCTGGACGATGCTTTAATGCAAAACCTCAATGCCGAGCGCATGGCGCGCGTAATTACGCCCAAAGTCGCTGGTGCTTGGCATCTGCATCAGGCTACACGCACGCAGTCGCTGGATTTTTTCGTACTGTATTCATCCGTCACCACCATGCTGGGTAATGCGGGGCAAGCCAACTATGTGGCCGCCAATGCCGCGATGGAAGCACTGATACGAACGCGGCGTAGCCAAGGGCTGCCCGGCACCGCGTTGCTGTGGGGCCCCATTGGCGATGCGGGGTATTTAACCGAGCACCAGCAAGTGCTGGATAGTTTGGAAGCGCGCACCGGCGGGCAGGCCATTACTACCGCTCAAGCCTTGGATGTATTGGCGCGCTGCCTGCGTAGCGGCGAGAGCGGGTTAGCTGTGATGAGTTTGAGCGGCACCGCGCTGCAACGCATCTTGCCGACGCATAGCCTCAATCGTTTTGCCTATTTAACTGCCGAAGGCGGGCGCGCTGAGGTGCTGGAAGAAGATCAACTCATCGAGAAGCTCAAAACCCTCAGCTCCGATGAAGCCTTAAGCCAGCTTTCGACCGTGATTGCCGAAGAAGTCGCGCAGGTGCTGAATTTATCGGTCACGAAAATCGACACCCAACGCTCACTTTTTGACATGGGTCTTGATTCGCTCATGGCCGTTGAACTGGCCTTGGGCATTGAAAAGCGCGTGGGTATTCGGCTTTCGGCGATGGCGCTGAATGAAGGCCCCACCGTGACTCGCCTGGCGGAGCGGCTTTTGAGTATGCTGCACGCCACCAGCGAAGAAGACGAACCCGCAAAGCAAGAAGCCCAGCGCTTGAACCATCTGGTGCAACAGCATTCCGATGGCCTAAGCATTGATGAACAATCCGCGCTCAAGGAATTGATTAAGCCATGAATGGATATGACACAACACCCCCTGATGCGCCCAACAAGGAAAAGCCCAGCAAAGCGGCGCTGATTAAGCGTTTCCTCACGCCCAAAACCAACGGCGGGCAATCGAACAGAGCTGTATTGCCCGCAGCTAAAAAATACCCGTCAAGCTACACCCAATTTGAACAGTTCGAAGGCTACAAGCAGCAAAAAATGCTGCGCGATGCCGCCAAGTTGCTCGGTGCAGAAAACCCATTTTTTGGCCTGCATGAAGGCACAGCGGGTGCCACCACTGTGATCAATGGCAAAGAGTGCATTAACTTCTCCAGCTACGATTACTTAGGCTTAAGCAGCGACCCCCGCGTGCAGCAAGCCGCCATCGAGGCCATCGGCACCTACGGCACCTCGGTATCGGCCAGCCGCATCGTCTCGGGTGAGCGACCGATTCATCGAGAGTTGGAGCGCGCACTGGCCGAAACGTACCAAGTGGATGACGCGCTGGTGTTCGTAAGCGGCCATGCCACCAATGTCTCGGTCATCGGGCATCTGTTTGGCGCTAAAGACCTGATTGTGCACGATGCCCTGATTCACAACAGCGCCCTGGTCGGTGCGCAGCTTTCCGGTGCTACCCGGCGCAGCTTCCCGCATAACGATACCGAGGCGCTGGAGCGATTACTCATCGAACAGCGCGATCGTTTTGAGCGCGTTTTAATCGTGGTGGAAGGCATCTACAGCATGGATGGGGATGCGCCAGATTTACCCGAACTGGTGCGGATAAAAAATCAGTTCGGCGCTTTACTCATGGTTGATGAAGCGCACTCATTCGGCGTATTGGGTGCCACGGGTTTAGGGTTGCGCGAACACGCCAACGTGCCTGCAAAAGCTGTAGATATCTGGATGGGCACTTTGAGCAAAGCGCTGGCTGGCTGCGGTGGCTACATTGCAGGGAGCACCGCGCTGATTGAGCAATTGCGTTACAGTGCGCCAGGGTTTGTCTACAGCGTGGGCATGGCGCCGCCTGTGGCGGCAGCATCGCTGGCGGCGTTAAATATATTGAGGACTGAACCAGAACGGGTCAGTTCATTGCATACCAACGGTCGGTATTTTTTGGAGCAGGCTCGTGCCTACAGTTTCAACACGGGTTTGAGCATGGGCTATTCCGTTGTCCCCGTGGTTTTAGGAAACTCGCTAAAAGCGGTTAAACTGTCGATCAGCCTTTTGGAACAGGGTATCAATGCCCAGCCGATCATTTACCCTGCGGTCGAGGAGCGTGCGGCACGTTTGCGTTTTTTTATTAGTTGCAGTCATCAAACCAAGCACATCGATCAAGCATTGGCGCAGCTTGATTCGCTCAAATAATCAAAAAGGAATCTGTTGTGTCCTCCATTCTTAAGCTGTTCAAGAACGTTTTCTTTTGGATTTTCGTACTGATCCCGACATTAATCGTTTCTGCTTATTACGGGCTCGTTGCCTCGAATATTTATGTGTCCGAGTCACAAGTCGTGGTTCGCAGTGCCGATAAATCCAGTATTTCCAGCGCCAGTTTATCGGGATTGTTTCAAGGCTTTGGGTTTTCCAACTCGCAATCGGATGCCTATGTAATACAAAACTATGTGGTCTCTCACGCGGCCGTCGATCGCTTGATCAAGCAATACCCTGTTATAAACTGGTATTCCTCCAAAAATGTGGATCCAATCAGCCGTTTCAATGGTTTCGGGCTGGATGGCAGCCTGGCGAACTTCTACAAATACTTCGTCAAGCAGCTAGGCGTGTCGGTCGATCCGATGAGCTCGGTGCTCACTATTTCCGTTAAGGCATTCAAGGCAGATGAAGCGCAAACCATCAACCGCTCTTTGATTAGTTACAGTGAGGAGCTGGTTAACCAACTCAATGACCGTGCTCGACGAGACACGATTTCTTTTTCAGTCAATCAAGTAGATAAAGCAAAAGAACAGGCGCGCGAGTCCGCCTCGAAACTGGCGCAATTCCGCAATGAATCCGGGTTACTTGATCCGCAAAAAGAGGCGGAATTACCGCTCACGATGATTGGCACACTGCAAGGCAAGTTGCTCGATGTGCGCAGCCAATTGGCTCAGTTGGTGGTAGTTAGTGGCAATAGTCCGCAAATACCCGTGCTGAAAAGAGAAGAGACACTGCTAAAGAATGAAATTGAGCGACTGGAAAACAAAGTAGCCGGTTTGTCCGGTGGTTCTATCGCCACCAAAATGATCGAGTACCAGCGTCTCACCCTCGAAAACAGCCTAGCCGAACAACAACTGGGCAGTGCACTAGCCTCGCTGGAGCAAGCCAATGCAGACGCCCGAAAAAAACAACTCTATCTTGAGCGCATTTCAGCACCCAATTTGCCGGATGAAGCCTTTTTGCCGCATCGCCTGCAAATCGTGCTGGCAACTTTCCTGCTGGGCCTGATTATCTGGGGGATTGTTGAATTGCTGACGGCCGGTATTCGTGAGCACATCGAGTAATGAGTACTTTTTTTCGCGCACTTTGGGGCACCTCGAAATACCGTGATTCGTCGTTCCCGCGAAAGCGGGAACCCAGAAAAATCAAGGCGCTGGATTCCCGCCTACGCGGGAATGACAAGTTTTTCGAGCTTCAATTTGGTGGATCATGAAATCGACCACGACATTTAAGCAATCCTTTGCCATCCAGTTCCGAGTCATCCACGCCATGATGCTGCGCGAGATGATCACCCGGTTCGGGCGCAATAATTTTGGTGTGCTCTGGCTGGTGTTCGAACCGGCGTTGTTTGTCATCTCCATCTCCACGTTCTGGTATATGTCGGGCATGCATGAGCGTGGAAACATATCGATCGAGGCTTTTGCTGCCACCGGTTACTCTTCGTTGATGTTATGGCGAAATTCGGCCAATCAGTGCCAACGCGCGTTGAGCGCGAATTCGGCTTTGCTGTACCACCGCCACATTAAGATGATTGATATTTATATTACCCGCGTGCTTTTGGAATTTGTCGGGGTTACCGCCGCGTTTATTCTGCTGATGATCGTGTTTATTGTTACCGGCTTATCCCCGGCACCGGATGACGTGCTGCGAATGATCACGGCGTGGCTGCTATTGCTTTGGTTCGGCTTTGGTTTGGGGTTGGTTCTTGGCGCGGCCAGCGAACGGCACGAATTGGTGGGTCGCATCTGGGGCATTATGAGCATGCCTTTGATGTTTCTCTCCGGCACCTTTTTTATGCTCGATTGGATGCCGCCGGCCATCCGCGAATTATTACTTTGGATCCCGATGGTCCACGGCGTGGAAATGCTGCGCCATGGCATGTTTGGAGATGCTGTGCCCACCTATTACGATCCCATGTATCTTTTGGGATGGGATGCGGGGCTCACCCTGCTGGGCCTTGCCATGATGAAAACAACACGGCAGTACCTCGCGCCATGAGTATCGTTGTCTCTTCTGTCACTAAACAATACCTTGCCCGTCAAGGCTGGTTTACCGTGTTAAAAGATGTTGATTTCACGCTTGCCAAGGGTGATCGCTTGGGTATTCTCGGGCGCAATGGCTCAGGCAAATCGACGCTTATTCGCCTGCTGGGTGGGGTGGAAGCGCCCACATCGGGTTATATTCATGCAGATAAAGATATGCGGATATCTTGGCCGCTAGGCTTCGGTGGTGGTTTTCAAGGTAGCTTGACGGGGCTTGATAACCTGAAGTTCATCTGCCGAATCTATGGTGAGGATTACCGAAAAAAACGCCCTTTTGTCGAAGACTTTGCTGAACTGGGCCGTTTTTTCCGAGAGCCGGTAAAAAGTTACTCATCCGGGATGCGGGCTCGATTAGCCTTCGGTATTTCCATGGCGATTGATTTTGATTGCTATTTGATTGACGAGGTTCTGGCAGTTGGGGATCAGCGTTTCAAAGATCGATGCCGAGATGAAATGCTCGAGAAAAAAGAAAATAAAAGCTTGATACTGGTGTCCCACTCCATAGCGAGCCTCAAAGAGTATTGCAACCGTTTTTGCGTGCTCACAGACGGCGAATTAACGCATTTTGACTCGCTGGATGAGGCGCAAAAATTTCATATGGCGCATATTCAGCGTCAAAAAGAATAAGATCACAGGGAAGCTTTAAGCCTTGAAGGAACGAACTAAACCAATAAAGTTTTCCAACTCCAACGCTTTGGCAGCAGCGTGCTCAATAGACCTATCTCTAAATAAACCGCTGGGTGCGTGTTTTGGCCTTGGAAAACTCACTTGGTATGTATTCTTGTGGCCAAGATTCATAGCTGTTTGTTTCATTGGCTGGGGGCGAAAAAAAAGTGGGCTTCGTGCCGTGGCGTTAGCTCAAAAGCACCAACGCCCTTTTTACTTGCTTGAAGATGGATTATTGCGGTCCTTCAACACCGCCGTGGCAGGCGAACCCAGCCTTTCTTGGGTTTGGGATGATCGGGGTATTTTTTATGATGCGCGTACCCTTTCCCGCCTTGAATCTCTTATTGGCAGTTCGAACCTGACCACCGCGCAACGAGAAACAGCAGAGCGGGTCTTGGCGAGCATTCAAGCCAATGGTTTGAGCAAATACAACCATGGACTTCCCGTTCCTGCAGGTTATTTCCCGAACATATCTACTCGACGGGTTTTACTGGTGGACCAAACCCGCGGTGATGCTTCGATTGTCTTTGGTAATGCCTCCGCACAATCGTTTGAAGCGATGCTGGCTTGCGCCTTGAACGAGGAGCCAGATGCAGAGCATTGGGTTAAAATTCACCCGGATGTGCTGGCTAACAAGCGTCAGGGCTGCATCAATTTGGCTAATCACCCTCATATTCGGATCATTACCGATGATTTTCATCCGCATGATCTTATTTCTCATTTTGATCGGGTGTTTGTCGTGACCTCGCAAATGGGTTTTGATGCGCTGCTGCTCCATAAGCCGGTCACCTGTTTCGGGCAGCCGTTTTATGCCGGATGGGGGCTAACGGATGACAAAAATGCCCCTCAACGTCGGGGAGAACAGCGCGATGTATTGGATTTAGTTCACGCGGTTTACTTGGAGTACGCCTGTTATGTGCATCCAATACACGCCACTGCGAGTGATTTTTTTACGGTAGCCCAATACATTACGCGCCAAAAACAAGCCACGCGATTTTGGATTGATCCGCTCGGCATGAACATTCACAAGGAAACCAACGAGCAGTCAATGACTAATACGATAAAGAAACCGCGAATTCTGTGCTTTGGTTTTCGTTTTTGGAAGCGTGCTCAGGTTCGTCCATTTTTTGGCGATCAGGTTCGTCTGGTTTTTTGCGATTCTCTGGATGATGCGATAGCCAAGGGCATAGAAGCCACAGATCAGTTCGCGGTTTGGTCGAGCAAGGCAGACAGCGCGCTGCTTGATTATGCGCGTGAACAGGACATACCTCTGGTGCAGGTTGAAGATGGCTTTTTGCGCTCAGTCGGGTTGGGTTCTGATTTTGTTGCGCCGCTATCCCTAGTATTTGACCGAACGGGTATCTATTCGAACCCCAATCACCCCAGCGATCTTGAAAACATGCTGCAACAGCATGAATTTTCAGAAGAAGAATGCGATGAAGCAGCGCGTCTGGTTGAGCGGATTGTTGCGAACAGAATCACAAAATACAATGTCGATAACGACACACCGATCATAATCAAACCGGCAGGCCGGAGCGTGATTCTGATTCCCGGGCAAGTAGCAGATGATGCGTCGATTCGGATGGGTGCTGTCCATGTGCGCACCAATGAAGAACTGATTCTTAATGTGCGCCAAACGAACCCTGACGCGTTTATTATTTACAAGCCACACCCCGATGTGGCCTCGGGTAATCGACAAGGTATCGTGTCCGAGTCAGTTTTACGAAAACATTGTGATTTGGTCGCCGTTGATCAGAGCGTCCTGTCCTGCCTCGATGTTGCCGATGAGGTACATACCATCACCTCTCTGACCGGGTTTGATGCCTTGATTCGCGGAATAAAAGTAGTCACATACGGAATGCCGTTTTATGCCGGCTGGGGGTTAACGCATGATCACAATAGCTGTCCGCGACGCACGCGCTCGTTAACGTTAAATCAATTAGTTGCCGGTACTTTGTTACGCTATCCCCGCTACTGCTTACCCCAACATAAAGGCTTCGTTCATGCAGACGACGTATTGAGCGAATTGATCCACCAAAAAGCCAAGCTTAAAACGGTGCGCGTGCGAGGAATCAGGCGATCCATGCGGAAATGGAGTGGATTTTTTCGCAGTGCGTACCATTCACTATCGCGTGAGAATTAACCCGTGATTTCGATCAATGCGTCCTCGAACTGGCACCTCGAATGTGGGCAGGGTGTTTATCGATTGAAACCCCGAAAGCCACAAAAGAAGGGCTGGTTTGTTTTGGATATTTCCTATACCGGAAATATTTCCCCGCTCGTTAATCCCGTCGTGAAACTCTTCCTGGTGACGGGCGAGCCAGCTCAGACCCTGCCACTCATCATCCACGCCGATAGGCTACGCGTTATCTTTCTAGCACCCGAGCCCTTGACGCTGCTAGAAGTACAGCAGGCCGACGCATTACAAACAGCCGCGAGCCTGCGTTTTCGTTTGTACAGACGCGCTGAGTTCGTCGCGTTGGCCTCGATGATGTGGGCGGTGAGTCGGCGTGATGCGCGCAAAGGCATCAGCTCAATCCGAGTTTATGCCAAATCCCGTGCACGATACAAAAAACATGGTTTTTCTGGCTATCTGACTCGGCTATTCAAAGAATATTACCTGGTCGATACCCATCGCCTAGAAGAGGCAGATATCTATCAATCCTATATCGCCAAAACCGAGCACCGTTCACAGGATTCCATTCAAAGTACACTCACCTCGCTCGGTTACCAGCCTGTAATCTCCGTCATTATGGCTACCTGGCAAAGTGATCTACGTTGGCTGGATGCAGCCATTCAATCCGTACTGCAACAGTCTTATCCGTATTGGCAACTGTGCATAGCCGATGATGCCTCGGAACAAAAAAAACTAATTGAATTACTCAATCACTACAAGAAGAAAGATTCTCGAATTCGTGTCACGTTTCGCTATGAGAATGGGCATATCTCCGCTGCCCAGAATAGCGGGCTGTTACTGGCCACCGGCGCTTACGTCACTTTTCTTGATCATGATGATCTTCTCGCGCCCAATGCGCTGCTCGCGGTTGCAGAGGCGCTTCAACAACAGCCAAGGCCGCTGTTCTTGTATAGCGACGAAGACAAGATTGATGGTACTGGCAGGCGAGTCAATCCTCATTTCAAATCCGACTGGAATCCGGATTTACTGTGCGCACAAAATTACATTACCCATTTAATGGTTGTAGAGCGCGCGATGGTCGAATCGGTAGGTGGCTTCCGTGTGGGCGTCGAAGGCAGTCAGGATCATGATCTTGCCCTGCGCGTGACAGAGAAATTACCGCCAGCCTTGATTCATCACATCCCGCAGGTGCTCTATCACTGGCGCATCACAGAGAACTCAACGGCGTTGCATGCCGATGCCAAAAACTATACGTCTTCCGCCGGCGTGGCGGCGATTGAAGAACACTTTAAGCGTAAAAATCAAGACGATGTGATGGTGCAGCCGGGTTTGTTGCCCAATACCTACCGTGTGCTGCACCCCATTCCAAAACCCGCACCACTGGTCACTTTATTAATACCAACGCGCGATCGGCTGGACATGCTCAAACCCTGCATTTCAAGCATCATAGAAAAAACCAGCTACAAACCCTACGAAATCATAATTTTAGATAACGGCAGTAACGAGCCGCAAACACACCTTTTCTTTGCAGAAATTCAAGCGCAGCATGAACATATTCGTGTGCTGAGCTATGACAAGCCTTTCAATTATTCCGCAATCAATAACTTTGGCGTCGCCCATGCTCAAGGTACGATTATCGGTCTGATCAATAATGATATCGAGGTCATCCAATCGGGTTGGCTGACGGAACTGGTCAGCCATGCCGTTCGCCCCGAGATTGGCTGTGTGGGCGCCAAACTTTATTTCGATGATGGCAGCATCCAGCATGCGGGTGTTATTTTGGGTATTGGCGGCGTGGCCGGTCATGCCCACAAATATTTTGCGCGGGATGCCCACGGCTATTTCAGCCGCTTACAGTTGGTGCAAAATTTATCGGCCGTCACTGGCGCCTGCCTTCTCGTGCGCAAGGAAGTATTCGAACAGGTCGGTGGCCTTGAAGAAGATCATCTAACTGTCGCCTTCAATGATATTGATTTATGCCTCAAAGTGCGTGAGGCGGGCTATCGCAACCTATGGACGCCACACGCGGAACTCTATCATCACGAATCCAAATCGCGCGGCCGAGATGATGCGCCAGAAAAACAGGCCCGCTTTCAGCGCGAAGTAGCTTGGATGATAGCGCGTTGGGGCGCGCAGTTGAATAGTGACCCGTACTACAACCCCAATCTCACGCTACAGCACGAAGATTTTTCGATCCGCCTTCATGAATGACACATTTTGGTTGGGGCAATGCCATTAAGTTAATGTACTTGAGTACCTCGGAATGCCTGTGATTCGTCGTTCCCGCGAAAGCGGTAACCTAGAAAAATTAAGGCGCTGGATTCCCGCCTACGCGGGAATGACGGGGTTGTCGAGCTTCCCTTAAGGAGCCTCTGCACGAATCGATGGTGCCTCTGGCTTGCGGGTTTGCCCGCAAGCCCCATCCGGGCGGGCCGCCAAGGGCCCATCTGCAGCGTTGCGGCACTTGAGAATGGCGACGGCCATTCCCTGCGCACCGCGCCTTGCATCTGGACCCTTGGCGATCCCGCAGAGACACTATCGATTCGCGCAGAGACTCCTTAGTAAAACGACTTTCTTCATCACTCCTGAGGGGTGGCAGCCACCCTGGTTTGTGCAGCACGCAGCACACGTTTGCGCAAATCCACATCCTCCGTAAGTTCTATGATCTTATCACTCCAGGTGGTGGGCTCACTGGGAAGCAACCAGCCATCGATGCCATCTCGCACAAAACCACGATAGGGCGGTACGTCACAAAACAGGCCCACTGCACCCAGACGGGCAAAGTCGAAAAAACGGGTCGGGCTGCGGTGCGCATTAAACTTTGTGGGTCTTAAAGGTGCCAACCCAATGTGATGGGGTAGGGCACTCAAGGTATCCCGATAAGTAGGCCAAGGCATCGGGTGCAGAATAATGGTGCGCGGCACATCACTGAATAGCCGGCGCACTTGTCTATCCCCCATAATCATAAAAAGCGTATCTGCACACTGGGCTTGCGTATTAGCTACCACCGCATGCAACCACTCAATTTCTTGGCGGTGCGTACTCGGATTACCGTGATAAAAATAGCTGACCAAATCGGTATTAGCTTCGGCACCGTAGCCTGAAGGCGTGAGTACTATTGGTTGAGCGTGGGCATAGCGCGCCGCCAGTGCCGGCGTAGACACCCAAAGCGCATCAATCAGCGGCTCTAATTGCGTTAAAAACCGTCCGAATCGATGCCAGAGCATGCTTCGATAGGCTCTGGGTAACTGTGCATCAAACAGATTGTGCGGCAAGTCATCATCCATAAAAAACACCACCTTGCCACCGTTGCGCTTATGCTGCTCCAGCAGAGGCAACAATCGCTCAGATAGATACCGAACCACTACCAATAATTGGTTGGCATCGTATACAGGTTCAAATACGCCCTGTTTTGTGTCCACATGACTAATAATGGGATAACCAAGCACCGTCGGCTGGCGGAAAAAATAATCAACCGTTGCGCTATCGCCCCAATGGAATACAACAGCTGATGATGACTGATCAATTAATGCGTCATTTTTTTTAAACAAGCTTTCTGGCCGATTACTTCGCAGCCGCGTTTTGAACCAGTCAAGAGGGTTATTTATCAACATCAAAATAAAGATGGCCAGTTTGTTTTACTGATTCCATGCACCAGAAAAAAAGGATTCAACAATTGTTCGGTGTTTGCGTAACTCAATGGACTGCCATCGAGTTGAATTACTTTGCCACCCGCTGCTTCAACCACGCATTGTGCGGCGGCGGTATCCCATAAGCTGGTAGGTCCAAGGCGCGGATAAATATCGGCAGCGCCCTCGGCAACAAGACAGAGTTTCAACGAGCTGCCCATCGAAACCAGCTCACATTCACCTAAGCGCGACATGAATTCGGTAAGTGAGTCATCAGCGTGTGAACGGCTGCCCACCACGCGCCAAGGTGTTTTTCCATCGTGTCGGGCGACTTCAATACGTTGCCATTGATCCGCAGAGCCCTCAGCCAATTTAAATGCGCCTTCATTGGTGCTGGCTGCATAAGTTACGCCAAGCGCAGGCGCATGAACAACACCCATCACTGCACGGCCTTGTTCAATCAATGCAATATTTACAGTGAACTCACCATTACGCTTGATGAATTCTTTGGTGCCATCCAATGGGTCAACCAACCAATACTTACCCGAACCCCATTCTGCTCGACCAGGAATATCCGTATCTTCTTCCGAAAGGATCGGAATCTCAGGGGCGAGCTTTTTGAGTTCAGAAACGATCAACTCATGCGCGGCCTGATCGGCTCGGGTAAGAGGGGATTCATCGGCCTTAGTTTCAACAGAAAAATCTGTTGAATACACCGCCATAATCGCATCACCGGCGCGCTGGGCGATGCTGACTAGATTGTTAAGGAGAGGAGGGCTTGGTTTCATCTTTTTTTTCCAGTTAGTGCCTTAGAGGCGCATGGTTTATGCGGAACCTCGAAAAACCCGTCGTTCCCGCGTAGGCGGGAATCCAGCGCCTTGATTTTTCTGGGTTCCCGCATTCGCGGGAACGACGAATCACAGGTATTTCGATGTGCCCTATGGTTATTTGGTGATGATGGTTCTTTTCAATCCTTTCCCCCTCACCCCAACCCTCTCCCACAAGGGGAGAGGGAGCCAATCTAGCCCCTCACCCCGACCCTCTCCAATGAGAGGGCGCTAGTTGGCTTTGGTTTCTTAAACTCCCTCCCCCTTTAAGGGGGAGGGTGGGGGTGAGTGAGTAAAAACTGGTTAAATGTGCACCTTCAGTCAACGTTTAAAATACCCGTTCGCACTCATGTAGGCCAATATCTGTTCAACACATTCTTCAACAGTGTGTTTTCCCGTATCTAACAAAATCTCGAGCTGCTGCGGTGGTTCGTAGTCAGAATCGATGCCGGTAAAGTGTTTGATCTCACCAGCGCGTGCTTTTTTGTATAAACCTTTAGGGTCACGGGCTTCACACACGGCCAGCGGGGTATCGACATGGACTTCGATAAACTCGCCTTCTGCCAACAAGCTGCGAACAAGGGCGCGGTCGGCACGAAACGGGGAAACGAATGCTGCCAACACAATCAAACCGGCATCGACCATCAGCTTGGCTACTTCACCGATACGGCGTATGTTTTCAACCCGGTCTGCGTCGCTGAAGCCTAAATCGCTATTCAATCCGTGGCGCACATTATCGCCATCGAGCAGATAAGTGCGTTGGCCTTGCTGGAAGAGCGCGTGTTCAAGTGCACCGGCAATCGTCGATTTGCCTGAACCACTTAATCCCGTGAACCACAACAGTACCGGCCTTTGTGCATTCATGTTGGCGCGGTCTGTTTTGCTGATGGCATGTTCATGCCAAACAATATCGCTCATGGTTTTATTTAACCTGTTATGTTGAATGCCCGTGTGCGTGAATCATAATTAGGACTTACGTGGCGAGCAGATTTAACTCCCTCCCCCTTGACGGGGGAGGGTTGGGGAGGGGGTGAGAAGGCTGGTGTAAGCCTCTGTTTTTACAGTCATCCCCGCCCCCTCTCCCCAGCCCTCTCCCACGAGGGGAGAGGGTGCTAAAACTTATTTTTGCGTAAGTCCTAATAATCATACGGAGCATTCATTGCGGGTGAAACGGAAAGGCAAAGGGTAGAACGGTCAATACCGTTGCACTATATGCCACGGAAACGGGTACGCCGATGCGCACAAAATCCATAAAACGGTAGCGCCCCGGGGTGTACACCATCAAATGGGTTTGATAGCCAAACGGCGTAATAAAACTCGCGCTGGCGCCGAACACCAAGGCCATTACAAAAGGCAAAGGGCTCACGCCCATGCTCTGCGCCAAGCTGAACGCAATGGGGAAGACCATCGCCGCCGCCGCGTTATTCGACATTAACTCGGTCAGCACCAAAGTGGTGAGGTAAATGGCAATCAGCGCATACAGGGCCGGTTGCCCTTGCAACACAAGATGCAAGGCGTTGGCCGCCAGCTCGGCAAGGCCGGAGCTTGTCATTACATGCGATAAGACGAGCGCCGAGCCAATCACCAATAACAGTTCAAACGGAAACCGCCGCCGCAGTTCACTCACGCTGATGAACTTAACTGCCAGCAAACCCACGATAAAAACGCCTAGACCCATGAACAAGGGCAGCGCGTTGACTGCGGCCAGAATAATCACACCGATAAACCCGGCGAACACACTGTAACTTTGCGTTAAGTTCAGGCGGGCTTTGCGGCTGCCGCCTTTGAGTAAATAAAAATTACGATCCAAGTTACGACGGCTAGCAAAGTCTGGCCCCACGGCCAAAGTGAGTGAATCACCGGCCTTGAGCGGAATGGTGCCAATTTTGCCCGATAAACGCCGCTCCCCACGACGAATCCCCACCACGGCAGCATCAAACAATGCCCGAAAATTTACATCGCGGATGGTGCGATCAACCAGCATCGAATCGGCCACCACCACCACTTCAACCAAATTACTCTGCAATATATTGACGGGGGCTTCGAACAGCGAAAGCCCATCAAAGCGGTTGAGCAGATAAATACGATCCACCTCACCGGCAAAAATCAGAATATCGCTTGCCTCGATGATCTCCCCCGGTTCAACCGGAGAAATTAGATGTGTGCCACGCAAAATCTCAACCAGAAACAACCCATCCAGGCTGCGCAGTTGATTATCCAGCACGCTCTTGCCAATAAGAGACGAACCGGCCTCTACCTGCGCTTCAAGAAAATAAGAACCCGCCTTGGTAGCTTCGCCCTGATGTTCGGGCAGCAGCCAGCGGGAAAGCAGCATCACCGTAATAATACCCACAATCATCACCGGCACACCCACCAGCGCGAAGCTGAACAAGCCCAAAGGGGCCATACCTGCGCGTTCGGCAAAACCGTTGATCATCAAGTTCGTCGAGGTGCCGATTAGGGTTAGCACACCGCCGAACAATGCAGCATACGAGAGCGGGATCAGCAAGCGCGACGGCGCAAAGCGTTTGTTCTGGCTAATAATGCCGAGCAAAGAAGCCACCACCGCCGTATTGTTCAAAAACCCCGAAAAAATCGACGTGACCGACATTAATCGAAAAAGCGCAGCAAAATAACTGCCGCTCAGTAACTTCGCGCCAATTTGCTCCAACAGAATCGTTTTTTCGAGCGCAACAGAAACCAGCATCAGCAGCACCAACACAGCCAACGAAGGGTCGGCGTAGCTCGTTAGCAAATCGTTGAGGCTAATCATGCCGGTAGCGTAATAGCCCAACGCAAGCACGCTAAAAGCCATGCCGGTTTGGATGCGCCCATGAATCAACACGGCAATCAGCCCAATTAGGCTAATTAAAACCGCAATTTGCTCAAGATTCATTGCAAGGCACTAACCCGTAATATCCAGCGCATGCCAATGCGGAAAGTGCTTGCGAATCAGTTGATTTAATTCACGCTCAAACTCGGCGTAGTCCGTATCGGGGCGGTGCATCAACGTACTGCGGTCATCCACGGCCACGCGGATCATCCCCGCGCCCATCGTGGCATTACTCATGCGGTCGATAACGATAAAACTGCCCATATCCTTATTCGTGCGGTAGGCATCGAATGCCCACGGTGCATCGAGTTGCAACACGCATTGGCCGATACCATTGAGCGGCATCTGTGCGGCGGGTTGGTGTTGATAGGTATTCACATCCACCTGATGATCGATGCGAATAAACTCACCACTCGTGGTACGCGTGCCAGATTTGAACAGATAGCGCTTGCCCGGCACCATCGCCTGCTCGCCCATCCACACCAGCTTCACTGAAAGCACATCGCTCACTTCCGGCGGCGCAAACGGATGGCACAACACATCGCCCCGACTGATATCAATTTCATCATCCAAGGTCAGGGTAATCGCCGCGCCCAGTTCAGCGGCCTCCAGATTGCCATCGTAAGTCACGATAGATTTAATCTTCGCCTTCTTGCCCGAGGGCAACACCATAACCTCATCACCCACGCGCACCGTGCCGGAAGACACCGTGCCGCTGTAGCCACGAAAATCCAAGTTTGGCCGATTCACATACTGCACCATCAAGCGAAAGGGCGCTTTGGCCTCGGGCTGGATAATCTCAATGGTTTCAAGCAGGCTCATGAAGGTAGGGCCGGTGTACCAAGGCATTGCCGTACCGGCATACACCACGTTATCGCCCAGCAAAGCTGAAACCGGCACAAAATGCACCTCGGAGAAATGCAGATGCGAGGCAATCTCGTTTTTATACTCCTCACACAGCCGATCAAACGTAGCCTGATCGTACTGCACCAAATCCATTTTATTGATCGCCACAATCACCTGGCGGATGCCAAGCTGATTCACAATAAAACTGTGGCGTTTGGTTTGCGCCAGCAAGCCCTTGCGCGCATCCACCAGAATCACCGCCACATCGGCCGTAGAAGCACCCGTCGCCATATTGCGCGTGTACTGTTCGTGCCCCGGCGTATCGGCAATAATGAACTTGCGTTTTTCCGAGGTGAAATAACGGTAGGCCACATCAATAGTAATGCCTTGCTCGCGCTCGGATTCCAGGCCATCGACCAGCAACGCCAAATCCACCATTTCACCCGTCGTACCCACCTTGGCGCTGTCTTTTTGCAACGCTTGCATGTGGTCTTCAAAAATCTGGTTACTGTCATACAACAAGCGGCCGATCAGGCTGCTTTTGCCATCATCCACACTGCCGCAGGTTAAAAACCGCAGCATGTCATGGTGCAAATAGGTATCAAGATAGGCGTTAATATCCTTGCGAATCAGTTCAGCGGCATGGTGTGCCGACTGCCCAGAAGATGGGTTGGTAACTTGGCTCATTAGAAATACCCCTCGCGTTTTTTCTGTTCCATCGAACCGGCACCGTCTTGATCAATCAAGCGCCCCTGGCGCTCGGAGGTATTGGTGAGCAACATCTCTTGAATCACCTCCGGTACCGTACTGGCATTGGAGCGTACCGCACCGGTAAGCGGGTAGCAGCCCAAGGTACGGAAACGCACCTTCTCCATGCGCGGTTCTTCACCGGGGTTCAGCGGCATACGGTCATCATCCACCATAATCAAGGTGCCATCCCGCTCAACCACGGGGCGCTCGGCGGCAAAATACAACGGCACAACAGGGATATTTTCCTGATGCACATATAGCCACACATCCAGCTCCGTCCAGTTCGAGATCGGGAACACCCGAATGCTCTCGCCCTTGTGCGTGCGGCCATTGTAAATATTCCACAATTCCGGGCGCTGGTTTTTCGGGTCCCAACGATGATTTTTATCCCGGAACGAAAACACCCGCTCTTTGGCGCGAGATTTTTCCTCATCCCGCCGTGCGCCACCGAACACCGCATCAAAACGATACTTGGTTAGCGCCTGCTTCAAACCCTCGGTTTTCATGATGTCGGTATGCACCTTACTGCCGTGGGTAAACGGGTTCACGCCCGCCGCGCGGCCTTCTTCATTCACATGCACCAACAACTGCAAACCGTGTTTTTCGGTGATCTGATCGCGCATGACGTACATCTCACGAAACTTCCACAGCGTATCGACATGCATAATCGGGAAGGGCGGCTTACCGGGGTAAAACGCCTTCATCGCCAAATGCAGCATCACGGCAGAATCCTTGCCGATGGAATAAAGCATCACAGGGTTCCCGAACTCCGCCACCACCTCACGGATGATATGGATGGACTCGGCTTCGAGGGCGGCTAGGTGGGATTTTGTGTTCATAATATACTCAAATACGTGTTGCGAAGATTGGTAGTGCTTTCCATATGTTACGTTAGTGATTAAACCATTGGGTACCTCGAAATACCCGTGATTCGTCGTTCCCGCGAAGGCGGGAACCCAGGAAAATCAAGGCTCTGGATTCCCGCTTCCGCGGGAATGACGAGTTTTTCTAGCTTCCCAAAGGTTCTATAGGCCACTTCGAAATACTCGTGATTCGTCGTTCCCGCGCAAGCGGGGGCCCAGAAAAATCAAGGCTCTGGATTCCCGCCTACGCGGGAATTACGTTGGGTTAGTTTGCTTACTGATTAATTGTTTCTGCGTATAGCGTTTCGGGGGCGATGTCCTGCCCATGCGGCCAAGTAACTGCGCCGTGTTCAATGCTCACCTGTTTGAAATAGGCATTGTTCTGTAGTTCTTTAAACACACCAAAGTCCAGATAGGGCGAAAGATTAAACATTCCGGCCTTGCCATCCTCAAAAATCACAAAGAGTTTATGGACATCTTTTACTTCAACTTGTTTAACATCCCAATACATATGTCAAAACTTCTTACTAGAGTGGATCAATTTTATAGGGCAATTCACCGGATAACGCAATTTCCCAATCGGCAAGCAACTCATCGGTGTGTAGTTCAATCCAGGCTTGCACCAAGCGCAATTGTTTTCGTGGAAGATTTCCGATTAAAACATCGCCCGTTTCGATGGCAAACACGCACTCAAATTCAGCGTATTTACATGAATATGCGGCAAATTATGTTGCTTATTATCCAGCAAATACATTTTTACGATAATGCCATAAAACATTGAAATTATTGGCATATTGCCCTCCAGGATGCTTGGGGTTCTAGTGGTTGGGTAAGCTACCGTTTCACGCCGCCTGCTTCAAGCCCTCGGTTTTCATGATGTCGGTGTGTACCTTGCTGCCGTGGGTAAACGGGTTCACGCCCGCCGCACGGCCTTCTTCATTCACATGCACCAACAACTGCAAACCATGTTTTTCGGTGATCTGATCGCGCATGGCGTACATCTCACGAAACTTACACAGCGTATCGACATGCATAATCGGGAAGGGCGGCTTACCGGGGTAAAACGCCTTCATCGCCAAATGCAGCATCACGGCAGAGTTCTTGCCAATGGAATAAAGCATCACAGGGTTCTCGAACTCCGCCACCACCTCACGGATGATGTGGATAGACTCGGCTTCGAGGGCGGCCAGGTGGGATTTTTTTTGCATAAAAGTTCCAATTTAAAATATTTTTATGTGTATTTCTCAAGGATTACTTTTAATTCATCCAAGGGTGCTATAAACGATCTGCCCTTATTAACCGTATCGTGACTTGGTGAGGGGGTGCCAAATAAGAATCCTGTTGGGTGATTTAACGCCCGCCCTAGACCTGCTTGGACAAACGGTAAGGGCGTTGCGGATTGCAAAACAATCACTCTGGTATTAGGCTTGCAAAAAATAGTGTTATGCATAGCAGAGCCATACTCACCAATTACAAGATCTGCCTCCGAAAACTTACTTATCTGCTCTTTAATGTCAAGTTTGTGGGGTTCGATAATATCAAAACCATGTTTTTCAAGAAGTTGAATTAATTCAGCGCGATTAACTAGGGTTTGGTTGCTGTTATAATCCCCTCTGCTGACAAATATTTTTTTTTCACTTTTATCCGACCAATATGCAGAAAAGGCATTCGATGTTAGTGACATTAAATTAGAAAATCCACTTTCTTGTCTAAGGTAAGATGGAACAATTGCTTTTTCAATTTCCACATATTCGACGGCAGGCTTATAAGTTATAATATTCTTATCATCAAAGCCGATCAGGGAAAGTAAATCTCTTGCATAGTTTGGAATGTGGATGGTTGAGATTAAAGGGCATTCATACCCTTCATGTTTTGCCAAAATAACTCGTGGAAGTATGTCTACCAACCAATGGCCATAAACTGCCTCACCAGGTCGTGAAATTGGAATAGCCTCACCTGTGATTTTTGATATGCGAAGATTTTTTTGTAAAATAATATTTTTATTATTTAATTCAAATACATTAGGGTTTATTCCCCCTGCTTTGAGCTGAGCTGGCGATAGATGTATACTTGGATCGGATAATATTTTATCTTCATAAAAAAGGACGCCATGCGCCATCAGGTTAAGATCTTCAAAGAAACATATTTTAGTCTCGGGGATATTGTATGCTCCTGATTTTTCGAGTTGATTAATATCAATGTCACCATTCCAGAACCATGGTTCAAACCTTTCAAACATTTGTTTGGATAGCAACTTACATTCGATTTTTTTACCAAAATAAATCGATGATTTAACTTTAGATGTGAACGGATTGAATAATTGAAATTCATCGCCCGATGAGTATGAGTTTTTTTGAACTTGATTGAATTTAATTACCCCGTTTTTTTTGTTCTTGACAAAATCATATAACACTAAATCATGTTTAATAAGATTCAGCAATCTCGTGGCTTTTTTTACAACATCTTGGTTTAGGCCATAGCTATTAGGGTTCATGTTTTCAATGGGGGCTTTATCTATTTTTTTTGAAACAAGAGCCATACTTATTTCAGATAAATCTGAATCTATGTTTTCCATGGTTCCAATATGGCTAATTTTTGAAATGTTTTTAATTGCATCTATTGCATCAATTTCGTCCACGGGGCGTGGATTGTTATTGTTTCTTAAGTATCTTGTTTGTACATTATCAAGAAGTGAGAATTCTTGGGGTGTTAAGTTTACAACTAGATCTTCTAGTTCAACTGTGCTCTGAAGATTTGTTGAGAATAATTTTTTTGACAGATTCTGAATGTACTCAGGATGCTCATTAAATCTTGTCTCTTGGCCTGGGTCAGATAGTTTTCTTATCCACGATAAATGTGAAATTAGGTGTGTGTAAGGGTCGCGGAGAAAAGCAAAGCTAAAATACTGATCGAAGTTGGTTTTTTTCTCGAATTCGCTAAATGTTATGTGGCCAGATAAAAATGATTTTTGGGTGATTAGATTTTTTCTTTCTTCTTCGTTTCGCCACTCAGATCTACTTTCTAAATGGATTGCGCAGTTTTCTAATCCTAAGGCATCCAAAAATAATTTATTTACCGAGCTTCCAGCTGCTTTGGGTATGTGTATGAATAAGAACTTTTTCATTGTTTTAATTGCCTATTGAAAAATCTTCCCGATCCTGAGTCAGATTCGGGCTGTAAAAGGGATCCAATTTCAGGGCATCACCCCATTTGGATTGCATGAATTCTACCTCGCCTCGGAAGCGAGCTTGTTTCTCTGGACTGTCTTCGGTGCCTCGGCTGATGGATTCATGGTGATACAGTTCGGCATAGGGTGTCCAGAGGTTTCGGTACCCCGCTTCCCGTACTTTGAGGCAGAAATCAACATCGTTAAAGGCGACCTTGAGGTTGACTTCGTCGAGCCCGCCGACTTGGTCGTAAACCGATTTGCGAATAATCAGACATGCAGCGGTTACTGCTGAGAAATTTTGCGCAACGATCAATCGGGCAAAATAGCCGGGTGAGTCGCGTTTGGAATTTTTGTGCGAGTGGTTTGCAACCCCGCCAATCCCTAGAATTACGCCTGCGTGTTGCAGTGTGTCGTTGCTGTAATAGAGTTTGGCGCCCACGCAGCCAATATCTTCCCGCAGCGCGTGGCTGACCATTTCGGTGAGCCAATCGGGACTGATGACTTCGACATCGTTGTTAATCAGGCCAATCAGGCTGCCTTTGGCGTGTTGTGCGCCAAAGTTGTTGATGGCGGAATAGTTGAATGGGTGGTCGTAACGCAAAACCTTTACGCGCTCGTCTTCCTGCTGGATGGCGGCAAACCAGTCTAGGGTTTCTGGTTCCTCACTGCCGTTATCCAGAATAATGATTTCGTAATTGGGGTAGGTGGTTTTATCCAGAATGCTGCGCACGGCGATTTCGGTAATGGTTTTACGATCACGCGTGGGGATGAGCAGGCTCACGAGTGGCGCGGGGTTGGGAATAGGCCAGTGTACGCGGTAGGTGTTTGGCACCAGTCCTTGTTCTATTTTAATTCCTGCGGGACCATTTTTTTCAAAAAAATCGCTGAGTGCTTTGATGCCCGCATCGGTGGTGTAGGATTTTTCGCCCGAGGCCATGGCGGTGGAGCCTTCTAGGGTGCGCCAGTGGTAGAGGATTTTCGGGATGTGGATAATTTGTTCGGCTTTGACATGCGGCAGGCAACGCAGGAGTAGGTCTTGATCTTGGCTGCCTTCTACGCCGGTGCGGAATCCATTGATGCGCTGGAGTAATTCGCGTTTGTATACGCCGAGGTGGGAAACATAATTCTGAGAATAGAACAGGTCGGGGTTCCAATCGCTTTTAAAGTGTGGCTCGCTGCGCTGGCCGTGGATGTCGATTTTGTCTTCATCGCTGTACAGGATTTGTGCTTCTGGATGCTCTGCAATGGCTTGTGCCATGAAATACAGGGCGTGTTCCGGCAGGGCATCATCGTGATCGAGCAGGGCGACATATTCGCCCGTTGCCAATTTGAGTGCGCTGTTGGATGCTTTTGAAATATGGCCGTTTTGTGGTCGGTAGACAACCTTGATGCGTTTGTCTTTTTTTATGTACTCGTCGAGTACTTTTTTTACATGGGGTTGGGGCGATTTGTCATCGGCGATGCACAGTTCCCAATGCGGATACGATTGTGCGCGAACGGAGTCGATACATAAACGCAGGTATTTTTCGGGCGTGTTGTATACCGGCATGACAATGGAAATGATTACAGGTGTCGATTGGCTGGATAAAAATGCCTGTACGGTTGCTTGTGTGGGGAGTTGTGCCTGTTCTACCTGCTCAATCCATTGATCATAAGCTATGGCACCCGGGCGGGTGTCGAATGTTTGGTTGTAGAGCGTGATCAGGGTGTCTGTTTTTGGGGTGGTGGCATCCGGTTGCATTGCCCGGATGACTTCGTCGAGTCGTTGTTCAAATTCGGCAGGTGATGTACCTACAAAATCTGGATGTTGTTCGGCAATGCGGTGACGCATGGTTTCTTCGGCTTGTGTTGTATCAATAGATTTGAAATCGAGCGCTTCTAGTTTGAAGCCACCTTTAAAGTCAATGGGATCAAAGCGGATGGTTTTGATGGTTTCTTTGCAATAAATAACACGCTCAATGAGCATGCCACTCTCAAAGGGTATGGCCAATGTTTGGGCTTCGTTATAGCCACTACCGGTGTCGAAATAGAATTTGGCTATTCCCTTTTGCGCCTCGGTGGTGATATTGAGTTTGGCGCAATGCCAGCCGGGTTTTAATGCTTGGGTGTTTTTGTATTGGAGCGTGAAGTAGGGGTCTTCACCGTGGGAGAGCCAATGGCGGCTGTCGGTAAGGGAGCGGGTGATTTGATTGGAGGCTTCGAGATGAAAACCAATGTCGGCAATAGACGCAAGGTGGCTGTATGCGCCTTGATTTGCTGAATCTTGATTTGCGGGTGGGTGTTTGAGGCGTTTGAGCCGTACGCCGGATATTTTGAACTCGGTGGGATGCGCCGCTGGGTCAAAACGGATGTCTAGTAGTTCCACTGGAATGTAGAGCGGAATTTGAATCAAGCCCGAGGTATCGGCGTGATGGTTGATGACGATATCGTCTTTGTAGCCTTGCCCATAATCGATAAACAGTTGCATCGGCAGCGGTTCATCGCAGCGAAGCTGGAATTCAAGTTGCGCCCAGCCGGTTTGTTTAAGCACGGCCGGGTTGTGTGCTCTGATTAAAAACTGGGGGTCTTCTCCGGTTGAAACCCAAACTTTTCCTTTCGGGGTGTTGTTTAGTTCCAGTTGGTGTATGGGTACCAGATCAATACGCGTGCTGCCTAATAAGTATTTATGTATCAGGCCATCGATTGATCGTAAAAATTGGGTGTAACGCCAGCTTCGGGAACCATATATGCGTACCATCTTGGCACGCTGCTCATTGAGCAGTGCTGTGAGATGGATGATCTCGGCCTGCTGACGTGCGTTTTCGTGATGGAGGCGATTAAGCTCTTCTTGAGACATGCTTTTTCAACTATTACGTTAATTATTTGTTTTCTTTGATCATTTCAAGCAAATATTTGCCGGTTTTGTTCTTTTTGAGTGGTTCGGCAATTTTGCGTACGCAATCATCATCAATCCAGCCTTTTTTGTAGCCAATTTCTGTGGGCGAGAGCACTTTTTGCCCTTGGCGCCGCTCGATGATTTCGATGAATTGTCCGGCTTCGAGCAAAGAGGCGTGGGTGCCCGCATCCAGCCATACGCTACCGCGGCCCATAAGGGTGACTTCCAGTTGGTTTCGCTCCATGTAGGCCTGATTGACACTTGTGATTTCAAGCTCGCCTCGATCAGAGGGTTTGATGGTTTTGGCGATCTCGATTACTTCGTTGCCATAGAAATACAAGCCGGTGACTGCGAAATTGGACTTGGGTTTTTTGGGCTTTTCTTCGATGCTGAGAACGCGGTTGTTTGCATCAAACTCGACCACGCCATAGCGTTCGGGATCGTCCACGCGGTAGGCGAACACATGTGCGCCTTCGGTGATGGCCGCCGCTTTTTTCATGCTGTTGGAGAGATCCTGGCTCCAGAAGATGTTGTCGCCAAGAATAAGGCAAACACTATCATCGCCGATAAATTCTTCTCCAATAATAAAGGCTTGTGCTAAACCATCCGGGCTTGGCTGCTCAGCGTAGCTCAAATTCACGCCAAACTGGGAGCCATCACCCAGTTGTTTTTTGAACAGCGGTGCGTCTTGCGGTGTAGTAATAATCAGAATGTCTCTGATATTTGCAAGCATGAGTACACCCAGCGGGTAGTAGATCATGGGTTTGTCGTACACCGGCAGCAGTTGCTTTGAGATGACTTGTGTCAGTGGGTAAAGCCGTGTGCCGGAGCCGCCTGCTAGGATGATGCCTTTCATTGCTTAATTCTCAATGTTTAATTTTTAATTTTTAATGGTCAATTTTTAATGGTCAATGCTCAATGTTTAATGGTGAATTTTTAATTTCATTTTCTTTCTTTTTGTTGTGCGGTTTTTACTATGCTTGTTAGCAGTTTTGAGATTTCTGTGCTTTCTTCTAACAGGGTTTGTACATGATGTTGTTTTTTATCCAGATATCCGGTTGATATCAGTAGGCGTATCCAGTATTCCGTTTCTCTGGCTTCTTTGCTGGCAATGGACATTTTGGCAATAAAATCTGCTTTGCTTTGTGCTGCTTGCGCTTCATTGGCATTGGCCCCTACGGATGTTCCCGATCTTAACAACTGTTTTGAAAGCACATGCTCTCTATGCTCTTTTACCAAGAACTTGTAAACATTCACAATGCGAATGGCAAAACAGAAACTCTTATCCAGCACCACATTCCCTGTGCCCACCATCTCAAATCCACCCATTAACAATTAACAATTAACAATTAACAATTCCTAGCACCCGCTGCCACCACGATGAATTGTCCAAATACCATTGCACGGTTTTTTTGAGCCCAGATTCAAAAGTTTCCATTGGCGTCCAACCAAGTTCGCGCTGGATTTTGCTGGCATCGATGGCGTAGCGCTGGTCGTGGCCAGGGCGATCTTGCACGAACGTGATGAGATCCCGGTAGGCTGCTACGCCTGCGGGTTTCTCCGGCTTAAGTTCTTCTAGCAAATCACATATGGTTTGCACCACTTCGATATTACGCTGCTCGTTATGCCCACCAATGTTGTATACCTCGCCGATGGCGCCTTGTTCATGCACCAGCACCAATGCGCGGGCATGATCTTCCACATACAGCCAATCGCGGATTTGGTTGCCTTTGCCGTACACGGGTAAGGGCTTGCCTTCGATGGCATTGAGAATCACCAGCGGAATGAGCTTTTCAGGAAAATGATAGGGGCCGTAGTTGTTTGAGCAGTTGGTGGTGATTACCGGCAGGCCATAGGTGTGATGCCAGGCGCGCACGAGATGATCGGATGCGGCTTTGCTCGCAGAGTATGGCGAGTTGGGCTGATAGGCGGTTTCTTCTGTGAATAAGCCGGTTTCACCCAAGCTGCCATAAACTTCATCGGTAGAAATATGTTGAAAGCGGAATGCGGTTTTGCGGGCATCGCTTAGGTCGCTCCAGTATGCCCGCGCGGCTTCGAGCAGGGTGTAGGTGCCTATGATGTTGGTTTGCATAAAAGCGGAAGGGCCGTCGATGGAGCGATCGACATGGCTTTCTGCCGCCAGATGCAAGATGCCGTCGGGTTGATGCTTATTAAACAGTGCCGTCATGGCATCGGCATTGGTAATGTCGGCTTGTTCAAAATGGTATCGTGGGCTGCTGGCAACGGCGGCGATTGATTCCAGATTGCCGGCATAGGTGAGGGCATCAATATTCACCACGATGTGGTCTGTGTTTTCGATCAGATGCCGCACAACAGCCGAGCCAATAAAGCCGGCGCCACCGGTGACCATTAGTTTTTTTTGCGATGCTTGGCTGGGATGAGCGCTCATGTTTCTTCCGGTGGGTTTAAATGTGGGGTTGATCGAGTTCGGCATTGACTTGGCTTAACGCCTCGCGCCAGTCGGGGAGGCGAACACCAAAGGTTTCGGCGAGTTTGTCGGTGTTCAGCACAGAGTACGCCGGGCGTTTGGCTGGCGTGGGAAATTGCGCGGTGGTAATGGGCACAATCCGCTGGCAGGCAATGGTTTCTTGCTGGCGCTGATGCTCGATGATCGCGGTCGCAAAGTCGTGCCAACTGCCTTGGCCGGATGAAACCAGATGATAAATACCGCTGTGTTCGGTGATGAGCGACGGATCGCGTTTGAGTTGGATCAAGATTTGCGCCGTCGCCTGCGCGATGTGCCGCGACCAGGTTGGGCAGCCGGTTTGATCTGCAACAACGCTGAGTTCTTCTCGCTCGCGTGCCAAGCGGCGCATGGTGCGTAAAAAATTGCCGCCACGGGTGCCATAAACCCAACTGGTGCGAAGAATCAAATGGTTGGCGCCCGATGCGGCGATGGCTTGCTCACCTGCCAACTTGCTCTGTCCGTATACGCCTTGCGGATTAGTGGGTTGGTCTTCTTGGTAGGGCTGTTGTGCCGTGCCATCAAAGACATAATCGGTTGAGTAATGAATGAGCGGAATATTGGCCTTTGCGGCGGCTTGCGCCAACTCAGCTACGGCTTCGGCATTGATTCGCATCGCCAACTCGGGCTCTTGTTCGGCCTTGTCGACGGCAGTGTAGGCGGCTGCATTAACGATGCAGTTCGGTTTTGTTTGCCTAATCAATGATTCAAAATCATTATGTTGTGCTAAATCAATTGCGACGGGGAGTGTGCTTCTGCTTGCGGCAATTACGCGCCCCAAGGTGGCAAGCTCACGCTTGAGTTCATAAGCCACTTGCCCTTGGTCGCCAAGAATCAAACAGGTGAATGGTTGTGTATTCATGGCGGCATGGTAATAGGTTAAGTGTTAAGGGAATGTGACGCGTTATCTAGTCGAATTGGGGTAGTTTGTCCGAGGGGTAATCCGCCAGACGAATGCCTTTGGCATCTTTGGCAGAAAGCTCGGGCTGATCAATTGGCCAGGGGATGTTTAAATCAGGGTCGTCCCAAGCAATGGCACCCTCGTTGGCTGGCTGATACAACTCGGTACACTTGTAGGCAAAGAGGGCTGTGTCACTGGTCACGCAAAAGCCATGGGCGAAACCCGGTGGGATATAGAATTGCAACTTGTTCTGCGCCGACAGGGTGTAGCCTTCCCATTGACCGAACGTGGGTGATCCGCGCCGGATGTCGACGGCAACATCAAAGACTTCGCCATCAAGTACCGACACCAGTTTGCCCTGCGGGTTGGGCTCCTGAAAGTGCAATCCACGTAATACACCACGGCGTGATCGAGAGAGATTGTCTTGTACAAAGTTTTCTTCAAGACCGAATTCCCGATACCGCTGCGCGTTCCAGGTTTCCATGAAAAATCCGCGTTCATCGCCGAATACTTTGGGTTCCAGAAGCAGGGTGCCCAAAAGTTTTGTAGGTTTTTTGATCATCAATAATCTTCCGATATGTCCTTTTGAACTATGCCAAGTTTGATAGTTGCGATCAACAGCAATTTTGGGAATGTAGCATCACGCGGTTGGTGTTGAGCATTGTTCTGCGCGAAGCTGGGTTAAAAAGGCATCAACCAGACGCTTTATTCGGTATTCTTGGCGCTAATTTCAGTAATCTGCATGGCCTGGACGAATCTATCCCTTTGTGAAAAAGATTTTAAAAATATGATTTATAACAAATTACATCGTACTTTGCTTCTCTTGCTGCCCATTGTTGCCTTGTCAGGCTGTGTAACGACACCGGGTTGGATGATGCGTGATGGGCCTTCCTCTAACGACATCACTGACCTGGCAGTGAAGCCTAATGCGCCCGTTTTATTGCTTCCTATTGATGCACAAATTAATCAAATGCTCGCAGTAGCGCAGAAACACGACAATTTTGCCTTGGGCTTGTCTGCCGCGCCAAAACCCAATTATGTCATTGGGCCAGGTGATGAGCTGAATGTGAGTGTTTGGGAAGCGCCACCACCGGTGCTGTTTACTTCCGGCTTGGCGAGCGTGACCGGGGGCATGGGGTCAAGCGCAGGCAATGTTACGTTCCCGGCTCAGCGCGTCAGTTCGGATGGGACCATTTCGATTCCGTTCGCCGGTACGATAAAAGTCGCCGGTCTTTCGCCACAACAGGTCGCTGCGCGTATTCGTAAGGCCTTAAAAGGGCTGGCAAATGATCCGCAAGTGCTTGTGCAGGTGCCTAGTAACGCGAGTGCCATGGTGACTGTTGTCGGCGATGTGCAGCAAAGTATTCGAATGCCACTCACTGCGGCGGGTTTGCGTTTGCTGGATGCTTTGGCGGCGGCAGGGGGAACAAAAGATCCGGTCGATAAAGAAACGGTGCAGATTACGCGCGGTAAAGAGGTTTTATCTGTGCCCTTGCGCAAGGTGATCGACAACCCTACCCAGAATGTGGCGTTGGCGCCCAATGACGTGATAACGGTTCTGAACAAGCCGATGAGCCTGACCGTGCTGGGCGCGGTTGCTAAAAATGATGAATTGAATTTTGAAGCGCAGGGCATCTCGTTGGCTCAGGCATTGGGCCGTGCGGGCGGGCTGCTGGATAACCGTGCCGATGCGCGCGCGGTGTTCGTGTTTCGATTTGAGCAGCCTGGCGTGTTGGGCAAGCTCGCCAAAAGCGCTCCACACCTTCAAAATGGTGACGTACCGGTGGTATATCAGCTTAACTTGATGAATCCAGCGGCTTTGCTCATGGCGCAAAATTTCCCCATGAAAAACAAAGATGTGCTGTATGTGGCCAATGCGCCAGCGGCTGAGTTCCAGAAGTTTTTAACCATTATTACCTCATCGATATATTCAGTTGATCGAGTGGTAAACATTTCCGCCGGTAACTAAGGGGCATCGAAAAACATTAGCCTTCGATGGTTTTCGGTTATAGGCACCTCGAAATACCCGTGATTCGTCGTTCTCGCCAAAGCGGGAACCCAGTAAAATCATGGCGCTGGATTCCCGCCTACTCGGGAATGACGAATTTTTCGAGCTTCCCGTATGTCGAAAATATTGGTTGGAAAGGATGCTTATGATCAAAACGCGGGTGTTCTCATCGATCACGCAGATTGATCCTCTTTTGTGGGATGGGCTGGTTGCGAATCGGTCAATTACCTTTTCACATGCGTTTTGGCGGGTTATTGAGCAGTCACATCTCAATGATTTTGCATACCGCTATGTGATCTTTTTTGATGCTGATGATCAACCCATCGGGTCGACAACCTGCTACGTGGTGACGACCGACATCGCTATTTTCGCCCCGCTTTGGCTGCGTAATTTTCTGATTAAAGCCCGCCGGTTTTACAGTAATTTTCTGAAGCTAAAGATGCTTGAGTGCGGCACACCCATTATCTTGAACAGCCCGCCGTTTGTGATTCACCCTGATGTTGACTTGAGCGATTTGGTCGAGCCCTTGCATAAGGCACTCAAGCAGCAGGCGCGGAAGGATGGTGTGCTTTTAATGCTACTGCGCGATTTCGAAACCCCTGAAGAGGGGCTGTTTGAGCCTCTGAAAAATTTGGGTTATCACGAGGTGATGGGCTTGCCCAATACTTATCTGGATATTCGTTGGCCCAGTATCGAGGCCTATCGCGCTGATTTGAAAAGCTATTACCGCAGCAAGGTGAATAATCATTTAAGGAAGAACGCAGAGCTCGATGTTCATCATGACCTGCTGGATGATTTCGCCCATCTGGCTGATGACTTATGCGCTCAATGGATGAATGTGCACGAACGAGCGAATGAGTTTCAGCGCGAGGTGCTTACGCCTACTTTTTATCGGGAGCTATCGCAGCAATTGCGCCCTCACGCCAAAATCTTGCGTTTTTTCAAGGGCGAAAACTGGGTAGGTCACGCTTTACTGCTGCATGACCGAGATGAAGTGCGTTGGCTGTATTTTGGCCGCGCTGAGCCGGTGAATGACAGCTTGTATTTGTATGTGGTGCAGGCGGTAATACAAACCACGATCGATCTGGATGCCAAGCGTCTGGAGATGGGGCTAACAACCTACCCAATCAAACAGGATGCCGGCGCGCGGCTGGAGCCGATTCGCTTTGCGATTCGTAGCCCAAACGATTTGATTAACCCGATTGTGGGGCGCGTTTATGCCTTACTGAATAAGTTGCCGAACTTGCGCGATAAGCAGGTGTTTAAATCTCAGTCGCAAGATGCCGCTGCCAATGAAGCCGATGAACCATGAACGGGCACGATTAAGCCATGGCTGCCTGCGCTAACCAGTCAACGGACTACGCCGGAGCCACTGTGTGTGTGACAGGTGCCACGGGGTTTTT